>NZ_CP116256.1:8110872-8411861 GCF_027947575.1 Streptomyces rubrogriseus | reverse complement strand
CACGGTAGTCAGCGCGACGGGTAGGGTTCAAGTTGTTGTCCCCAGCCTGTGGACAAGTGTCTCCCGGTCACCGCTGGTTTGACCGAATGGCGCAGTCGCACGTACCGTAACCAGGTCGAGTTGTCGATGGCTGCTGCCGCCTGCCTCCGATGGGCACAGGTCACGTCCAAGGTGATCGAAAAGCGGTGCACTCGGGCGTAACGCGAGCTACTCGTGGGCGCACGGTGACAGCCAGGACGGCACCCCGCCAACACCCGAATCTTTCTGGAGCCCCCGAGTGAGCAAGCGCACCTTCCAGCCGAACAACCGTCGTCGCGCGAAGACCCACGGCTTCCGGCTGCGTATGCGTACCCGTGCCGGCCGCGCGATTCTCGCGACCCGCCGCAGCAAGGGTCGCGCCCGTCTGTCCGCCTGATCCCGGTCAGGTCATGACATCGTGCTGCCCACCGAGAACCGGCTGAGGCGGCGCGAGGACTTCGCGACCGCGGTACGACGAGGTCGCCGGGCCGGCCGCCCGGCCCTCGTCGTCCACCTACGAAGCGGTGCAACGAACCCGCACGCGCCTGGGGAGAGCGCTCCCCGGACACGTGCGGGTTTCGTCGTGAGCAAAGCCGTGGGTGTCGCGGTCGTGCGCAACAAGGTGAAGCGCAGGCTTCGCCATCTGATGCGCGACCGGATCGACCTGTTGCCCCCCGGTAGCCTGGTAGTCGTACGAGCGCTGCCCGGCGCGGGTGACGCCGACCATGCACAGCTGGCCCGAGACCTGGACGCCGCCCTGGCGCGGCTACTGGGAGGGGGCGCGCGATGAAGTACCCGCTGCTGGCTCTGATCAAGCTCTACCAGTGGACGATCAGTCCGCTGCTGGGGCCGGTGTGCAAGTACTACCCGTCGTGTTCCCACTACGGCTACACGGCCATCGACCGGCACGGAGCCGTCAAGGGCACGGCACTCACCGCCTGGCGCATCCTGCGGTGCAATCCGTGGTCGCTGGGCGGCGTGGACCATGTTCCGCCGCGCAAGCGCCCGCGGTGGCACGAAATGCTGCGTGCCGCCTGGCGGGCACGCAAGGGCGGGACCTCCGCCGCCGAACCGGCCACCGAAGGAAGGCCTGCTCATCCGAGCTCGTCCGATCCTTCGAGCCCGGCCGCAGAGACCTCGCCCCATGCCCAAGGAGCATGATTAGTGGACACGATTGCCAGCCTCTTCAGCTTCATCACCTGGCCCGTCTCCTGGGTCATCGTCCAGTTCCACACGGTGTACGGGGCGATCTTCGGACCTGACACCGGATGGGCCTGGGGCCTGTCCATCGTGTCCCTGGTGATCCTCATCCGCATCTGCCTGATCCCGCTCTTCGTGAAGCAGATCAAGGCGACGCGCGGGATGCAGACGCTCCAGCCGGAGATGAAGAAGATCCAGGAGCGCTACAAGAACGACAAGCAGCGTCAGTCCGAAGAGATGATGAAGCTGTACAAGGAGACGGGCACCAACCCGCTCTCCTCGTGCCTTCCCATCCTGGCGCAGTCCCCGTTCTTCTTCGCCCTGTACCACGTGCTCAACGGCATCGCGTCCGGCGACACCATCGGCAAGATCAACCAGCCTCTGCTGGAGAGCGCCCAGAAGGCGCACATCTTCGGTGCCCCGCTGGCCGCGAAGTTCACCGACGGCGCGTCCAAGGTGGAATCCCTCGGCGCCTCGCTGACGGACGTCCGGGTCATCACCGCGGTCATGATCGTGCTGATGTCGGCGTCGCAGTTCTTCACCCAGCGCCAGCTGATGACCAAGAACGTCGACACCACGGTGAAGACGCCGTTCATGCAGCAGCAGAAGATGCTGATGTACGTCTTCCCGGTCATGTTCGCCGTCTTCGGTATCAACTTCCCCGTCGGTGTCCTCGTCTACTGGCTGACCACCAACGTGTGGACCATGGGCCAGCAGATGTACGTCATCCGCAACAACCCGACGCCGGGCTCCAAGGCGCAGGCCTCCTACCTGGAGCGGCTGCACAAGAGCGTCACCGAGCACGGCAAGACCCGTCGCCGGGGCGAGAAGGCCATCGTGAAGGCCATCGTCGCCAAGGGCCGGGACCGCAACGAGGCCGAGCGGAAGTTCATCAACGGTCTGAACAAGGCGGGCCTGGCGGCTCAGGCCGACGGCAACGTGGTGAAGAGCGACACCGCCGTGGCCGCCCAGAGCGCGGACGGCTCGACCGTGGCCACCGCGGCTCAGCCCAAGCGCCAGCAGCCCAAGCGGCAGAGCAAGTCCCAGCGCCAGGCCAAGCCCGCCGGCGAGGCCGAGCCGAAGACGTCGCTGACCAAGTCGGACGAGCCGCAGGACGCCGAGCCGGCCGGCCAGCAGGACGCCAAGCCTGCCGCCGGCGCCAAGAAGCCGGCTCAGAAGTCCGGCGGTGGCCGCAGCAAGGCCCAGTCCGGACAGCGCAAGGGCCCGCAGCGGCCCAAGTCCCCGTCGAAGAAGTAAGAAGGAGTCCATCCCGTGACGGAAGGCACCATCTCCGCCGCTGCCGAGGGTGCAGACACCCTCACCCGCCTCGAGCAGGAGGGCGAGATCGCCGCGGACTACCTGGAGGGTCTGCTCGACATCGCCGACCTCGACGGTGACATCGACATGGACGTCGAGGCCGACCGTGCCTCCGTCTCGATCATCAGCGACAGCAAGAGCAGGGACCTGGAGAAGCTGGTCGGCCGGGACGGTGAGGTGCTGGAGGCTCTGCAGGAGCTCACGCGCCTGGCCGTGCACCGCGAGACCGGTGACCGCAGCCGCCTGATGCTCGACATCGCGGGGTACCGCGCCGACAAGCGAGCCGAGCTGTCCGAGCTGGGTGCCAAGGCCGCGGCCGAGGTCAGGAGCAGCGGCGAGTCCGTGCGGCTGAAGCCGATGACGCCCTTCGAGCGCAAGGTCGTGCACGACGCGGTCAAGGCCGCGGGGCTGCGCAGCGAGTCCGAGGGCGAGGAGCCGGAGCGCTTCGTCGTCGTGCTTCCCGCCTGATCGGTTCTCTCGTTCCCCGGCCCCGTCTGTTGCGCAGGCGGGGCCGAATTTTGTCAGCCTGATAGTTCTGGTGGTTCTGGTTCCGGCGCCTGGCGCGCCGGTGCCGTACGGAAGGACGGTCCCCGTGTCGGAGGCAGCGGAGCTCCCCCCTGTACCCGAGCAGGCACGTGATGTGTTCGGTGATCGCTACGCGGACGCGGTCCGCTACGCGGAACTGCTTGCCGAGGCGGGGGTGAAGCGTGGTCTGATCGGCCCGCGAGAAGTACCCCGGCTCTGGGAGCGGCACCTGCTGAACTGCGCGGTGCTCTCGGAGGTCGTGCCCGAGGGAGTGACGGTGTGCGACGTCGGCTCGGGAGCCGGCCTGCCCGGTATCCCGCTGGCGTTGGTGCGGGAAGACCTGAAGATCACCCTTCTCGAGCCGCTGCTGCGCCGCACGAACTTCCTGACCGAGGTCGTCGAGCTGCTGGGCCTGGACCATGTCACCGTGGTGCGGGGCCGGGCCGAGGAGGTCATGGGCAAGCTGCCGCCGGTGCATGTGGTGACGGCCCGTGCCGTGGCTCCACTGGACCGCCTCGCCACCTGGGGCATCCCCCTGCTGCGCCCGTACGGGGAGATGCTCGCCCTCAAGGGCGACACGGCCGAGGAGGAGCTGAAGGCGGCGACCGCGGCGCTGAGCAAACTCGGTGCGGAGCAGACGTCCATCCTCCACGTCGGAGAGGGCGTCGTGAATCCCCTGTCCACCGTGGTGCGCGTAGAGGTGGGCGAGAGCCCCGGTGGTGTGCGCTTCGCGGCCAAGCGGGCCAAGGCCGCACGGACCGGTCGGACGCGTCGCCGTCGCGGATAGCGTCCGGCTTGGCTCGAACGGTCAGCCGTACTCCACCCAGGCCGTACTCCACACAAGCTGCCCTGCTGACGCATGCCGGAGTGTCGCGGCAGTTCGGCATCAGCGGCTGTGCATCGTGTTTCACGTGAAACGTCGCTCACTGCTGCACGGCATCATCAGCCGCGGCCGCGCCGCGGCCGACCCCCGCGACCGGAAGCCTCTAGGGTCGCTCGGGGAGGGTACGGAGTTGTCCACAGAGGTGGATTTCTCCACAGAAGACCAGGCCTCACTGGTTCATGACCCCGGAGGCATGGGAGGCTCTGTTCATTGCGAGCCTGAAGTCGAGGAGAGTGAATCCTTGCGGTCCGACGCCAATATCGCGGGACCGATGACCGATCCGGTCCCCGGTCCCCGTACCGAGTCGATGGGGGCGGATGTTTCACGTGAAACACCGCCTCCGATGGACGACACGCCGATCGGTCGTGCTGCCCAACTGGCGGTGGAGGCTTTGGGCCGCGCCGGCGAGGGGCTGCCGCGACCCGAGCAGACCCGGGTCATGGTCGTAGCGAACCAGAAGGGCGGTGTGGGCAAGACGACAACGACCGTCAATCTTGCCGCGTCACTCGCCCTGCACGGTGCGAGAGTCCTGGTCGTCGACCTCGACCCGCAGGGCAACGCCTCCACCGCACTGGGGATCGACCATCACGCCGATGTGCCCTCCATCTACGACGTGCTGGTCGAGAGTCGACCGCTCTCGGAAGTGGTCCAGCCGGTCCCCGATGTCGAGGGTCTGTTCTGTGCGCCCGCCACGATCGATCTCGCCGGTGCGGAGATCGAACTGGTCTCTCTGGTCGCACGCGAGAGCCGGCTCCAGCGAGCGATCACGGCGTACGAGCAGCCGCTGGACTACATCCTCATCGACTGCCCGCCCTCCCTCGGTCTGCTGACCGTCAACGCTCTTGTCGCGGGCCAGGAGGTGCTGATCCCCATCCAGTGCGAGTACTACGCCCTGGAGGGGCTGGGGCAGCTGCTGCGCAACGTCGACCTGGTGCGGGGCCATCTCAACCCCACGCTGCATGTGTCGACGATCCTCCTCACCATGTACGACGGCCGGACGCGGCTGGCGTCGCAGGTCGCCGACGAGGTGCGCAGCCACTTCGGCGAGGAGGTGTTGCGGACGAGCATTCCCCGCTCGGTCCGTATCTCCGAGGCCCCGAGCTACGGGCAAACGGTACTGACCTACGATCCAGGATCAAGCGGAGCCCTCTCCTATCTGGAGGCGGCCCGTGAGATCGCGCTGAAGGGTGTGGGCGTCACCTATGACGCGACCCACGCCCACCTCGGCGCTCAGAACGATCCGAGCATGGTGGAGGGGACCCAGTGAGTGAGCGACGGAGGGGGTTGGGTCGTGGCCTCGGTGCACTGATCCCTAACGCCCCGACCGAGAAGTCGGTTGCCTCGGCTGCCTTGGGGAGTGCGGCTTCTGCTGCCCCTGGGGCGATGCCTCTGCTGCCGAACGAGCGTGGGGTGGCCGCGGCGAAGGTGGCCACGCTGCAGCATGTTTCACGTGAAACCGAAGATCTGACGGCACCACGGGGCGTCGAAGGGCTTCGGCCGCCCATGGGGGCGCACTTCGCCGAGGTTCCACTCGACGCCATCACGCCGAACCCGAAGCAGCCGCGCAAGGACTTCGACGACGACGCGCTGGCCGAGCTCGTCACCTCCATCCGAGAGGTCGGTCTCCTCCAGCCGGTTGTCGTTCGGCCGACGGAGCCTGGGCGCTATGAGCTCATCATGGGTGAGCGCCGCTTCCGCGCCTGCCGAGAACTCGAGCTGGACGCCATCCCGGCGATTGTGCGGGCGACGGAGGACGAGAAGCTCCTTCTGGACGCGCTCCTGGAGAACCTGCACCGCGCTCAGCTGAATCCGCTGGAGGAGGCCTTCGCCTACGACCAGTTGCTGAAGGACTTCAACTGCACGCATGACCAGCTGGCGGACCGTATCGGCCGGTCCCGCCCGCAGGTGTCCAACACCCTGCGTCTGCTGAAGCTCTCCCCGAAGGTGCAGAACCGGGTGGCCGCAGGTGTGCTCTCCGCGGGGCACGCGCGAGCCCTCCTGTCCGTCGATGACCCGGAGGAGCAGGATCGACTGGCGCATCGCATCGTGGCCGAAGGGCTCTCGGTGCGGTCGGTCGAAGAGATCGTGACCCTCATGGGGTCCCGGCCGCAGAAGCCGCAGCGAGCCAAGGGCCCGCGGGCCGGCTCTCTGGTCTCCCCAGCGCTGTCGGACCTCGCTACGCGGCTCTCGGACCGCTTCGAGACGCGTGTGAAGGTCGACCTGGGTCAGAAGAAGGGCAAGATCACCGTGGAGTTCGCCTCCATGGACGACCTTGAGCGGATCCTCGGCAGTCTCGCTCCCGGAGAGGGCCCCGTGCTGCAGAAGGGCCTTCTGGAGGACGAGGACGGGGACGCCGAGTCCTGACTCCGGCAGGTGGAGCGTCCAGGTGCTCCGACTGCCGCAGGAGCGGCTCAGGGCGGACTGTGTCCGGTGCATACCGGAACACGGTCCGCCCTTTGCTTTGCGTCGGTGTCGGGTCCACCGCATCGTGGATACGATGCGAGCGGGAGAGCGTTGTCACCTGGCGGTACCTCTGGCAGGAAGGCAGGGGCCATGCGAACGATGAGCCGCACCGAATGGGTGAGCGCGGGCTTGGGGCTGGGCGCGGTCGGTGGGTTCATCGGCAGCCTGCTCAGGGAACGGAGCGCTCTGGCAGCCGCCCGCGACGCGGCAGGGGAAGGAAGCGAGGAACAGCCTTCATGGGGCGCCGGCTCGTACCGCTCACGCTGGACAACCTTCAGGACCTTCCCCAGCGCTGTCGCTCGTGCGTCTTCTGGGAACTGGACCCCGTCAGCGGCGAGGCCGCGGTAGAGGCCGGTACGCCGGCCCTGGAGAAGGAGTCCTGGATCTCCGCCGTGCTGCTGGACTGGGGATCCTGCGGTCGAGTGGTCTACGTCGATGACGTGCCGGTGGGCTTCGTTCTCTACGCACCGCCCGCGTATGTGCCGCGCTCGACGGCTTTCCCCACCAGCCCGGTCTCCTCCGACGCGGTTCAGTTGATGACTGCGTTCGTGATGCCGGGGTACCAGGGCCAAGGACTGGGTCGAGTGATGGTCCAGACGGTGGCCAAGGATCTCCTGCGCCGTGGCTTCAAGGCCATCGAGGCGTTCGGCGATGCCCGCTGGAAGGAGCCTGCCTGCGTTCTGCCGGCGGAGCATCTCCTGGCGGTGGGCTTCAAGACGGTCCGACCGCATCCTCGGCATCCGCGACTGCGGCTGGACCTTCGCTCCACGCTGTCCTGGAAGGAAGACGTGGAGATGGCACTGGACCGCCTGCTCGGCGCCGTGCAGAAGGAGCCGGCGCTGCGTCCGCTGTAGCTCGTCACCGGAGAACCGCTGTACACCAAATGGGCCGACCCGTTCGGGTCGGCCCATTCGTGTTTCACGTGAAACGTCAGTCGGCGACCGCCGGTTGACGTTCGTCAGTCGGCGATGAAGTCCTCGAGGTCGCGGACGATCGCGGCCTTCGGCTTCGCACCGACGATGGTCTTGGCGACCTCGCCACCCTGGTAGACGTTCAGGGTCGGGATGGACATGACGCCGTACTTGGCGGCCGTACCCGGGTTCTCGTCGATGTTCAGCTTGACGATCTCGATCTTGTCGCCGTACTCGGCGGCGATGGCCTCGAGGGACGGCGCGATCTGGCGGCACGGACCGCACCAGGCGGCCCAGAAGTCCACCAGGACGGGCTTGTCGTTCTTGAGGACGTCCTGCTCGAAGGAGTCGTCGGTCACATGCTTCAGGGTGCCGGCCACAGCGGGCTCCTAACTGGTTGGTGCGAGGAATGGGGTGGTCAGACGGCGGTCTTCTCGGGCTCCGCCTTGTCCTCGTCGCTGAGGGCGGCGAGGAAGCGCTCGGCGTCGAGCGCGGCGGAGCAGCCGGTGCCCGCAGCGGTGATCGCCTGTCGGTAGGTGTGGTCGACCACGTCACCGGCCCCGAAGACACCCGTCAGGTTGGTGCGCGTCGAGGGCGCGTCGACCTTCAGGTAGCCCTCCGGGTCCAGGTCGAGCTGGCCCTTGAAGAGCTCGGTGCGCGGGTCGTGGCCGATCGCGATGAACAGGCCGGTCACCGGCAGATCGGAGAGCTCGCCGGTCTTGACGTTGCGCAGCTTCAGGCCTGCCAGCTTCTGGTCGCCCTGGACCTCGGCGACCTCGCTGTCCCAGACGAACGTGATCTTCGGGTCGGCGAAGGCACGCTCCTGCATCGCCTTGGAGGCGCGCAGGGTGTCCCGGCGGTGGACGATCGTCACGGACTTCGCGAAGCGGGAGAGGAAAGTGGCCTCCTCCATCGCGGTGTCCCCGCCGCCGATCACGGCGATGTCCTGGTCCTTGAAGAAGAAGCCGTCACAGGTCGCGCACCAGGAGACACCGCGACCGGACAGCGCGTCCTCGTTCGGCAGGCCGAGCTTGCGGTGCTGGGAGCCGGTGGTGACGATGACGGCCTTGGCCCGGTGGACCGTGCCCGCGGTGTCGGTGACGGTCTTGATCTCACCGCTGAGGTCGACGGCCACGACGTCGTCCGGGATCAGCTCGGCCCCGAAGCGCTCCGCCTGGGCCCGCATGTTGTCCATGAGCTCGGGGCCCATGATGCCGTCCTGGAAGCCGGGGAAGTTCTCCACCTCGGTGGTGTTCATCAGCGCTCCGCCCGCGGTGACGGCGCCCTCGAACACCAGCGGCTTCAGGGACGCTCGCGCGGTGTAGAGCGCCGCCGTGTAGCCGGCGGGCCCGGAGCCGATGATGATCACGTTTCGGACGTCGCTCACGGCTTCATTCCTCGTCTCTGGACTGCGTCTTCAGGGCCGGGTGGAGCTGCACTCGGAACTCTCACCCCACCTAACGGATCCTACGGGGCGCGCATTCCCGCTGTGCCCGGGCACACGGCGGCAGGGCACAGCTCGCCTGGCGAGGGGCTGGAAGGGCCGCTACGAACGCGTGTAGGAGTGCTCAAGAAGGATCTTGGCCTTGCCTACCGCGGGCTGATCCACGCACGCTGTCTCGACGATGTAGGCGGTGACCCGGGTGTCATTGGTGGCGTCGGGCAGTACCACCAGCAAGGCTTCCCTGCCCTTGTAGACGCCCGGCTCCGTGGCGATCACAGCGTCGTCGCGGCCGATGCCCTTGCGGATGCACTCGGGGACGGTCGGCTGCTTGAAGACATGGTTCTCGGTGGTCTCGCCACCGTTCTCGGACTCCATGCCGAAACTGCGCGGCGTACGTGATCCGCCGCTCTCGGTGCTTCCGTCCGCGAGGAGACCGGCGACCTTGTCCTGGAGCCGGCCCTCGGCGAAGGTGTCCGGGAGTGCGGTCTGCTGCTCGTGGGCGGTGTCGTGGGAGGGGTTCCCACCGGTGAGGGAGGACACGATGACCGAGCCGAGCCCGATCGCGGCAGCGGCGGCCACGGCGCCGAGTACGGCGATCCTTCGCCGATCCATTCGGCGGCGGTCCTTGCGGCCGGGACCCGTGGAGGAGGTGCGCGCGTGCCCGGCGGGCCGGTCGGCCGGTGCCGATGTTTCACGTGAAACACGCGGGCTGTCTCCGCTCCCCGGCAGGGGCTCGTTCGCCAGGGCGGCGTCGATACGGGCGGCCACGTCGTCCGGCATGGGCGTTGGAGGAGGCAGGGTACCGAGCAGTCCCTGGATCTCTTCCAGTGACGCGTAGACGTCCGCGCAGAGCTCGCAGCCTTCCAGGTGCCGCCGTACGTCGGTGGTCCGTGTGCTCGGGAGGAGGCCTTCGGCGAGGTCGGAGATCTCCGCGACGTCCGGGTGCCCGGTCATGTCTGTCGTCGACGACGTCACGCTCGTCCACCTCCGCCCTTCACTGCGGCTGAATCACTCGGCCCTGCTTCCGGCGGACCCGCACGCCGCGGTCCCGCTGCCGGTGGGACGGATGCCCCCGGCGTCCGGTTCCGCTCCGGGCCGGGCTTCCTGCCGTCTCCGCTGCCGTCCGGACGCAGGTGGGTGATCAGCGGCAGGAGCCGGGCTCTGCCCCGGGCACACCGGCTCTTGATCGTGCCACTCGGCACGTCGAGGATGCGGGCGGCCTCTGCTACGGGATAGCCCTGCATGTCGACCAGGACGAGAGCGGCTCGCTGGTCGGCGGGCAGGGTGCCCAGGGCCTCCAGCAGTTGGCGGTGCAGGTCGTTGCGCTCCGCGGGAGCGGAGGCCGACTCGTGCGGCTCCAGAAGCTGCTCCAGGCGTTCGGTGTCGTCGACGGGCGCGGTCTTCCGCGAGGCGGCCTTGCGAGCACGGTCCAGACAGGCGTTCACCGTGATCCGGTGCAGCCAGGTGGTGACGGCCGCCTGTCCGCGGAAGGTATGGGCGGCCCGGTAGGCGGAGACGAGCGCGTCCTGGACGGCGTCGGCGGCCTCCTCCCGGTCCCCCAGCGTCCGCAGGGCCACCGCCCAGAGCCGGTCGCGGTGACGGCGCACAAGCTCACCGAAGGCGTCGGGGTCGCCCTCGACGTGGCGGGCGAGCAGCTCCTGGTCGGTCACGCCGTCATGACTCGCGCCGCCCGCCATCACACCCCTCTCCCTGCGGTAGGTGCCGTCAGCTGGTCACCTTGATGTCGGCGACGCGGCCCCGGAACTGCCCGTCCGTCACCGGCAGCTCGGTCAGCCAGACCAGAAGATAGCGGGTCTGCACCGCCTTGTCCGGCTTGAGGTCCACCGTCGTACCGTTTCCGCCGGCGACCTTCTCGTAGCCCTCGAAGGACTGCGGCTCCGAGTCAGTGGCCCCGGCGGAACGGAGCTCCACCGAAGTGTCGCCACCGAACGTCAGGGCCACCTTGCCGACCTGTTGCACCTTGCCGAGGTCGACCACGATGCCCACACCGGGCTTCAGCCGCCCGAAGTCGGCGCTCGCGTAGTGGCTCGTCTGCCAGTAGGTTCCGGGGTCGCCGTCGTAGGCCTTGCCGACGTTCTCCGGGTACTCGGACCCGTCTGATCCGAACGGGTCGTAGTCGTGCGCGCCCGCGATGGTGATCGGTCGGCTGACCGGCTCCTTCGGGCCCTTGTCGTTGTCGCCGTCCACCGTCTGCGTCTGGTTCGGGTCGTCGGCCTTGCCGCCCCGTTCCATGAGCGCATCGGCGAGCTGCCAGCTGCCGAGGCCGAGTGCGGCGATCAGCAGGGCCGACACGCCCCACTTCAGGACCTTGCCGGTACGGCTCTGCAGCGGGGGCGGCGGCGTCGACACGGGCTGAGTGACACCGGGGTGCGGTGCCGGGCGGCCGTACCCGCCCTGCTGGTAGGCCGTCCGCTGGTACTGGGGCGGTGCCGTGTACGCCGGCTCCGGCGGGCGGATGCGCGGCATCTCGCCGATCGCCTTCACCAGTTCCTCCGGCGTGGTGCACGGGGACTCGTGCCGGGAAGCGGTGGCACCGTCGTTGGCGAGCGCCCGCATCGCCAGTTCGGACAGGCCGCGGTGGACGCCGGCGCGTACCTGGTCCGGCGGGATCAGCCCGATGTCCTTGGGCAGACCTGCCAGACCGTGCGCGTCGCTCTCGTACGGCCAGCGCTGGGTGAGCGTGGCGTACAGCAGGGCTCCGATGGCCTCGGTGTCGGTGCGCTGCGGAGTGTCGGAACTGATGCCGCGCAGTGCGGCGTTGACGGCCAGCCCGCGGATCCGCCACTGGCCCGTCGACGTACGCAGCACCGCGTTGGGGCTCAGTCGAAGATGGGCGAGGCCCTCCCGGTGCGCGGCCGCCATGGCCGACGCGACCTGACTGACCATCTGGTAGGCGTCGTACACCTCCAGCGGCCCGGCGGCGAGGAGAGCGGTCAGCTCGGTGGCATCGGGGAGCCACTCGTGCACGACGTAGACGAGGTCGTTGTCCTCGACGGCGTCCAGTACCTGGACGAAGCGGGGGTCACCGAGCAGGGCGGATGAGCGCGCCGCGGCCAGCACGGACCGGGCGCGCGTGTGGTCCGCGGGGAGGAGGTGGACTCCGACGGCGCGGCGCAGCTTCTCGTCGACGGCCCGCCAACTGCTGAAGCCGTCCAGACGGGTGACGCACTCCTCGAGGCGGTAGCGTCTGGCGAGCTTGTGCCCGCTGTGCAGTTCGGGCGGCGAGGTCTTGCCGGGCTCCTCGCTCGTGGGGTTCCCCTGTGCCTCGTCGCTGTCCGTGTCCCGCTCCCGGTTGTTGGCCACCCCGTCGGCCGTGGACTGGTCCGCCTGTGCGGTCAGCGGCTCATCGCCGCTGTTGTCTGCCACGTCGACGGCAGCTGTGCTCCGTTCCGCCACCGTCGTTCCTGCCTCCCCATTCCGTGCGCGTCGGCCGACTCCCGATCCGCGCGTCCGACGCCGAACCCAATTGTGCCCACAGTCCGCCGCTAAGCACGACACACAGCGGCGGACGATGGTTGTGCGCCTACCCCGGGTCTCAGCGTCCCAGGCGTCCGCGCACCATGCCGACCAGAGAGTTGACCTCCTCGATGCGCATGCGGCGGGCGGCGACGAAGAAGACACCGAACAGGAGCACTCCGCCGGCCAGCAGTGCGGCGAACGATCCCACGACGTCCTGGCCGAGCGAGCGGCTGATCGCGTAGCAGGCGGCGCCACCGGCCAGGGCCGCCGGGACGGACGCGATGCACAGCCGGGCGTACGTGCGCAGCACCCGCGCGCCGTCCAGGTCCCCGCCGAGCCGCTTGCGCAGCCTGCGCCATGCGACGCCCACGCCGATCACATAGGCCAGGCCGTAGGAGGCGGCCATGCCGACGACGGCCCAGCGCGAGGGCAGCAGGAGGTAACACAGGCCCGAGGCGGCGGCGTTGACCACGGCCACGATGACGGTGTTGTAGAAGGGCGTGCGGGTGTCCTCGTAGGCGTAGAAGGCGCGCAGGACGACGTACTGCACGGAGTACGGGATGAGGCCGAGACCGAAGGCCATCAGCATGTAGCCCATGTTGGTGGCCTCGCTGGTGCCCGAGGAGCCGAACATGAGCGTGCACATCGGGATGCCGAGTGCGACGAAGCCGAAGGAGACGGGAACGATGGCCACGGCTGTCGTGCGCAGGCCCTGGGAAATGTCGTCCCGGACCGCTCCCCCGTCCTCCTCGGACGCCGAGCGGGAGATCCGGGGCAGCAGGGCGGCCATCAGCGAGACGGTGATGATGGCCTGCGGCAGGCCCCAGATCAGCTGTGCGTTGGCGTAGGCCGCGAAGCCGGTGCCGTCGACGGGCGAGGCCTTGCCCGCAGCGGTGGAGAGCTGGATGACGATCATGGCGCCCGCCTGGTTGGCCAGGACGAACAGGACCGTCCACTTGGCGAGGGTGATGGCCTTGCCCAGCCCGTGTCCCCTCCAGTCGAAGCGCAGCCGGAGCCGGAAACCCGTCTCCCGCAGGTACGGGATCATGGCCAGGGACTGCACGATGAGTCCCAGCAGCACCCCGATGCCGAGCAGACGCTCGCCCTCCGGCGGGATGCTCGTCACCTTCATGCCCGAGGTTTCCGCGGTGCCGTAGACCCAGATGAACAGGCCGAGCGTCACGATGATGACGATGTTGTTCAGGACCGGGGTCCACATCATCGCGCCGAACCTGCCGCGGGCGTTGAGGACCTGCCCCATCACCACGTGCAGGCCCATGAAGAAGATGGACGGCAGGAAGTAGCGGACGAAGGTGATACCGACCTCGTTTGCGGCCGGGTCACTGGCGACGGGGTTGGACAGGAGCCGGATCAGCAGGGGCGCGGCGACGACCGTGATCACTGTCAGCGCGCCCAGCGCGACCATGACGAGGGTCAGGAGGCGGTTGGCGAAGGCCTCGCCCCCGTCGTCGTCGTCCTTCATGGCCCGGACGAGCTGGGGTACGAAGACCGAGTTGAGGCCGCCGCCGACGGTGAGGATGTAGATCATCGTGGGCAGCTGGTAGGCGACCTGGAACGTGTCGCCGAGCAGACCTACGCCAAGAGCCGAGACGATCAGCGCGGACCGGACGAACCCGGTCAGCCGCGACACCATCGTGCCCGCCGCCATCACGGCGCTGGACTTCAGCAGGCCCCCCGCGCGCCCGCCCTTCTTGGGCGCGGCCTGGCTGGCCGCGCGTGCGGGCGTGGGCTCGGGCTCCTGGAGTGGAGCCTCGGCCGCCTCGGGTGTGGGGGCCACCGCGTACTGGCCGGGTGCGGGCGCCGCGTGCTGCCCGGGCGTCGGAGCGGAGCCGCCGTACTGGGCGGGGCCGCCGTACTGACCGTGTGCCTGAGCGTTCCCGTACGGATCGGGCCCCTGGTGCCCGCCGTACTGGCCCGGCGGCGGTGGTGGTGGCGCGCCGTACTGGCCCGGCCCCGCCGCCCCGCCGTACGGCCCCGGTGCGGGGGCAGGGGCGGGTACGGCGGCCTGGTCGTCGTACGAGGGGTGGCCGCCGCCCTGCTGCTGGTCGCGGAACAGGTGCGCGAAGGCGTCCGGCTCGTGACGCTGGTCTCCGGCCTGGCCGACCAGGTCGTCCACGCCCACGAACTGGGTGGTCCGGGGGTCGTCGCCGTACGGCAGGTACTGCGTCGGACCCTCCGGCTCCGGGGCGGGCGTCTGGGCCCACACCCGGGGATCGGGGGCGTAGGGCGACTGGGAGGGCTGGGAGTACAGCGGCTGCTGCGGCGGGTACGTGCCCGGGGGCGGCGGGGGGTGCGCGGCACGGTCGTAGAGCGCCTCGGAGACCGGATCCTGGGCGGAGAGGTCCTGGGCCCGGTAGGGATCCTGGTCGTAGGCGTCCTGGAGGTACATGTCCGCGGGCGGCTGCGGCGGCGTCTGGCCGGGGTCCGGCGGCGGGCCCTGGGGGTGACCCGAGCCGTCCGCGGCCTGACCGCGGTCACCGTCGTACGGCGCGTTCATGGTTACCCCACCTCATCGTCCCGGGCCGACCGGCCACGACATCCTCAACGGTCCACTCTCTCACCCGTGCCGGACGGGTCGTCGCTTTCCGCTGCGGTGTCCGGTGTCGGGTCACTCGGCTGCTCCGGATCGTCCTCGGCGTTCTCCGAAGCCTCCGGCTCTCCGGAATCGCCCTCCTCGCCCTCCGCGCCGTCCTCGCCCGACTCCGCCTTCTCGGCGGCACGGGCCGCGGCACGCTTGCGCTGCGTGTACATCCGGAAGCCGGCGAGGACGAGCAGCAGGACACCGCCTCCGATGACGAGCATCACGGTGGCCGTGATCTCGGTGACCTTCACGTCGAAGGTGACCGGCTTGCCGTACGGCCGCCCGTCCGTCGTGTACAGCTGGGCGATCACCGTCGCCCGGCCGTTGGCGTTGGCCGACGTGGTGAACTTCACCGACTGGCTGTGGCCGCCGGAGACCGAGATCGGCTGCTCCTCGTAGCGGGCGCCGTCGATCTCGAGGCGGGTCGGGTTCGTCGACGTGAGCCGCAGGACCAGGGGGCCGACGTCCTGCACCAGGTTGTTCTGCACCGTCACCGGGATGGTGGCGCTGCGGCCGGAGAGCTTCGTCTCCGACTTGTCGATCAGTCTGACCCGG
Organism: Streptomyces rubrogriseus; assembly: GCF_027947575.1. Taxonomy (NCBI): domain Bacteria; kingdom Bacillati; phylum Actinomycetota; class Actinomycetes; order Kitasatosporales; family Streptomycetaceae; genus Streptomyces; species Streptomyces rubrogriseus. Next base: position 8,396,463 of record NZ_CP116256.1, on the reverse strand, counting down.
CCGGTCAGCCCGTCGAGGTACGACTTCACTCCGGCGCGGAACGACTCCGCCTCGGCGGCGCGGCCGCGCCACGACACGGACAGCTCCCGGTTCAGGGCGCGTCCGAAGGGGGTCACCACCCGGGACGGGTCCGAGAGCACGACCTTGAAGCTGTCCAGCGCGTCCTGCGTCCGCGCGCTCTCCACGAACGCCGACCGGGGCAGCTCCTTCTTGCGCAGCGCCGACGGGTAGGAAGAGGTGCCCGGGACCTTGGTGGCGGCGTCCGGATCCGGCTTGGCCGCGGCGGCCGCCGCCAGCTTCTGGGACTGGGACCACGTGCCGCTCTGGAGGGCCCGCAGTCCTTCGGCCATCGCGCGCGCCTGGCTCCCGGAGGGTGTGCGCTGCGGAGCGATGACCACGCTGCGCTGCTTGTCGGTCTGGAGGCCCAGGCCCAGGCTCTGGGCGAGGAAGCGCTGCACGGCGAGCGTGGAGGCGGAAGCCGTCGTCAGGTCGCCCTCGAACGCCGTGGACATCCGGGCATCGGCCACCACCGCCGTGGTGCCGCCGCCGATGGGGCGGGCGGCGGACGGTGTGTACGGCAGTGCGTCGGTCTCCTGGAAGCTGTCGCTGCGCGCGATCACCTTGTCGGCGCCCGCGGAGGTGGCGACCTTGACGATCGACCGGTCGACGGCGCCTTCCACGGGCCAGGCGAACTCGGTGCTCGGCTTCACGTGGAGGATCGGCTCGACGGTGTTGGCGACGACGTCCGTCGCCTCCTTGAGCTGACTCAGCGAGCCGGTGACGTCCGTCCCGTTGTGGGCGAGGGACGCCAGGTCGGGGTCGGCGAAGGGGAGGGCGACGACCTCCTCGTCGGCCACCGCTTCCTGCAGGTCGGCGAGCCACTGCTTGGCGACCGCCTGGTGGGTGCCGGCGGTGGTCTGGTCCCCGTCCCGGACGCGGTAGCTGCCCGTCATCGCGTCGACGGAGGCCAGCAGGTCCGGGTCGACCACCCAGGTGACGTCGAGGTCCTTGCCCAGCGTCACCATCTGGTTCAGCCGGCCGCCGGGGGAGATCTCCTTCGCCAGGTCGTCATTGAGGAAGACCGGGGTCTGCTCCTCGTTCGGACCCGTTTCGGCGGCCATGTGCGTCGTCGAGACGAGCGGCCACAGCGCCGTGGTCTTGGTCTTGGTGTCGGCCTCGTCGGGCTGCCAGGGCAGGAAGGTCCGCTGGATGCCGAGGATCTGCTCCCACGGCTGCGCGGAGGTCTCCCCGGACAGCGAGACCGCGAATTCGTAGACGCCGTCGCTGCCGAGGTTCAGCTCGTCGACCGGCACCGAGATGTTGAAGTGCTCCGCCACGCCGGGAGTGAGCTTGGAGAACTTCTCCGTGTACTTGTTGTCGATCTCCGGGGAGATGGAGCCCTGGAGATCGTCGCTGTCCTTGGCGATCGCGTCGACGGACGAGCGGGTGTCGAGCGGTGGGCCCACGCGCAGGCCCACGTGGGCGTCGGTGACGGTCCGCTTGCCGTGGTTGGTCACGGTGCCCGACACGGTCACCGTGTCCCCGTCCGTGGGCGCGGAGGGGGTGAGCGAGTCGACGGCCACGGCCACCGAGCCCGAGTCGGAGTCGGCCAGGGCAGCGGTCGCCTCTTCGGCGTGCGCCGAGCCGGCGGCGGGCAGCTGGACCAGACCGGCCAGCAGCGGCGCCCCGGCGAGCAGCGCCGTGGTGCGCCGGAGCCACCGGCGGGCAGGTGAGGCACTGGTCCCCTGGAAGTCTGCCGCCTCGGCCACGCGCTCGCCCGTCCCTCGTCGTGATCAGTGGTCGTCGGAATGTGCGTCCACGCATGGTAACGAGGTGCGCCGAGGGGAAGTGCCGCGGACTACGTCACAAGATCCGCTGCCAGGGCCGGGCTTCCCCCTATGTGCGCCTATAAAGGGAGCGGTACGAAAGCGGGGGATTCGGTGCGCGCTCCGTGGGGCGCCCGTCTCCGCCAAGGCCACGTACCCTGTTTTGTTGTGCCGAACGCCAACGAAGTCAGCCCCAGTGTCCTGAGTCAGGAGCAGCACCGCGCGGCGGGTGAGCCGCTGCGGGTCGCCCCTGTCGCCGACGATCTCGCCCGCCGTTTCCAGGAGGCCGGGTTCTCACTCGCGCTGGTCGGCGGCTCGGTGCGGGACGCCCTGCTCGGGCGGCTCGGCAACGATCTGGACTTCACTACCGACGCCCGTCCCCAGGATGTTCTGAAGATCATGCGTCCCTGGGCGGACGCGGTCTGGGAGGTCGGGATCGCCTTCGGCACGGTCGGGGGGCAGAAGGACGGCTGGCAGATCGAGGTGACCACCTACCGCTCGGAGGCGTACGACCGCACCTCGCGCAAGCCCGAGGTGTCCTACGGAGACTCCATCGAGGAGGATCTCGTCCGGCGTGACTTCACGGTGAACGCGATGGCCGTAGCGCTTCCGGAAAAGGTGTTCATCGACCCGCACGGCGGACTCGACGACCTCGCGGCACGTGTGCTGCGCACTCCGGGTACGCCCGAGGACTCCTTCTCGGACGACCCGCTGAGGATGATGCGGGCCGCGCGCTTCGCCGCGCAGCTCGACTTCGAGGTGGCGCCGGAGGTGGTCAAGGCCATGCACGACATGGCCGGGCGCATCGACATCGTCTCCGCGGAGCGGGTCCGGGACGAGCTGAACAAGCTCATCCTCTCCCCGCACCCGCGCAAGGGACTGAGTCTGCTGGTGGAGACAGGTCTCGCCGAGCGGGTCCTGCCCGAGCTGCCGGCCCTGCGGCTGGAGCGTGACGAGCACCACCGGCACAAGGACGTCTACGACCACACCCTCATCGTCCTGGAGCAGGCGATGGCCCTGGAGAGCGAAGGACCGGACCTGACCCTTCGGCTGGCCGCACTGCTGCACGACATCGGCAAGCCGCGCACCCGCCGCTTCGAGAAGGACGGCAGGGTCTCGTTCCACCACCACGAAGTGGTCGGGGCGAAGATGACGAAGAAGCGCATGCTCGCGCTCAAGTACTCCAACGAGCTGGTGAAGGACGTCTCTCGCCTGGTCGAGCTGCATCTGCGCTTCCACGGCTACGGCACGGGTGAGTGGACGGACTCCGCGGTCCGCCGCTACGTCCGGGACGCGGGACCGCTGCTCGACCGTCTCCACAAGCTGACGCGGTCGGACTGCACGACGCGCAACAAGCGCAAGGCTTCGGCCCTCTCCCGCGCGTACGACGGTCTGGAGGATCGGATCGCGCAGCTTCAGGAGCAGGAGGAGCTCGACGCGATCCGCCCGGACCTCGACGGCAACCAGATCATGGAGATCCTCGGTGTCCGTCCTGGGCCGGCCGTGGGGCAGGCGTACAAGCACCTGCTGGAGCTTCGTCTGGAGAACGGGCCGATGGAGCACGACGCGGCGGTGGCAGCACTGAAGGAATGGTGGGCTCAGCACCCGGACAACGCATGAGAACGGGCGGCACGTTTCACGTGAAACGTGCCGCCCGTGGGGTCATGTTTCACGTGAAACATGACCGTGAAGCAGGAGACGGAGAGACGTCTGTCGCCTCAGACCTCGCCGAGGCAGAGCAGGAACTCTTCACCGTCGCCGGTCTCGGCGTAGAAGCCGGTGGCTCCGTCGACCTTCCGGCACTCCGTCTCGGCGGTCAGCGACGTGAAGTGGCCCTTCACCTTCGACAGCACCTTGCCCTCGGCGTCCGAGGAGGAGCAGTCCACGACCTCCATGCGGTCCGAGGACGACGACGCGGACTTCAGGCAGTCACCCACGCCGGCCTGGTCGGCGTCGTCCCGGCTGGCGATGTAACCACCGACCGCGACACCCACGACGACCACCGCGATGACGATGTTCTTGATCGTCTTGAAGCTCGGCTTGCGGCGGGCCGGCTGCGGCGGCACCGGGGCGTACGGCGCGCCCTGCTGCGGGAAACCGGGCTGACCGGGCTGGCCGGCCTGCTGCGGGAAGCCCGGCTGCCCCTGGGCGTAGGGGTTCTGACCCTGAGGCTGCTGCGGAGCCTGCGGCTGGTTCTGCGCGAACGGGTTGCCCTGGGGCGGCGGCTGGGTGGTCACTGGGGGTCCCCCTGAAATAGGTGCGTGTCGCGGACATGCCGCGAGATAAGACGCACGTAAGCTACCGGGTCCCACTGACAACTCTGTAGTCCGGTGGGGCTCTGTGTCACTGATGTGACACTTGCCGGCTCTCAAACCGGGCCATAGCTGCCGCAACCACTCCGTAGAGCGCGGCGACCGTCACGACCAGCGGCACCGACCGGCCGTCCGGTGGCAGCATGAGCGCGGCCACCCCGGCCGCGCCGACGAAGGCCACGTTGAACAGCACGTCGTAGACGGAGAAGATCCGCCCCCGGAAGGTGTCGTCGACCGAGGACTGCACGACCGTGTCGGTCGCGATCTTCGCCCCCTGTGTCGTCAGGCCCAGCACGAACGCGGCGGCGAGCAGGGGTGCCGCCGCGAACGTCAGGCCCAGTGCCGGCACCAGCACGGTGGCGACCGCCGCGCAGACGGCCATCCAGCGGCCGGGCCCCAGCCGCCCCGCCGCCCAGGGGGTGACCACCGCCGCCGCGAAGAAGCCCGCCCCGGAGACCCCAAGTGCCAGCCCCAGCAGGGCGAGCCCCTCGTCCGTGTCCGAGGTCAGCGAGTACCGGCACAGCATCAGCAGCATGACCAGCAGAGCGCCGTAGCAGAACCGCATCAGCGTCATGGCCGCGAGTGCCCAGGCCGCTTCCCGGCGGGCGGGGGCGGCGAGGTGACGCACGCCCGCCGCCAGGTCGCGGGCGGTGCCGTTGAGCGCCGAGGTCAGCCTGGGCGGCACGAGTGCCCGGTCGGGACCCAGCAGTTCCACGGCGATCCGCAGCGACGCCAGGGCTCCGCACAGATAGAGGCCGGCGCCGAGCAGCACCACGGCGGCGTCGGAGTCCGAGACCACGAGGCGTACGACGAATGCGAGGCCGCCGCCTGCCGTGGCGGCCAGGGTGCCGGCCGTCGGGGAGAGCGAGTTGGCGATCACCAGGCGTTCGGCGTCGACCACCCGGGGCAGTGCGGCGGACAGGCCCGCGAGCACGAAACGGTTGACGGCCGTGACGCAGAGTGCGGAGACGTAGAAGAGCCAGTCGGGGACGGAGGCGATCATCAGAACCGCCGTCACCGTGGCCAGCGCGGCGCGCAGCAGGTTGCCGTACAGGAAGACCTGGCGGCGCCGCCAGCGGTCCAGCAGCACACCGGCGAACGGGCCCACCAGGGAGTACGGGAGCAGCAGGACCGCCATCGCGGAGGCGATCGCGGCGGGCGAGGTCTGCTTCTCCGGGGAGAACACGACGTAGGTGGCGAGCGCGACCTGGTAGACGCCGTCGGCGCCCTGGGAGAGCAGGCGCACGGCGAGCAGGCGCCGAAACCCCTTCAGGCGCAGCAGGACGCGCAGGTCACGGACGACGGCCATGGGCACAGCCTCACATACGGGAAGGGTCCCCGGGTCATGCGACCCGGGGACCCTCGACAGACCGGGGTCAGCGGCTGATCAGCGCTCGACCTCACCCGCGATGAACTTCTCGACGTTGGCGCGGGCCTCGTCGTCGAAGTACTGGACCGGCGGGGACTTCATGAAGTAGCTCGACGCGGACAGGATCGGGCCGCCGATGCCGCGGTCCTTGGCGATCTTCGCGGCGCGCAGGGCGTCGATGATGACACCGGCCGAGTTCGGGGAGTCCCAGACCTCGAGCTTGTACTCCAGGTTCAGCGGGACGTCACCGAAGGCGCGGCCCTCGAGGCGGACGTAGGCCCACTTGCGGTCGTCCAGCCAGGCGACGTAGTCCGACGGGCCGATGTGGACGTTGTCCGCACCCAGGTCGCGGTCGGGGATCTGGGAGGTGACGGCCTGCGTCTTGGAGATCTTCTTGGACTCCAGGCGCTCACGCTCGAGCATGTTCTTGAAGTCCATGTTGCCGCCGACGTTCAGCTGCATCGTGCGGTCCAGGACGACGCCCCGGTCCTCGAACAGCTTCGCCATGACGCGGTGCGTGATGGTGGCGCCGACCTGCGACTTGATGTCGTCGCCGACGATCGGGACGCCCGCCTCGGTGAACTTGTCCGCCCACTCCTTGGTGCCGGCGATGAAGACCGGGAGGGCGTTGACGAAGGCGACCTTGGCGTCGATGGCGCACTGGGCGTAGTACTTCGCCGCGTCCTCGGAACCGACGGGCAGGTAGCAGACCAGAACGTCGACCTGCTTGTCCTTGAGGATCTGGACGACGTCGACCGGCGCCTCGGCGGACTCCTCGATGGTCTGGCGGTAGTACTTGCCGAGACCGTCGTGCGTGTGGCCGCGCTGGACCTGGACGCCGCTGTTCGGCACGTCGCAGATCTTGATGGTGTTGTTCTCGGAGGCGCCGATGGCGTCCGCGAGATCCAGGCCGACCTTCTTGGCGTCCACGTCGAAGGCGGCGACGAACTCGATGTCACTGACGTGGTAGTCGCCGAACTGGACGTGCATCAGGCCGGGGACCTTGGCCGCCGGGTCGGCGTCCTTGTAGTACTCGACGCCCTGCACCAGCGATGCGGCGCAGTTGCCCACACCGACGATGGCTACGCGAACCGAACCCATTCCGGTTGCTCCCTGTGTGTACGAGTGAGGCCCTGACTGGGCGCTCACGTGGCGGTGTCGCCGGGCGTATCCGGCCGGGGGTCGTTCCCCGGCCGGGGCAGGCCGCCCGTCGCTCCAGATGTCGTGTCCTGTTGAGCGGTCCCCTCGGCGGCGGAACCTCTGAGGTCCCGCCCCGCCCGCTCGCTCTCGATGAGCTCGTTCAGCCAGCGCACTTCGCGCTCCACGGACTCCATTCCGTGGCGCTGCAGCTCAAGCGTGTAGTCGTCGAGTCGCTCCCGGGTGCGGGCCAGTGAGGCCCGCATCTTCTCCAGGCGCTCCTCCAGCCGGCTGCGCCGACCCTCGAGCACGCGCATGCGTACGTCTCGCGACGTCTGCCCGAAGAACGCGAAGCGGGCGGCGAAGGTCTCGTCGTCGTACGCGTCCGGGCCGGCCTGGGAGAGGAGCTGCTCGAAATGTTCCTTACCGTCGGCCGTCAACCGGTAGACGATCTTGGCGCGGCGTCCCGTGAGGGAAGCGGCGGCCTCGCCGACGTTCCCCGGTTCCTCGATCAACCAGCCGTTGGCGACCAGCGTCTTGAGGCAGGGGTAGAGCGTCCCGTAGCTGAACGCCCGGAACACACCCAGTGACGTGTTGAGCCGTTTACGCAGCTCGTAGCCGTGCATCGGGGACTCGCGGAGCAGGCCGAGTACGGCGAACTCGAGGATGCCGGATCTCCGGCTCATCGTCGCCTCCTCTCGCCCTTATGCCGCGCTGATGTATCGAGTCGATACATCAGCACGATAGAACGAGCTTCTGCGTGCGACAAGAGGTGAACTGGTGAACGGGATCACATCAGGGTTTCATCGCGAGCAAGTTGCCTGATTTGAGGTGAACTTCGGGCCGCGGGGGTTTTGACGGTGCGTAGTGTGTGCGCCATGCAAACCACCGGGAACCGAGTGACGTCTGGGGGCGTCCCTGTCCCCGGTGCAGTACGGGTGAATGCGGAAGGGGCCGCATCCGTACTTCGGGGGGACCGGAAACCAGCCGCCTTTACCAGGCGCGCAAAGGTGCGCCTGCCCGAGGAGTAGTCGTTCGATGAGCGAGCACCGTCGCAAACCGCCGCAGCCGCAGGGAGGCGGACGTGCCGCGGCCCGACGCGGTCAGTCCGGTTCGTCCTCCGGCCGCCGTGCGGCACCGCGAGGCGCCACAGGGTCTCCGTCCGGCTCGTACGGTCCGGAGAACGAGGAGCCTGCGTACGGGAGCCGCGCCGAGGCCCGGCGCGCGGCACAGCGGAACGGGGGCGGCCGTCGCAGAGCGGCCGAGCCGGGCCGCGGCGGCCGACGAGGGGCGCCCGGCGGTCCGGCAGGGCCCGGGAGGGGCCGGGCCGCGGCGCCCGGCAAGAAGCGCATGATCGACTACCCGCGCCACAACAAGGACGGGTGGCAGCGCTGGGTGCCCTCCTGGAGGCTCGTCTCCGGGCTGTGCATCGCGTTCTTCGGCTGCCTGGTCGGCGCCGCCGGCCTCGCGTACGCCATGGTGAGCGTCCCCGTCATCGACGAGAGTGCCACCGCGCAGAACAACGTCTACTACTGGGCCGACAACACCCAGATGGTGGCCACGGGCGGTGACCGCAACCGCCAGAGCGTCAATCTCTCGCAGATTCCCAAGGAGATGCGCTATGCCGTCATCTCGCAGGAGAACAAGACGTTCTACTCCGACAGCGGCATCGACCCCAAGGGCATCGCCCGCGCCGTGTTCAACATGGCCAAGGGCGGGGACACCCAGGGTGGCTCCACCATCACCCAGCAGTACGTCAAGAACGCGATGCTGAACGACCAGTCGCAGACGATCTCCCGCAAGGTCAAGGAGATCTTCGTCTCGATCAAGGTCGGTGCCGAGGAGCCGAAGGACAAGATCCTCGAGGGCTACCTGAACTCCGCCTACTACGGCCGCGGCGCCTACGGCATCCAGGCGGCCGCCCGGGCGTACTTCAACGTCGACGCCGTCGACCTCAACCCGGGACAGTGCGCCTTCCTGTCTGCGGTGCTCAAGGGCGCCACCTACTACGACCCGGCGGGCTCGATCGCCATCGACCCGGCGGCCACGCCCGACGCCAACAAGAAGCGGGCCCAGTCCCAGATGCAGGACACCCTCGACAAGATGGTGGAGTACGGGCATCTGAGCCAGGCGGAGCGGGCCAAGTACACCGAGCTCCCCACCACGCAGAACCCGCAGTCGAACGCGAAGCTGGGCGGCCAGATCGGCTACCTCGTCAGGCTCGCCAAGGCCTCCGTGGTCAGGAGCGGCGCGGTGACGGAGCAGCAGCTGGAGAAGGGTGGCTACTCGATCTACACGACCTTCGACAAGAAGAAGGTCGACGAGATGGAGAAGGCGGTCCAGAAGGTCTACAAGGAGAAGATCGACCCCAAGAAACGGCCCGAGAAGGACACGCACGTCCAGTTCGGCGGGGCGTCCATCGACACCAGGACCGGGGCCATCAAGGCCATCTACGGTGGCCAGGACGCCACCAAGCACTTCACCAACAACGCCGACGTGACCGGTGCCCAGGTCGGTTCGACGTTCAAGCCCTTCGTGCTCGCGGCCGCGATGAAGTGGGGTGTGCGCGACCCGGACCTCGGCCCGGTCCAGGCCCAGGACGAGCGCACCGTCGTCTCCCCCAAGAGCCTCTACAGCGGCAAGAACGACCTGAAGATCAATAACTATGACGGGTCGATCTGGGAGAACGAGAAGGGCGAGCAATGGCGTCAGGAGAACGACGGGCAGGACAACGTCGGTGACCCGCCGGACTACAAGATCGACCTTCGTGAGGCGATGCGGGAGTCGGTGAACTCCGCCTTCGTGCAGCTCGGCATGGACGTCGGTCTGGACAAGGTGAAGGAGTCCGCCGAAGACGCGGGACTCCTGGAGGACAGCCTGGCCGGCGCCGGTTACCCGTCCTTCTCCATCGGTGTCTCGGACCCCAGCGCCATCCGCATGGCGGGCGCGTACGCCACCTTCGCCGACAGCGGCAAGCAGCGCGAGCCGTACTCCGTCACGAAGGTGACGAACAAGGACGGCACGCTCTACACGCACAAGGTCGAGGAGAAGCAGGCGTTCACGGCGAAGGTCGCGGACAACGTGACGGACGTCCTGAAGACCGTCGTCGAGAAGGGAACGGGCTCCAACGCCCAGTTGCCCGGCCGTGAGGTGGCCGGCAAGACCGGTACCACCGACGGCAACAAGTCCGCGTGGTTCGTCGGCTACACGCCGCAGCTGTCGACCGCGATCAGCATGTACCGCTACCCGGACGACGAGACCATCAAGGACCGTACGTTCCTGGAGATGTTCGGAACCGGTGGCGAGAAGAAGATCCACGGTGCCTCCTTCCCGTCCACGATCTGGCAGGACTACATGTCCGACGCGGTCAAGGGCATGAAGGTGGAGAAGTTCCCGAAGCCGGAGCCCATCGGTGAGGTCATCAACGACGCCCCGTCGCCGACTCCGACCCCCTCCCCCTCTCCGTCCGCTTCCGAGACCGAGGAAGTCAGCCCGTCGCCGACCCCGTCGCCCAGCGACACGCAGAACAGCCCCTCGCCTCCCGCGCCGACCGAGTCCTGCGATTTCTGGGACATCAACTGCGGCAACGGGAACAACGGCGGCAATGCCAACGGAGGCAATGGGCCGGGCGGCTCCGAGGGGAGTCAATCGCCTTCTCCCTCGGCCACCGAGACAGAAGGAGAGGGCGACAGCAGCGGAAACACTCGTGGAAACACCATCTGGGGCACGAACGGCTAGCCGAAGAGTCCCGAGCAGGGGTGTTTCACGTGAAACACCCGCAAGTTCCACGTGAAACAGGGGCCGCCGCATCCACGAGGGTGCGGCGGCCCCGTCGTGTTCTCAGTCTCGTACGGCAGGATGTGCCCCATGCCCAGTGCAGAATCGACGCCAGCGAGCGTGCACGAGCCGGATCCGGTGCGGCCGACCACGGAGGACCCGGTCGCCGCAGCCGGCAGCGAGCTGATCGGCGGCCCGCTGGGACGACGTGCCCTGCTCGGTACGTCCTGGTGGACCCCCGTCCGAGTGATCGCGCTGGTGGCGATCGGCATGTTCGCCCTCGGACTGGTCCAGAAGGCACCCTGCTACAACGGGGCCTGGTTCTTCGGAGCCAGCTCCCAGTACACGCACGCGTGCTACTCGGACATCCCGCACCTCTACCAGGGCCGCGGTTTCGTCGACGGGCTCGTGCCGTACTTCGACAAGCTCCCCGGCGACATGGAGTACCTGGAGTACCCCGTGTTGACCGGCCTGTTCATGGAGGTCGCGTCCTGGCTCACGCCGGGCAGCGGCAGCATCCAGCACCAGGAACAGTGGTACTGGATGGTCAACGCCGGGATGCTCATGGTCTGTGCGGCCGTGATCGCCGTCTGCGTGACCCGCACGCACACCCGGCGCCCCTGGGACGGTCTGCTGGTCGCCCTGGCCCCCGCCTTCGCGCTGACCGCCACCGTCAACTGGGACCTGCTGGCCGTCGCCCTGACGGCCGCCGCCGTCCTCATGTGGTCCCGGGAGCGTCCGCTGGCCTTCGGTGTGCTGCTGGGCCTGGCCACGGCCGCCAAGCTCTACCCCTTCCTCATCCTCGGGCCCTTGCTCGTCCTGTGCTGGCGTGCGGGCAAATGGCGGGCGTTCGCAGCGGCGCTGGGGGGTGCGGCCGTCGCCTGGCTGGTGGTGAACCTGCCGGTGATGCTCTACGCCTTCGACGGCTGGTCGAAGTTCTACACGTTCAGCCAGGAACGGGGCGTGGACTTCGGGTCCTTCTGGCTGATCCTCGTCCAGAACTCCGACAACCCGCCCAGCACCGAGACCGTCAACACCCTCGCCACGCTTCTGATGCTGCTGTGCTGCGGCGCCGTCGCGGCGCTCACGTTGACCGCGCCCCGGCGCCCGCGGTTCGCCCAGCTCGCCTTTCTGATCGTCGCGGCGTTCATCCTCACCAACAAGGTCTACTCACCGCAGTACGTGCTCTGGCTGGTGCCGCTGGCCGCGCTGGCCCGGCCGAAGTGGCGGGACTTCCTGATCTGGCAGGCGTGCGAGGTCGCCTACTTCCTCGGTATCTGGATGTACCTCGCGTACACGACCAGTGGGGACGCCCACAAGGGGTTGCCCACGGACGGCTACCACTGGGCCATCGGCCTGCACCTGCTGGGAACGCTGTTCCTCTGCGCCATGGTCGTGCGCGACATTCTGATGCCGGACCGGGACCCGGTCCGGCGGACGGGTGACGACGACCCGTCGGGCGGTGTGCTGGACGGTGCGGAGGACGTCTTCGTCCTTGGCCCCGCGGCGCGGACCGAGCGGCCCACGGCCCACTTCGAGGGGCCCCAGGTGCACTGGGGCAAGGGCCGGCAGCCGAACGGTTCGGTCTGAGCGAGCGTGTGAAGGGCCGTACACGAGGATCACAAGGACGCCGTGTACGGCCCTCTCTCCGGCCGAGCCTGCTCGCTAGCGGTCGAGGATGCGGTCGAACTGCGTGGTGGTGTGCCGAAGGTGGGCCACCAGTTCGTCACCCACCTGGGGCTCCGACGCGTCCGAGGGAACGAACAGGATCGACACCTGCATGTGCGGCGGCTCGGCGAACCAACGCTGCTTGCCGCTCCAGACGAACGGCGAGAGATTCCGGTTGACCGTGGCGAGGCCGGCCCGGGCGACCCCCTTGGCACGCGGCATGACGCCGTGCAGCGCCTTCGGGGCCTCCAGCCCCACGCCGTGCGACGTGCCGCCCGCCACGACCACCAGGAAGCCGTCCGAGGCGGCCTTCTGCTGCCGGTAGCCGAACCGCTCGCCCTTGGCGACGCGCGTGACGTCCAGGACCGCACCGCGGTACTCGGTGGCCTCATGGTCTCCCAGCCACAGCCGGGTGCCGATCCGGGCGCGGAAGCGCGTCTGCGGGAACTGCTGCTGGAGCCGGGCCAGTTCGTCGGCCTTGAGATGGCTGACGAACATGGTGTGCAGCGGCAGCCGGGCCGCGCGCAGCCGGTCCATCCAGCCGATGACCTCCTCGACGGCGTCCGAGCCGTCGGTACGGTCCAGCGGCAGGTGGATGGCGAAGCCCTCCAGCCGGACGTTCTCTATGGCGGCGTGCAGCTGCGGCAGGTCCTGCTCGCTGATGCCGTGCCGCTTCATCGAGGACATCACCTCGATGACCACGCGCGCGCCCACCAGGCCGTACACCCCGTCGATGGACGACACCGAGCGCACGACCCGGTCGGGCAGCGGAACGGGCTCCTCACCGCGGCGGTACGGCGTGAGGACCAGGAGGTCGCCGCCGAAGAAGTCCTTGATCCGGGCGGCCTCGTAGGTGGTGCCGACGGCCAGCACGTCCGAGCCCAGCCGCGTTGCCTCCTCCGCCAGCCGCTCGTGACCGAATCCGTAGCCGTTGCCCTTGCAGACCGGGACCAGTCCGGGGAACTGCTCCTGCACGTGCTTGTGGTGCGCCCGCCAGCGCGCGGTGTCGACGTAGAGCGTGAGCGCCATGGCCGGACCTGGAACCTTTCTCGTGGCTGTCAGAGTGCGGATCGGGGATGGGCGGTGCGGTCAGCGGCGCGACATGTAGATGTCGAGCGCCTTGTGGAGCAGCTTGTTCAGCGGGAAGTCCCACTCGCCGAGGTACTCGGCCGCCTGACCGCCCGTACCCACCTTGAACTGGATCAGGCCGAAGAGGTGGTCGCTCTCGTCCAGCGAGTCGGAGATGCCGCGCAGGTCGTAGACGGTGGCGCCCAGCGCGTAGGAGTCGCGGAGCATGGCCCACTGCATGGCGTTCGACGGCCGGACCTCGCGACCGATGTTGTCGGAGGCGCCGTAGGAGTACCAGACGTGTCCGCCGACGACCAGCATGGTCGCCGCCGACAGGTTGACCCCGTTGTGCCGGGCGAAGTACAGCCGCATGCGGTTGGGGTCCTCGTTGTTGAGGGCCGCCCACATGCGCTGGAAGTACGACAGCGGGCGCGGCCGGAAGTGGTCGCGCACGGCCGTGATCTCGTACAGGCGCTGCCACTCCTCGAGGTCGTGGTAGCCGCCCTGGACGACCTCGACACCGGCCTTCTCGGCCTTCTTGATGTTGCGGCGCCACAGCTGGTTGAAGTTCTTGTGGACCTCTTCCAGGGAGCGGTTGGCCAACGGCACCTGGAAGACGTAACGGGGCTGCACGTCGCCGAAGCCGGCGCCGCCGTCCTCGCCCTGCTGCCAGCCCATGCGGCGCAGCTTGTCGGCCACTTCGAACGCGCGCGGCTCGATGTGGTCCGCCTCTATGTCCCGCAGTCGCTTGACGTCCGGGTCCTGGATGCCCTTCTTGATCGACGTCGCGTCCCAGCGCCGGATGATCACCGGCGGGCCCATCTTCACGGAGAAGGCGCCCTGCTGCTTGAGGTGCGCCAGCATCGGCTCCATCCAGTCCTGGAGGTTCGGCGCGAACCAGTTGATGACCGGGCCCTCGGGCAGGTACGCGAGGTAACGCTTGATCTTGGGCAGCTGCCGGTACAGGACCAGACCCACACCGACCAGCTCACCGGTGCGGTCGTCGAACCAGCCGAGGTTCTCCGAGCGCCATTCCGCCTTGACGTCCGCCCATGCCGGGACCTGCATGTGACTCGCCGCCGGCAGGCTCTGGATGTAGGCCAGATGCTGCTCGCGACTGATGGTCCTCAGGGTCAGGCTCATTCGGGGCGCTCCTCGGGCTGGTGTGTCCCCATGGGTACAGGGGCTCCGGCTCTCGCGCGAAGCCTACTGCGCCCTGTGAGCGCCCCGTCCGGCGTACGGCTGGAAGGGCTCGTGCGGCGGGCGGCCGCCGAGGAGCATCAGCCGACGGGCGTCAGCCGATGAGCCCGCCGTGGTAGATGCCGAAGAACAGTCCGAGTGCGGAGGCACCGAGTCCGAGTACCAGGCCGAAGCGTTCCCGTGTCGTCTCGGACACGTACTGGCCGAACCCACCGGTCAGGACACCGAGCAGCCCCGCCCAGGAGGTCAGGACGTGCAGTCCCCGGAAGCTCGCGGTGGCCAGGGCGAGCACCCCGAGCACCACGGTCACGGCCAGCAGTGCGTCTTGGAGGGGGTGTCGTTTGCCGTCGGTGGCCAGCAGGCCGGTCCGGGGCCTGGCGGGTCGCATGATCTGTGCCATGGAGAACCTCCTGCCGAAGGCAGTGTGTTTTAGCCCTCACATCCCTGACTACCGATTGTGTCCCCCCGGGGCCGGATTTCAACCGCAGGGCGACGGCCGGGTACGCTGTACCTTCCGCACCGGTGTCTGTTGCCGTCCCCGGCCGGGCCACCTCCTCGGAGGAAGCCCGATTGTCAGTGGGTCCTGGTTTACTCGTTGATGCCGGTGCGAACGCATCGCAACCCTCCTGCCACGGAACGACCGTGGCCGCTGAGTCCAAAGGAGGTGGGTTCCACATGCGTCACTACGAGGTGATGGTCATCCTCGACCCCGATCTCGAGGAGCGCTCTGTCTCCCCGCTGATCGAGAACTTCCTCTCTGTCGTCCGTGACGGCGGCGGAAAGGTCGAGAAGGTCGACACCTGGGGCCGTCGTCGTCTCTCGTACGAGATCAAGAAGAAGCCCGAGGGCATCTACTCGGTCATCGACCTGCAGGCCGAGCCTGCGGTCGTCAAGGAGCTCGACCGCCAGATGAACCTGAACGAGTCGGTCCTCCGGACCAAGGTCCTCCGTCCCGAGATGCACTGAGCCTTCCCGCTCAGCTGATTCCGGGATTCGAGTAGCAGCAACCAAGCAGCCAGAGCAGCAAACCCGCCGAGAGGTTCCCCATGGCAGGCGAGACCGTCATCACGGTCGTCGGCAATCTTGTCGACGACCCCGAGCTGCGCTTCACCCCGTCCGGTGCGGCCGTCGCGAAGTTCCGCGTCGCGTCGACTCCCCGCACCTTCGACCGCCAGACGAACGAGTGGAAGGACGGCGAAAGCCTCTTCCTGACCTGCTCGGTCTGGCGTCAGGCGGCGGAGAACGTCGCCGAGTCGCTCCAGCGAGGCATGCGCGTCATCGTGCAGGGCCGGCTGAAGCAGCGGTCCTACGAGGACCGTGAGGGCGTCAAGCGCACGGTCTACGAGCTGGACGTCGACGAGGTCGGCGCCAGCCTGCGCAGCGCCACGGCCAAGGTCACCAAGACCTCCGGCCAGGGCCGCGGCGGCCAGGGCGGTTACGGCGGCGGTGGCGGCCAGGGTGGCGGCGGCTGGGGCGGCGGCCCCGGTGGCGGCCAGCAGGGCGGCGGCGCGCTAGCCGACGACCCCTGGGCGACCGGTGGTGCTCCCGCCGGTGGCCAGCAGGGCGGTGGCGGCCAGGGTGGCGGCGGCTGGGGCGGTGGCTCCGGCGGCGGTGGCGGCTACTCGGACGAGCCCCCCTTCTAAAGGGACGGGCTCTACCCACACTTCTTGATCACACAGGAGAAACATCATGGCTAAGCCGCCTGTGCGCAAGCCGAAGAAGAAGGTCTGCGCGTTCTGCAAGGACAAGGTCACGTACGTGGACTACAAGGACACGAACATGCTGCGGAAGTTCATTTCCGACCGCGGCAAGATCCGTGCCCGCCGCGTGACCGGCAACTGCACCCAGCACCAGCGCGACGTCGCCACGGCCGTGAAGAACAGCCGTGAGATGGCGCTGCTGCCCTACACCTCCACCGCGCGATAAGGGAAGGGTGACCGAAACATGAAGATCATCCTCACCCACGAGGTTTCCGGCCTCGGTGCCGCGGGCGACGTCGTCGACGTCAAGGACGGTTACGCTCGCAACTACCTGATCCCGCGGAAGTTCGCTATCCGCTGGACCAAGGGTGGCGAGAAGGACGTGGCGCAGATCCGTCGCGCTCGCAAGATCCACGAGATCCAGACCATCGAGCAGGCCAACCAGGTGAAGGCCCAGCTCGAGGGTGTGAAGGTCCGTCTGGCCGTCCGCTCCGGCGACGCCGGTCGTCTCTTCGGTTCCGTCACCCCGGCCGACGTCGCTTCGGCGATCAAGGCCGCCGGTGGCCCCGAGGTCGACAAGCGCCGCATCGAGCTGGGCTCGCCGATCAAGACCCTGGGCGCCCACGAGACGTCCGTGCGTCTGCACCCCGAGGTTGACGCCAAGGTCAGCATCGAGGTCGTCGCTGCCTGAGCACTGCTCTCGCTGAAGCGATAAGAGGGGCCGCATCTCCCGTCGGGGGATGCGGCCCCTCTTCGTGACCGTGCTCGAAGCCGTGTTTCACGTGAAACGGTCAGCGCGTCGCCCCGGTGACGATCCAGCGTCCCGATCGGGTACGCAGCCACAACGTCACCAGACGCATCGCCATCATCAGCGTCATGGCTGACCACAGGGCGGTGAGCCCTCCGCCGAGCGTCGGGACGAGGAGCGCCGCGGGAGTGAAGACCGCCAGAGTGAGCAGCATGGCCCAGGCAAGATAGGGGCCGTCGCCCGCACCCATGAGGACCCCGTCCAGGACGAAGACCACACCGCAGACCGGTTGTGCGACGGCCACGATGACCAGCGCGGGCAGCGCGGCGTCCTTGACCATGGAGTCGCCGGTGAACAGGGGCAGGAACACCGGGCGGGACAGCACCACGAGCAGACCCAGTACGACCCCGACCGCGACGCCCCACTCCACCATCCTGCGACACGCTTCGCGCGCACCCTGGGCGTCGTCCGCGCCCAGATAGCGGCCGATGATGGCCTGCCCCGCGATGGCGATGGCGTCGAGGGCGAACGCGAGCAGGCTCCACAGGGACAGGACGATCTGATGTGCGGCGATGTCGGCGTCACCGAGGCGGGCCGCCACGGCCGTGGCGATCATGAGGATCGCCCGCAGGGAGAGCGTGCGCACCAGCAGTGGCACCCCGGCCTGAGCGGAAGCCCTGATGCCGGCCAGGTCCGGGCGCAAGGAGGCACCGTGTCGTCGGGCCCCCCGGACGACCACCCACAGGTAGACCGCGGCCATGCCGCACTGGGCGATGACGGTGCCCCAGGCGGAGCCCGCGATGCCGAGTCCGGCGCCGTAGACGAGCAGGACGTTGAGGACGGCGTTGGCGATGAAGCCGGCCACGGCCACATAGAGAGGGGTCCGGGTGTTCTGCAGTCCCCTCAGGACACCGGTCGAAGCCAGCACCACGAGCATGGCGGGGATGCCGAGGGAGGAAACCCGCAGATACGTCGTGGCGTAGGGGGCCGCGGTGTCGGATGCGCCGAAAAGTTCTACGAGCGAGGGGGCCGCAGGCAGAAAGACGGCGACGACGACGGCGCCGAGCAGCAGTGCCAGCCAGATGCCGTCCATGCCCTGACGGATCGCGGCTTGCAGGTCGCCCGCGCCGACGCGGCGCGAGACGGCCGCGGTGGTGGCGTAGGCCAGGAAGACGAACACGCTGACGGCCGTGGTGAGCAGGGCCGAGGCGATGCCGAGTCCGGCGAGCTGAGCGGTTCCGAGATGGCCGACGATGGCGCTGTCGGCCATGACGAAGAGGGGCTCGGCGACGAGCGCGCCGAAGGCCGGAACGGCCAGCGCGACGATCTCTCGGTCGTGCCGGCGCCGGGCGGTCCGGGTGCGCGCGGGGGCCTGTGTCATGAGCACCAATCTAATCGTCCACAGGTAAGAGATGCAAAGCTTTGACGGCCCTTACATCCGATCTCGAACCGTGTACTTCTGGGTACGGTTCGAAGTGATCTTGATCCGACTGGGAAAGTTTTTCTTCTGCACAGGCGGTGGACGGTAAAGGCGCAGCTCAAGGAAGGTTCTCGGGACGCGGTGCGGGCTTGTTCACAGGGCTGTCCACCGGGTCGTGCACAGGTTTGGCGGAGTTCTCCACAGCATCTGGCCGGTCGTCCACATGGCCTGTGGATAACCAGATTGGCTGACGGTGCCCGCAGGCCTACGGTTATCCGGCGCCCGCTCCGTCCGTCGGCCGGTGAACCCTCACAAAACCGACGCGCCAGAACCGGAGTTGGGCGTCCTATTTGTCAGTGCCGTGCCGTAGAAATGAGGGGCACGGCGAGGTCCGCTCGGCGGACGGGAGGAGGTGGCTCGGTGAGCATTTCCGAGCCCTTGGACGACCCGTGGGCCGACAGCGGCCCCAGTGATCGTCTGCCTGCTTCCCGCCGCCGCGGTGAGGGCGGCCGCGGCCGGGACGAACAGCACGAGCGCGGCCCGGACAGTGGGTGGGACGGTGGTGGCGCGTCCTTCGAGCGGGTGCCGCCGCAGGACCTGGACGCCGAGCAGTCCGTCCTCGGCGGGATGCTCCTGTCCAAGGACGCCATCGCCGACGTCGTCGAGATCCTCAAGGGCCACGACTTCTACAAGCCGGCCCACGAGACGGTCTACCAGGCCATCCTCGACGTCTACGCCAAGGGTGAGCCCGCCGACCCCATCACGATCGCCGCGGAGCTCACCAAGCGCGGGGAGATCAACAAGGTCGGCGGCGCCTCGTACCTGCACACCCTCGTCCAGACGGTGCCGACGGCCGCGAACGCCGCGTACTACGCGGAGATCGTGCACGAGCGGGCGGTGCTGCGCCGCCTGGTCGAGGCCGGCACCCGGATCACACAGATGGGGTACGCGGCCGACGACGACGTCGACGAGATCGTCAACCGCGCCCAGGCCGAGATCTACGCCGTCACCGAGCAGCGCACCAGCGAGGACTACCTGCCGCTCGGCGACATCATGGAGGGAGCGCTCGACGAGATCGAGGCGATCGGGTCGCGCAGCGGCGAGATGACCGGTGTGCCTACGGGCTTCACGGACTTCGATTCGCTGACCAACGGCCTGCACCCCGGGCAGATGATCGTCATCGCCGCACGTCCCGCGATGGGCAAGTCCACCCTGGCGCTGGACTTCGCGCGGGCCGCCTCGATCAAGAACAATCTGCCGAGCGTCATCTTCTCGCTCGAAATGGGACGCAACGAGATCGCGATGCGTCTGCTGTCCGCCGAGGCCCGCGTCGCGCTGCACCACATGCGGTCCGGCACGATGACGGACGACGACTGGACCCGGCTGGCGCGCCGGATGCCCGACGTCTCGGCCGCCCCCCTCTACATCGACGACTCCCCCAACCTGTCGATGATGGAGATCCGCGCCAAGTGCCGTCGCCTCAAACAGCGCAACGACCTCAAGCTGGTCGTCATCGACTACCTCCAGCTGATGCAGTCCGGTGGTTCGAAGCGCGCCGAGAGCCGGCAGCAGGAGGTCTCGGACATGTCCCGTAACCTCAAGCTGCTGGCGAAGGAGCTGGAGATCCCGGTCATCGCGCTCTCCCAGCTGAACCGTGGCCCAGAACAGCGCACCGACAAGAAGCCCATGGTCTCCGACCTGCGTGAGTCCGGTTCGATCGAGCAGGACGCCGACATGGTCATCCTGCTGCACCGCGAGGACGCCTACGAGAAGGAGTCACCGCGCGCGGGCGAGGCGGACCTGATCGTGGCCAAGCACCGTAACGGTCCGACGGCGACGATCACGGTCGCCTTCCAGGGCCACTACTCGCGCTTCGTGGACATGGCACAGACCTGACAGCGGGCCGGTTGGGCTGTCGCGCTCCCCGCAGCGGACGGTGCCACGGGGAAATCGGCTCGACGTGCGGTGCCCCGGCCGGTGGACTGGGCACATGACGACATCTCAGGGAGAGCTGCTCCCCACCACCCGGCGGGCGCTGACCCACCGGATCGCCGTGGCCCAGGCGGAAGGGCGAACGCCGTCACTCGTCGCCGCGGTGGTCCGGGGCGGGCGGGCGGTGTGGCACGGTGCGCGGACCTCGGTCGACGGGCACGGCCCGGACGAGAACGTGCAGTACCGGATCGGCTCGATCACCAAGACGTTCACCGCCGTCCTCGTCCTGCGGCTGCGCGACGAGGGCGTGCTCGACCTCGGGGATCCGCTGGAGGAGCACCTGCCGGGCACCGGGGTGGGGGAGGCAACGATCGCCGAACTGCTCGCGCACTCGGGCGGGCTGGCCGCCGAGTCACCGGCGCCCTGGTGGGAGCGGACACCGGGCTCGCTGCGCCCCGAACTCGCCGATGTGCTGGGCAAGCAGCCGCTCCTGCACCCGGTGGGCCGTCGGCACCACTACTCCAACCCCGGCTACACGCTGCTCGGCGCGCTGGTCGAGAAGTTGCGCGGCGCTCCGTGGGAAGAGGTGCTGCAACGGGAGGTGCTGGACCCGCTGGAGCTGCGGCGTACGGGTATCCGGCCCAGCGCCCCGCATGCCGGTGGCTGGGCAGTGCATCCATGGGCCGACGTGATGCTTGCCGAGCCTGTCGAGGACCTCGGGCGGATGGCCCCGGCCGGCCAGCTCTGGTCCACCACCGGGGACCTGGCGCGGTTCGCCGTCTTCCTGACGCTGGGGGACGACCGGGTGCTCGGGGCGGAGACCGTGCGGGAGATGCGGGCGCCCGCCGCCCCGGCCGAGTCCGCTGATGTGGTGGACGGCGCTGCCTACGGGCTGGGGCTGCAGATTCAGCACCGGGACGGGCGGCTGCTCGTCGGGCATTCCGGGTCCCTGCCGGGATTCCTGGCCAACCTCACCATCGGTGTGGAGGACGACGTGGCCGCGGTGGTGCTGACCAACTGCACCTCGGGGCCACTGCTCGCCGGGGTCGGGGCCGACCTCGTGCGCATTGTCGCCGAGGCTGAGCCCCGGATTCCCGAACCGTGGCGTCCACTGCGGGAGGTCGATTCCTCCGTACTGGAGTTGGCGGGGCAGTGGTACTGGGGGACGCATGCCTTCGCCCTGCGGCTGACGTCCGACGGAGGGGTTTCGCTGGGGCCACTGTCCGGTCAGGGCCGCCGCTCACGCTTCCGGGCGAACGGTGACGGCAGCTGGACGGGACTGGAGGGGTATTACGCGGGGGAGTCGTTGCGTGCGGTGAGGCGTCCGGACGGCACCGTCAGCCATCTGGATCTCGGATCGTTCGTCTTCACGCGTCAGCCGTACGACGAGGGCGCCTCCGTGCCGGGTGGAGTGGACCCGGAGGGATGGCGGGGGATCGGCTAGCGGTCGTCCGTACAGCGCGCGGCCCGGTTTCACGTGAAACCGGGCCGCGCGCCGCGTGTGACGGGAGTGGTGCACTCAGAGCTGAAGTTTGAAGCCCGTGTGCGAGGCCTCGAAGCCGAGTCGCTCGTAGAAGCGGTGGGCGTCGGTACGCGTCTTGTCCGAGGTGAGCTGCACCAGGTGGCAGCTCTGCCGCCGGGACTCGTCGATCGCCCACTCGATCAGCTGTGTGCCCAGTCCGCTGCCGCGTTCGTCGCGGTGGATGCGTACCCCTTCGATGATCGAACGGGTCGCGCCGCGCCGGGACAGTCCGGGGACGATCGTCAACTGGAGCGTGCCGACGACACGATCGTCGCGGACGGCCACCACCAGATGCTGGTTCGGATCAACCCTGAGGCGTTCGAAGGCGGCCAGATACGGGCCCAGGTCGTCCGGTGATTCGCGCCGTGCGCCCAGCGGGTCGTCGGCGAGCATCGCGACGACCGCCGAGAGGTCCTCGGCGGTGGTGGGGCGTATTTCGAGATCTCCCATGCCTGCACTCTAGAACCGGGCCGGGCCGGTGCCCGGTTGCCCGGACAGGCTCTAGGCGGGCACCGGTGCCTTCAGCGTCTCCACGGCCCGGACCAGCGGGGCCAGGTCGGGGTTGGCCGCAGCCTCGTCGAGGGCCTCGCGCAGGGCGGTGTCGTTGGTGGGCCGCGCCTCGTCGAGCAGCTGCAGGCCCGCCGCGGTCACGTTGGTGTAGATGCCGCGCCGGTCGGTGGGGCACAGGTAGCGCTCGAGCAGGCCACGGTCCTCGAGCCGGGTGACCAGCCGGGTGGTGGCGCTCTGGCTGAGGACGACGGCGTCGGCGACCTGCTTCATCTGCAGATGTCCCCCGTCGCCGTCGTGCTGGCGGCTGAGCACGTCGAGCAGGGAGTACTCGCGCACGCTCAGGTCGTGCCCGGTCTGCAGAGCGCGCTCGATGTGTGCCTCGATCCTCCCGTGCAGCAGGGAGAGGGCGCACCAGCCCTGGGAGAGGGCGGTGAGCGCGGGGTCCGTCGCTGTCATGTGGATCCTCCGTCCAGGAGCGGCTGAGACCAGGGTAGACCAGTCGCGCGATTGTCAGCGCTTGCATATTGCCCGCGTGTGCAATTATTGTGAGCGAAC
The DNA here is from genome assembly GCF_027947575.1 of Streptomyces rubrogriseus. Taxonomy (NCBI): domain Bacteria; kingdom Bacillati; phylum Actinomycetota; class Actinomycetes; order Kitasatosporales; family Streptomycetaceae; genus Streptomyces; species Streptomyces rubrogriseus. The sequence continues at coordinate 8,373,719 of NZ_CP116256.1, read as the reverse complement.
GCAAAGCGCTCCTGCAATCGTTTGGGAAGGTGTACCCCTCCATGCCTCTCGCGCTTCTGGCCCTCGCGATCGGGGCCTTCGGGATCGGAACGACCGAGTTCGTGATCATGGGCTTGCTGCCCGAGGTCGCCAGCGACTACGGGGTCTCCATTCCCACCGCCGGCTACCTGGTGACCGGGTACGCGCTCGGTGTGATGCTCGGCGCCCCGCTGATGACCGTGCTCGGCACCAGGGTTCCGCGCAAGCGGATGCTCATGCTGCTGATGGGCCTGTTCATCGTCGGCAACCTGCTCTCCGCCGTCGCCCCCGCCTTCTCGGTCATGCTGATCGGCCGCGTGGTCGCCTCGCTCGCCCACGGCGCCTTCTTCGGCATCGGATCCGTCGTCGCGGCCGGCCTGGTCGCACCGCACAAGAAGGCCGGCGCCATCGCGATGATGTTCACCGGACTGACCGTCGCCAATGTCGTCGGCGTCCCGCTGGGCACGCTGATCGGGCAGACCGCCGGCTGGCGCGTCACCTTCGCCGTCGTGGCCGCGCTCGGCGTCGTCGGTCTGGCCGGCGTCGCCAAGCTGGTCCCCGACATGCCCAGGGCCGAAGGCGTGCGGCTGCGCGACGAGATGGCCGCGTTCAAGAACGTGCAGGTCCTGCTCGCGATGGCCATGACCGTCCTCGGCTTCGGCGGTGTCTTCGCGGCGATCACCTACATCGCGCCGATGATGACCCATGTCGCGGGCTTCGCCGACGGCTCGGTCACCTGGCTGCTGGTCCTCTTCGGCCTCGGCATGGTCGGCGGCAACCTCGTCGGCGGCCGGTTCGCCGACCGAGCCCTGATGCCCATGCTGTACATCTCCCTGGGCGCCCTGTCCGTCGTACTCGCCCTCTTCACCCTCACCGCGCACGACAAGATCGCGTCCGCCGTGACCGTCGTCCTGATCGGGGCCCTGGGCTTCGCCACCGTCCCGCCGCTGCAGAAGCGCGTCCTGGACCACGCACACGGCGCCCCGACGCTGGCCTCCGCGGTGAACATCGGCGCCTTCAACCTCGGCAACGCGCTCTCCGCCTGGCTGGGCGGGGTAGTGATCGCGGCAGGCTTCGGCTACACCGCCCCCAACTGGGTCGGCGCCGTTCTCGCCGCCGCCGCGCTGGTCCTCGCCGTCCTCTCGGCCGCCCTGGAACGGCGCGGAAGGGATTCGGGCTCAGTCGTCGCGGGTTCCGTCCCCTCCACCGAACAGCGGGCCGCCGCCGTCCGCCACTGACCACCGACCCCGGCTCGGGGGTGCGGGGCCAGGGCCGTCCCCGCACCTCCGCGGCCACCACCGCCTCGGCGACCACCGAGGCACCGCACCACCCGGCACGACCAAGGAGAAAGTTCCATGAGCACCACCGCTGTCACCCCGCTGACGACCCAGGACGCCGAAGCGCTCGTCACCGCGGCGCACCACGCCGCCGAGGCGGCCGGTGTCACGGTCAGCGTCACCGTCCTCGACGCCGGCGGCCACCTGCTCGCCTTCCGACGCGACGACCGGGCCGTGCTGATCTCCGGTGAGACCAGCACGCGCAAGGCCTACACGGCACTCCAGCTGAACGCTCCCACCGCCGACCTCGTCGACGCCGTGCAGCCCGGAGGCCTCTTCCACACCCTGCCCACCGCCCTCGACCGGCCGCTCCTGTTCATCGCGGGCGGCCTGCCCGTGCACCGCGAGGGCCGGCTGATCGGAGCGATCGGGGTGGGCGGCGGCGCGCCCGACCAGGACCACGGGTTCGCCTCGGCCGCCGTGCGGGCGCTCGCCTGACCCTCGTCCGACGACGGCGGCCGTCCAACGGACGGCGGCGCGGTCACCGATCCGACGGCCGGTTCCGGGAAGGCCCGGGGACCGGCTCGTCGTCTCGGTAGTCCTCCCCGCGTCTCGGAGCCTTCCCCGCCGGAGTCAGCCCGCCGCGACCGTCAGCGGCGCGAAGCGCCGGGTCCAGTCCCCGGGCAGTTCGGTGATCCCGTAGGTCATGACGGCGTTGGGGGCGATGCTGGAGAGGCCGCGCTCCTTCACCCACGCCAGCAGCTCGTCGTGCCGTACGTCGATGTCCGTGCGCAGCGGTCGGTCGGTACGGGCGGCGAGCGAGCCGATCAGGGCCTTGGCCGTCTCGGTGTCACGGGCGATCAGCGGGCCCACCACGTGGGTGTCCATGTTCGGCCAGGCCGCGGCGTACCCGATGATCCGGCCGTCCTCCTCGGCGACACGCAACTGGTCGGCGAAGGCGGGCAGCCGCGTGACGATGGGAGTGCGGTCCGCACCGAAGACCTCCTCGTCGAGCCGGAGGACCGTGGCGAGGTCCTCGGCGGTGGCCGCGCGGGTGACGGTCTTCGGTTCCGGCCCGCCCGGGACGAAACGGCCCCGCACCATCTCCGCCCCGCCCGTCACCTTGAAGCCCAGCTCCTCGTAGAGCGGCCGGCCGAACGGTGTCGCGTGCAGGGTCAGCGGCAGGGTCCCCAGCCCGGAGACGATGTGACGCATCAGACGGCGTCCGACGCCCTGGCGCGCGTGCCGCTCGGCGACCAGCACCATGCCGATGGCGGCGAGCGAGGGGCGTTCCTGCGGTCCGTACTCGGTGACGGTGCAGGCGGCGACGAGACCGCCGCCGGGGTCGTCGATGCCGTACCCCTTTCCGGCGGTGAGGAGGAACCCCCACTTGTGCTCCTCCCGCGGCCACCCCCGGTCCTCGGACAGGTCGGCGCAGGCGGTGAGATCGCGGAGCGTCAGACGGCGGATCGGAGCAGAGGCGAGGAAAGGTGTCGGCACGCAGGTCAGGCTGTCCGACGGCGGCCTCCCGCGTCCACCTCTTTCCGGTGGAACCTGCGAGCTTTCGGCCAAGTCGGTTCAGCCGAGGTCGGGTGCGTGCAGGGCACGCACGCCTTCGATGTTGCCGTCCAGGTAGTGCCGCAGGGACAGCGGTACGAGGTGGACGGAGGCGATCCCGACCCGGGTGAACGGCACCCTGACGATCTCGTACTCACCGGCCGGTTCATCGATCTCGGGGCCGTGCCGCAGGGACGGGTCCATGGATTCCAGGTGGCAGACGAAGAAGTGCTGCACCTTCACGCCGGTCGCGCCACCGTCCTCGCCGATGTGCTCGACGGTGTCGACGAAGCAGGGCACCACGTCGCTGATCTTGGCGCCGAGTTCCTCGTACACCTCACGGTGCAGGGCGTCCACGACGGTGGTGTCGTCCGGTTCGACCCCGCCGCCGGGAGTGACCCAGTAGGGGTCGACGCCGGGCTTGGTCCGCTTGATCAGGATCAGGTGATCGCCGTCCAGCAGGACGGCGCGAGCGGTGCGCTTGACCACGGGTCGGACGGTCATGGGAGAAATGTGGCCCGGCTGGTTCCACGTGAAACATCGTGACGCGCGACCGGTTCGTGAGTCCGCCGGCTCAGTTCCAGACGGCGGCCGCGCGCAGCAACCACTCGTGGGCGCGGGCGATGTGCGGCATCGCCAACGTGCCGGTGCGCACCACCAGGAAATACGTCCGCAGCGGCGGAACCGGCGGATCATGCAGGGCGACCACGTCACCGCGTTCCAGCGCCTCCGCGCACAGATAGCGCGGCAGGACGGCGAGGCCGGCGCCCGCGACCGCGCAGGCGAGAACGGCACGCAGGTCGGGGGCGACGACCGTGGCCGGTGAGGCCGGACGGGCGTCGAAGACGGAGGCCCAGTAACGGGCGACGAAGGGCAGTGACTCGTGCACCTCGACCACGGGGACGTGCTTCAGGGCGGAAGCATCGGTGTCGCGGACGTCTTCGACGCCCGCGCGCTCCGCCCAGTGCGGCGTGGCGACCAGCACGTGCACTTCGTCGCAGAGCGCAGTCGCGGTGAGCAGCGCCCCGCGTGGACGAGCCGTGCCGATGGCCAGATCGTGATGCCCGGCCGCGAGGCCCTCCATGGCCTCCTCGGCGTTCCCGAAGGAGGCGCGCAGGGCGAAGGCCTGGCCGTCCTCGCCGGTGAGCTCGCCGAGCGCGGGCAGCGCCCGTTCGGCGGTGAACTCGGGCGGTCCGGCCAGGTGCAGGGTCCGCAGGGAGGAGTCGTCCTCCAGCCCGGTCTCGGCGATCTCCACCAGGGCGTCGAGATGCGGTGCGGCCTTGTGGGCGAGTTCGTCGCCGATGGTCGTCGGGGTCACGCCGCGGGCCTGTCGCAGGAACAGCGGGCGGCCGAGCTGACGCTCCAGCGTGCGGATCTGCGAGGTGACGGCGGGCTGCGAGAGGCCGAGCAGAGCGGCCGCGCGGGTGAAGGAACCGGCCCGGTGCACGGTGACGAAGGTGCGGAGCAAGGCCAGATCCACGGGAAAACCCGCCCCTCTTCTGTTCTTCTCCAGCCCCCGCCCGCCCACTATAAATAAGTCGATAGGTCGCTGTCGCTACGGTGATTGGACACTGACGCAGAGTCAACTAGCCTTGTGCGAGCGGTTCTTCGCGCGTGGAACCGGAGGACGGTCCGAGCCACGAGGGGGGAGGCTCGGACCGTCCGTAGACGTCCGTCGATGTCATTGAGTCGACGTCATTGAGTCGAGGTCAGTGAGACGCTGTCATTCCGTTGTTTCGTCCAGCGCGCGCAGCAGATCCGCCACCAGGTCGTCGGGGTCCTCCGCGCCGACGGAGAGCCGGATGAAGCCCTCCGGCACCGCGTCGCCGCCCCAGCGCCCGCGCCGCTCCGCCGTGGAGCGCACCCCGCCGAAGCTCGTCGCGCCCTCGACGAGGCGCAGCGCGTCGAGAAAACGATCGGCACGCGCGCGCGAGGGCAGCGTGAAGGAGACGACACAGCCGTAGCGCAGCATCTGCTGCGAGGCGACCTTGTGGGACGGGTCGTCGGGCAGCCCGGGGTACCGCAGGCCAGTGATCTCGGGCCGGGTGCGGAGGGCTTCGGCCACCTTGAGCGCGGTGGAGTCCTGCCGGTCCACGCGCAGCTGGAGGGTGGCGATCGAGCGGTGCGCGAGCCAGGCCTCCATGGGGCCGGGAATCGCACCGACGATCTTGCGCCAGCGCCGAACGGCGGCCATCGCCCCGGCGTCGCGGCCGGCCACGTAGCCCAGCAGGACGTCGCCGTGGCCGGTGAGCTGCTTGGTTCCGCTGGCCACCGAGAAGTCCGCGCCGAGCTCCAGCGGGCGCTGCCCGAGCGGGGTGGCGAGGGTGTTGTCGACGGCCACCAGGGCGCCGCCCGCGTGCGCCGCCTCGACGAGCCGGCGTACGTCGCACACGTCGAGACCCGGGTTCGACGGCGTCTCGATCCACAGCAGCTTCGCCCCGTCCAGGACGTCGAGCTGCGCGTCCCGGCCGGTCGACGCGGTGCGCACCTCGATGCCGTACGCCTCCAGCTGCGCGCGGACCAGCGGCAGCGCCTGGTAGCCGTCGTCGGGCAGGACGGCGGTGTCGCCCGCGCGCAGCTGTGAGAAGAGCACCGAGGAGATCGCGGCCATGCCCGAGGCGAAGACGAGCGTCTCCACGCCGGCCTCTCCGGGCGCCTCCAGCTCGCCGATGGCGCTCTCGAGGCGGGTCCAGGTCGGGTTCTCGTCGCGGCCGTAGGTGTACGGCCCGGTCGGGTCCCCCGGCAGGTGGAAGTGGGCGGCGAACACCGGGCCCGGCAGGGTGGGCTCGTGCTTGACCGGTTCGGGGAGCCCGGCCCGCACCGCGCGCGTGCCGTCACCCGGAGCGGAAGCGGATCTCTCCGCGCCCGTACCGGCGCTGTCGTTGGTAGCGGAATCGCTCATGCCGCCCGTCCTTCCACTTGCTCACGTACCGCGGCGAGCAGACCGGTGCTCGCCGCCTCCACCATCTCAAGGCATTCCTCGAAGCCGTCCCGGCCCCCGTAGTACGGGTCCGGGACGTCCAGGTCGCCGCCCGCGACCGCGGGGTCGTACGACCGCAGCAGACGCACCTTGGCCGCGTCCCGCTCCGTGGGGGCGAGGCGCCGCAGGGCCCTCAGATGACCGGCGTCGAGGGCGACGACCAGGTCGAGGCGGGAGAACCAGGACTGCTGGAACTGCCGGGCCGCGTGGTCCAGGTCGTAACCGTGCTCCGCCAGCACGGCCTCGGTGCGAGGGTCCGCGCCCTCTCCCTCGTGCCAGCCGCCGGTGCCGGCGCTGTCGGCCTCGACGAGGTGGCCGAGTCCGGCGTCGGCCACGCGCGCGTGGAAGACGGCCTCGGCCATCGGGGAACGGCAGATGTTGCCCGTGCACACGAAACAGACGCGGTAGGTCATCGGGATCAGTCCCCGTCGGGCAGGAACGCGTTGAGCGCCCAGGAGACGATCGAGACGATCAGGCCGCCCAGGACGGCGGTCCAGAACCCGTCCACGTGGAAGCTCAGGTCGAGCTTGTCGGCCACCCACGACGTGAGAAGCAGCATCAGCGCGTTGACCACCAGCGTGAACAGGCCGAGGGTCAGGATGAACAGCGGGAAGGTCAGCACCTGCACGATCGGCTTCACGACCATGTTGACCAGGCCGAACACCAGGGCGACCACGATCAGCGTGAGAGCCTTCTCGCCGGTGCCGCCCCCGGTCAGGGTGATTTTGTCGAGCAGCCACACGGCGACCGCGAGGGCGCCGGCGTTGGCGATCGTCTTGACTAGGAAATTCTTCATGTGTCTGATCGTGGCAGACGCGATCGGACACGAACGGCGAGGCAGGGGCGGACGAGGCGATGAAGGCATTCCGGCTGGACGAACTGGAGGCGGAACGCGCCGCCAACGACGGTGCCTACCTGCAGTTCCTGCGGGAGCGGAACATGTCGGTCGGTCTTTACGCCCTCGACGCGGGCACGACCGACCCGCAGAGGCCGCACGCGCAGGACGAGGTGTACTTCGTGGTGAGCGGACGGGCGGCGATCACCGTGGGCATGGAGACCACCCAGGTCGCCCGCGGCAGCGTGGTCTACGTGCCGGCCGGCGTCGCCCACAAGTTCCATCACATCAGCGAGGACCTGCGGGTCCTGGTGGTGTTCTCTCCGCCGGAGAGCTGAGACGCGACCCCGGGATTCCCTAGGGGACCGGTCAGGGGGAGACAAGGGACGCGGGGCCCCTGCCGTGGCGCTCGCCGCTCTAGCATCGAGGGCAGGACATCAGAGGATTCACAGGATTCCCCGAAAGGTGAGGCAAGGGCGATGCGAGAGATCTTCACGGGACTGCCGTGGTGGGTGAAGTGGATCGCGGTGCCGGTCATCGCCCTGGTCGTGTTCGGCGGACTGATCGCCAGCGTGGTCGGGTTCGTGGTCGGACTGCTGTTCAAGCTGCTGGTCTTCGTCGCGCTCGTCGGCGGACTGATCTACGTCGTACGCAAGTTCATGTCGAGTTCGTCGTCGCGCAGCGACTGGTGAGAGACGTGGGACACCGGTGGCGGTAACAGGAACCACCGGTTCCCTCGGGCGAGGGAAGTTTCCCGGACGGACCGTCGGTGAGCGGTGACCGACGGTTAGAGTCCGGAACTCCACGCGGGGGCGACTCCGCGAACGGCGCACCCCCCACCCGTGTTCGCCGCACGGGCTGCCACCTCGCGTTCCGGGAGTGATCCTTGGCCACGGCTGACACCGCATTCGCTCAGCTGCACGCCCTTCCCGTGCAGCCCTGCCCGACGTCTCGGACACCCCCCGCGTCGCCCTCTGCCGACCCGCCGTCCGCGACTCTGATCGGCTCCGTGCAGCGCGCGATGCGCCTGCTCGAACGCGTCGCGGAGCACGAGTACGGAGCCCCCGCCAAGCAACTGGCCCGCGAGACGGGACTGGCGCTCCCCACGGCCTACCACCTGCTGCGCACCCTGGTGCACGAGGGCTATCTGCGCCGGGACAAGGGGCTGTTCTTCCTCGGTGAGGCCGCCGAGCGGCTGAGCAGCAGCGGGGCCGAGCAGAAACGTCGCAGCACGGTGGTCGACACCATGGCGCGCTGGCGCGACGCGATCGGCGTCCCCGTGTACTACGCCATGTACCGGGACGGCGAGATCGAGGTCATGTGCGTCTCCGACACCCCGGGCACTCCGGCGGTCGAGGAATGGGCGGACTTCCGGGAGACGGGACACGCACACGCCATCGGGCAGTGTCTGCTGTCCCAGCTGGACGACGACGCGCGCCGCGACCACCTGGACCGCTACCCGGTGCAGCCCCTCACGCCGTACACGGTGCGTGACGGCCACAGTCTCCTGAAGCGGCTGGAACGCATGCGCCGGATGGCGCCGGTGACCGAGCGCCAGGAGTACGCGCTGGGGACGGTCTGCGCGGCGATCCCGATCACCGTCGGCACCACGGCCGCCACGATGGCCATCTCCCTGCCCCTCCACCAGGCGGACCGTTTGCTCCCAGCGGCTCAGCGGTTGCAGAACGAGGTGGGGCGGCGGCTGGGGTCGCTCGCGCTCTCTATCAGTATCTGAAAACTCACTCCTTGTGATCTGGTGTGTACGTTGAGCAAGATGCCACCAGTGTTAGAGGTTTGATTCCCGGACAGTCGACGGCGAATGACGGGGTAGGCGAATGGGCGAGTCCGTACAGGCAGAGGTCATGATGAGCTTTCTCGTGTCCGAGGAGCTCTCTTTCCGCATCCCGGTGGAGCTGCGCTACGAGACCCGGGATCCCTATGCCGTACGCCTGACCTTTCATCTGCCCGGAGACGCGCCGGTGACCTGGGCCTTCGGCCGGGAGCTGCTGGTGGACGGGGTGGGCCGGCCGTGCGGTGACGGTGACGTGCGCATCGCGCCGGTGGAGCCGGAGCCGCTGGCCGAGGTGCTGATCCGGCTTCAGGTCGGCAGCGACCAGGCACTGTTCCGTTCCTCCGCCGCGCCCCTGGTGGCCTTCCTCGACCGCACCGACAAGTTGGTGCCGCTGGGTCAGGAGGGCGCGCTCGCCGACTTCGACAGCCACCTCGACGAGGCCCTGGACCGCATCCTGGCGGAGGAACAGAGCGCGGGCTGAACCGTTCCGGCAGCCCATGCGGTCGCTGGCGTAACGCTTCGCCGGACGCGTCAGCGCTTGCGGCGACGGCCTCGCCCGCCACGGGCCGGGGAACTGGCCCCGCCACCCGCCGTCGCCACCTGGGCCGGTCGTTCGGCCGGACGGTCCGCCGACACGACCAGGGCGGCGAGGGCCGTGGTGACCGGCACGGAGGCCACCAGCCCGATCGAGCCGACCAGCGTCCGCACGATCTCCTCCGCGACCAGCTCGCTGTTGGCGACGGTCCCCACACCGCTCTGCGCGATCGAGAACAGCAGCAGCAGGGGGAGTGCCGCGCCCGCGTAGGCGAGGACGAGCGTGTTCACCACCGAGGCGATGTGGTCCCGGCCGATGCGGATGCCCGCCCGGTACAGGCCGCGCCAGCCCATCGTCGGGTTGGCTTCGTGCAGTTCCCATACCGCCGACGTCTGGGTGACCGTCACGTCGTCGAGGACACCGAGCGAACCGATGATGACCCCGGCGAGCAGCAGACCGCTCATGTCGATGGACGGGTACAGGCCGTGAATGAGGCCGGTGTTGTCGTCCGTGTTGCCGGTGAGCGCGGCCCAGCCGATGAAGAGAGACCCGAGCACGCCGATCAGCAGCAGCGAGATCAGGGTGCCCAGCACCGCCACGGATGTGCGGGCCGACAGTCCGTGGCACAGGTACAACGCGATCAGCATGATGGCGCTGGACCCGATCACCGCCACGACCAGGGGGTTCGAGCCCTGCAGGATGGCGGGCAGGATGAAGAAGTTCAGCAGCAGGAAGCTGATGGCCAGCGAGACCAGCGCCATGAGCCCGCGCAGCCGTCCCACGACCACGACGGCGAGGGCGAAGATGCCGGCGAGCAGGGCCAGCGGGAGCCGGCGGTTGATGTCGGTCACCGAGTACTGCAGGTCCTTCGGCGCGGAGGGCTCGTAGGCGACCACCACCTTCTGGCCCTCGTGCAACTGCCGTGACTGGTCCGGCTGCACGATCTCGTCGAACGTGCGGCCCTTGTCGTCGCCGGTGTCGACACGGATGGTCGCCCGCTTGCAGTCGCCCTTCGCCTGCTGCGCCGCGGAGGAACCCTCGGCGGTGGACGTGTCGCCGGTCGGGACACCGCCCGAGGCGTTGACGGACTGGCAGCTCAGCTCGACCACCTTGGTGACGGTGGCCTGCTGCGTCTGCCGGTCGAAGCCGACGCCGGTGCGCTCGTGCGGCGGTGCGCCACCCGGCCACAGCACCGCGAGCCCGACCAGGACGGCCGCGGTGAAGGGGATCAGGATCGCGGCGATGACCTTCCGCAGATGCCGGGAGACGGGAGCCGCCGGTCCGTGGCCGTGCCCGTGCGAGTGCCCGTGCCCGCCGCCCGCACCGTGCCCACTGCTCGCACCGTGTCCGCCGCCCGCACCGTGCCCGTGGTCCGCATGGTGCCCGTAATCCGTCTCGTGTCTGCCGGCGTTCGCCTCGGAAGCGACGCCGGGGGCGTGGCCGGTCGCCCGGCCGTCGCCCTCTTCGGCGTTCGGTCCGCGGCGGGGCCGGCGCGGTGGAAAGGAGGGGGGCTGCGGTGTGGTCACCGCCCGATCATCGCAAGAACGAGGGGGGCCCTCTGTTCACCGCGCCCGAATGGGCGCTAGCGTGGAGGCACCTTTGTACACGCGGGAGCTCGGAGCACCGGGCTGAGAGGGCGCTGACCTCCGTCCCAGCGATGTTTCACGGGAAACGTCACCGAAGTCGAGTGACGTATCCCACGAAGCGTCGACGGACGGAAGCCGCTGCGTCGACCGCCGAACCTGTTACCGGGTAATGCCGGCGTAGGGAGTAGGTCTCATGACCATCAAGGACGCACGCACGCCTGCCTCCACGCAGAACACCGCCCAGGCGGACACCGCGGAGAACACGGACACCGCGGAGAACACGGAGGCCGGGAAGTCCATCGGCTGGCACAAGGCGTACGTCGAGGGCTCGCGCCCCGATCTGCGGGTGCCGGTCCGTCAGGTGCACCTCACCAACGGGCAGTCGGTCACGCTGTACGACACCTCGGGCCCGTACACCGATCCACTCGTCGACACCGATGTCCGCAGGGGCCTTGCGCCGCTGCGGGAGAACTGGATCATCGCCCGCGGCGACACCGAGGAGTACGCGGGCCGCCCCGTCCGGCCCGAGGACGACGGAATCAAGCACACCTCGCCGCGCGGCGGCCTGCGCAACCTCGACGCCGTCTTCCCCGGCCGCCCGCGCCAGCCGCGCCGGGGCCGGGACGGCAACGCGGTCACGCAGCTCGCCTACGCGCGACGGGGCGAGATCACCCCGGAGATGGAGTACGTGGCCGTCCGGGAGAACGTCTCCCCGGAGGTGGTCCGCGAGGAGATCGCCGCGGGACGTGCCGTGCTGCCCGCCAACGTCAACCACCCCGAGATCGAGCCGATGATCATCGGCAAGCGGTTCCTGGTGAAGGTCAACGCCAACATCGGCAACTCGGCGGTGACGTCCTCCATCGAGGAGGAGGTGGACAAGATGACCTGGGCGACCCGGTGGGGCGCCGACACGGTCATGGACCTCTCCACCGGCCGCAACATCCACACCACCCGCGAGTGGGTCCTGCGCAACTCCCCCGTTCCCATCGGAACCGTGCCGCTCTACCAGGCCCTCGAGAAGGTCGACGGCCGCGCCGAGGAGCTGACCTGGGAGATCTACAAGGACACCGTCATCGAACAGGCGGAGCAGGGCGTGGACTACATGACGGTCCACGCGGGCGTGCGCCTGCCGTACGTACCCCTCACCGCGAACCGCAAGACGGGCATCGTCTCGCGCGGCGGCTCGATCATGGCGGCGTGGTGCCTGGCGCACCACAAGGAGTCGTTCCTCTACGAGAACTTCGAGGAACTCTGCGAGATCCTCGCCGCCTACGACGTCACCTACTCCCTCGGCGACGGCCTGCGTCCGGGGTCGATCGCGGACGCCAACGACGAGGCGCAGTTCGCCGAGCTGCGCACGCTCGGGGAACTCAACCGGATCGCCAAGCGTTGCAACGTACAGACCATGATCGAGGGCCCGGGACATGTCCCGATGCACAAGATCAAGGAGAACATCGACCTTCAGCAGGAGATCTGCGATGAAGCTCCGTTCTATACGCTCGGCCCGCTGACCACGGACGTCGCGCCGGCGTACGACCACATCACCTCCGGCATCGGTGCCGCGATGATCGCCTGGTGGGGCACGGCCATGCTCTGCTACGTCACGCCCAAGGAACACCTGGGCCTGCCCAACCGTGACGACGTCAAGACCGGCGTCATCACCTACAAGATCGCCGCCCATGCCGCCGACCTCGCCAAGGGTCACCCAGGTGCACAGGAGTGGGACGACGCGCTGTCGGACGCCCGGTTCGAGTTCCGCTGGGAGGACCAGTTCAACCTGGCCCTCGACCCCGACACGGCACGGGAGTTCCACGACGAGACACTGCCGGCCGAGCCCGCCAAGACGGCCCACTTCTGCTCCATGTGCGGTCCCAAGTTCTGCTCGATGAAGATCTCCCAGGACATTCGCCGGGAGCACGGAGGCAGTAAGGGCGAGATCGAGGAGGGCATGGCGCGGAAGTCGAAGGAGTTCGCGGCGGCGGGCAACCGGGTGTACCTGCCGATCGCGGACTGAGTGAACCGGTGCGGGAGGGGGACAGGCCGCAGGGTCGGCCCTCTCCCCGCCGGGGGATCCTGCTCGGCAGACTGGGCGCATGACAGCCACCTCCTTGAGCAAGGGTGCCAACGTCGCCGTCGACTCCCCCGCGGTGCGTGCCGAACTCGTGTGGTCCCCCGGACCGGGCGTCCCCGAGGTCGACGCCTCCGCCCTGCTGCTCACCTCGGCCGGGCGGGTGCGGGACGACGGTGACTTCGTCCTCTACAACCAACCCCGCCACACGTCCGGCGCGGTGGGCCACCTGGGCAAGCGGGCCGGCCCCGGTGCGAACCCGGGTACCACGACCGATTCCGTCGAGGTGGATCTGCGCGCGGTCGAGGCGGCGGTCGAACGCATCGTCCTGTGCGCCTCGGCGGACGGCGGCACCTTCGGCCGGGTTCCGGGGCTGTCGCTGCGGTTGCTGGACGCCGCGACCGGCACCGAACTGGCCCGGTTCGACATGACGGCCGACACGGAGACCGCGCTGGTCGGCGGCGAGTTGTACCGGCGCGGAGGGACGTGGAAGTTCCGTGCGGTGGGACAGGGGTACGCCTCCGGGCTGGCGGGACTGGCGACCGACTTCGGCATCACCGTGGACGACGACGCTCCCCCGTCGGCGCCCGCCACCCCGGCCACCGCCCCGCCCACGGCTCCTCCGGTGCCCACCCCGCCGACGACAGCCGTACCGCCACCGGTCCCGGCGTCGCCACCGCCACCGGCGTCGCCACCGGCCCCGGCGCCGGCCGCCACCGGCCCCCGGTTCACCAAGGGTGAGGAGCGCCTCCCCGTGGACATGCGCAAGCGGCTGTCCCTGCGCAAGGAGCAGGTCGCGGTCAGCCTGAGCAAGCACGGGGCGGCCGGGATCACCGCGCGCGTCGTCCTCGTACTGGACGCCTCCGGGTCGATGTCCTTCCTCTACTCCAAGGGCGTCGTCGCGGACGTCGTGGAGCGGATGGCCGCCGTCGCCGCGCAGTTGGACGACGACGGGGAGATGCAGGCCTGGACCTTCGCCTCCAACCCGGCGCGCCTGCCCGACCTGCGCCTGGGCGACCTGCCCGAGTGGCTGCGGCTGCACGTGCGGGTGGGGGAGATCAGCCTGTTCCGGCGGGGCAGGAAGAAGGGCCTGCACCCCGAGCAGGTCGACATGCGGGCGGTCGGCATCCAGAACGAGGAGCAGAAGGTGATCGCCGAGGTCCGGGCCTTCGTCCGGGCCGACCCGGCACCGGTCCCGACCCTGGTGCTGTTCTTCTCCGACGGCGGTGTCTACCGCAACGCCGAGATCGAGCGGGAGTTGCGGGAGGCCGTGGAGGAACCCGTCTTCTGGCAGTTCGTCGGGCTCGGGCGCTCCGACTACGGGGTGCTGGAGCGGTTCGATACCCTGCCGGGCCGTCGCGTCGACAACGTCGGCTTCTTCGCCGTCGACGACATCGGCACCGTACCGGACCCGGAGCTGTACGACCGTCTGCTGTCCGAGTTCCCGTCCTGGGTCACCGCCGCCGGCCGGGCGGGCATCCTCTGAACCGCTGCCCGCCCGTGCCGGTGGCTACTCGGTCCGGTGTTCCGGGCCACCGAAGTCCGGACTGCTGTAGTCCGGGCTCGAGTAGCTCGGCCGCGGGCCCGCGTCGGGGCCGCCGTCGGGACTGGTGAACCCGGGACGGCCGTAGCCCAGGTGCGGCATACGGCTGCTGCCCGGGGCCGCCGGTTGCGTGCGGCGCAGTGCCGCCGTGCCCGGGTCGCTGAGCGCCTCCCGGAGGAAGGGCAGTATGCCGCGTTCCAACAGGGCCTCGTGCCAGGCGTCCCTGGCCCGGGCCACCTCCTCGTCGCGCGCGTCGTAGAAGCCGGACTCGGCCGAGGGGCGGTTGCGCAGCGCGGTGAGCAGCAGCCCCACCGCGGCGACGAGGATCGACACCGCGGTCACGGCGCCGAACACCCATCCCGTGGTGAGCATGGTCTGCGCGAAGGTCTGCCCCGGGTCGAGCATCTTCAGGAGATAGCCGACCAGCAGGAATATCGCCGCGGCGGTGCCGGCCAGGACCGGCGCCAGGACGGCGACCACGGCGACGGCGCCCGCGCCGGTCGCCTCGGCCATCTCGCCCATGGTGGCGGCGAGTCCCCCCGCGCTCGTGCCCTGCTCCTGGGAGCCGGACTCGCGCGTGGCGGGCGACGGGCCCGAGGACGCCGGGTGGCGCAGTTCCTCGCGGACCTTCACGTAGTGCTGGTACTCGGTCGTGGCCGCCGCCGTGATGAGGGCGGTGGCGTTGAGTGCCATGGTGCGCAGTTGTTCGGAGTTGAGCCGCTGACCGACAGCGGCCAGCTCCGGGCGGTGTGGTGCGGAGCGCAGCGCCTCGTCGAGGATCCGCTCGTACTCCTGGCGGTCCTCGCTCGGCAGGTGCTGCGGAACGCTGTTCATGTGCATCCCCCGATGCTCCGTAGGGCTTGGGGCTCGCATGCCAACGAGCCGTCGGGCAGAAACGGAGGGGAGCCTGCTACGGATAAGCCGATGGTAGAGCGGTGACGGTGGAGGGTGACAGGGGGTTTCCAGAAATTGGGTGCCGGTCTGTACGGACGGTACTGCCGGAAAACCCGTCCGGTGAAGGGTCAGGCGTCCAGCGGAAGTTGCTGGACCAGCAGCTTTCCGGCCATGGTCACTCCGCCGTCCATCGCGATGGCCAGGCCGTCCGCGTAGACGTGCGGTCCCTCGACCACGGTGCGGGTGTCGTCCTCGCCGTCCTCGGAGCCGACTTCGCCCAGCAGGTAGGGGATGGGACTGTGGCCGTGAACGATCCGGGTGCCGCCGTACGTATCAAGCAGTGAGCGCACGGCGTCGGCGCCGCCCTCGTCGCGGAAGGAGAAGCGCTTGGTGAACTTGCGGAACAGGTCCCACACCTCCTCCGCGTCGTTGCGCGTGAGCGTCTCGCGGACGGTGTCGTTGACCTCTTCGATGGAGCGGCCGTAGTCGAGGTAGGTCGTGGCGTCCGAGTGGACCAGGAGGTGGTCGTCGACCTCCTCCATGGCGTCGAGACGGGCCATCCACTGCAGGTGGTGGTCCTGCAGGCGGTCCATGTCGGTCTTCTGGCCGCCGTTCAGCAGCCATGCGGCCTGGAAGGTGGCGGTGCCCGCGCCGGAGTTTACGGGGGTGTCGCCGAACCGCTTGGCGCCGAGCAGCAGCAGTTCGTGGTTGCCCATCAGCGCCTTGCAGTAGCCGCCGGCCGCGGCGGCCTCGGCGGACAGCCGCATCACCAGGTCGATGACGCCGATGCCGTCCGGGCCGCGGTCGGTGAAGTCGCCGAGGAACCACAGCCGGGAGGTGCCCGCGCACCACTGGCCGGCGTCGTCGACGAGGCCCTTCTCCCGCAGGGCGGCCAGCAGCTCGTCGAGGTAGCCGTGCACGTCGCCGACGACGAACAGGGGTCCCTGCCCGGTCGAGGGCTGCTGCGCCGCCGCCGGTGCGGGGTCGACCGTGACCTGAACCGTGTCACCCCGACGGATGACGGGCAGATCGCGCTGCGTGGGCGTGTAGCCCTCGGGCAGGGCCTCCTCGAGTCCCTCCTCGGGGGGCGGCGCGGACTCGCCCGCGTGCGTGCCGGGGGCAGCGTACGGAGCGGTCTCGTGGACGTACGCGGGTACCCGGAAGTCGCGCACCGTCGCCGTCCGCTCCACCTCGGGTCCCTGACCGGCCCCCTGAGTCATCGACCCCTCCACCATCGCGCCGCATCTGCACCGCTTCGGACTGCCTGGTCGCAGCGGCCCGCGGTGTGTGGGCCCATCATAGGAATGCGGATCGCGCTGTGTGATGACCCAGGGGTGGTGAATCGGGTCAGGACTCCGGTTCGCTGCGGCTTTCGCCCCGATTGGGCCCGGCTTCGCCCGTCCGCGACCGTGGCCCGGCCGTGCTCCCGCCGTGTCCGGACGTGCCGGACGCGACCCTCGCCGCCCTGTTTCGCCGTGCGTTCCGCGTTGTCGTGGTTCGCCGTTCTCCGGCCGTTCCTCCACGCACCCGGTAACGGCCGGGTCGCGCGTACGGCCGCGACCCGGTCCCGCGTCCGGCGCCCCGGGGGACGCCGGACGCGCCCTACTCGCCCTCCGGCGACCGCGGCGGGCTGACCGTCGTACGCGGCGGGCGCCGCTGAGACGAGGTACGCACGATCAGTTCGGTCGGTATCACCTGTTCGACCGGCTGGTCGGAGTGCAGCCCCTCGATCGCGTCGATGAGGACCTGGATCACGGCGGTGCCGATGCGGCGGGGCTTCAACGACAGGGTGGTGATGGGGGGCTCGGTGCTGGCGTACACGGTGGACTCGCTGCAGCAGACCAGCAGCAGGTCCTCGGGGACGCGCAGACCGTAGCGGCGGGCGGCGGCGAGCAGGTCGGTGCCGTTCGGATCGAACAGTCCGTAGACGGCGTCGGGCCGGTCGGGGCGGGCGAGCAGCCGGTCGGCGGCGACCGCGCCGGCACACGGGTCGTGTGCGGGGTAGGCCTCGTAGACCGGGTCCTGGCCCACGCGCTCGCACCAGCGCAGGTAGGCGGTGGTCGACAGGTGGGTGTACGTGTCGGTGGTGGTGCCGGTGAGCAGGCCGATCCTGCGCGCGCCGGCGTCGGCGAGGTGATCGAGGATGCCGAGCACGGCCGCCTCGTGGTCGTTGTCGACCCAGGCGGTGACCGGCAGCGAGCCGGCCGGGCGGCCGTCGGAGACGACGGGCAGGCCCTGACGGACCAGTTCGCTGACGACCGGGTCGTGGTCGGAGGGGTCGATGACGACCGTGCCGTCGAGCGCGACGTTGGACCACACGTCGTGACGGGACGTCGCCGGGAGGATGACGAGGGCGTAGCCGCGGGCGAGCGCGGCGGACGTGGCGGCGCGCGCCATCTCGGCGAAGTACGCGAATTCGGTGAAGGTGAAAGGTTCATCCCCGTACGTCGTCACGGTCAGGCCGATGAGTCCGGACTTGCCGGTGCGGAGCGTGCGGGCGGCGGCCGAGGGCCGGTAGCCCAGTCGGTCGGCGACCTCGCGCACATGGCGCCGGGTGGCATCCGGGAGTCGGCCCTTGCCGTTGAGGGCGTCGGAGACGGTAGTGATGGATACTCCGGCGGCGGCGGCCACGTCCCTGATGCCCGCCCGGCCCGGCCGGCTGCCTCGACGTGAGGTTTCCGCGCGGCTCACCTGGTGCTTCCCTGCTGCTGTCATGGCGAGCCGATAGTAGGGCTCATGGGGTGGGGTAGTGCGGACGCATATGCACGCGTTGACAGTCACGTTTCTGCATGATCATTAAGGCTTAACAGCCTTGGAAAGCAAGCTAGTTGACCCCGCCCACCCCGTTACCTGGCGTGTTGGCCAGTGAGTGCCTGCGGGGTGGCTGATGTTGCGAAGAGGTCTCAACTCACCTGCACGAGGGATGCGCGCCACGGCGTGAGCCACCGGCGCGTAGATATATGTGCGGCGCGCCCCCCGAATCGTGCGCCTTCGTGCACTGATGCCCCTGATGCCAGTGTGACGGACGAGGTCTGTCCCATCCCGCCCGTCTCTCCCGCCTATACGCAGCGGCGCTGAATCCTCATAAGGTGAGAAGTATTCGATGCCGGTGGTGGTCACGAGGAGGACTGCGGTGAGCGAGACGAGCCCCAAGCTGCGCGCCGAGCTGGAGGGGATTCCCACCTACAAGCCGGGCAAGCCCGCCGCGGCCGACGGTCCGGTGGCCTACAAGCTGTCCTCCAACGAGAACCCCTACCCGCCACTGCCCGGAGTGATGGAGACGGTGACGGCCGCCGCCGCCTCCTTCAACCGCTACCCGGACATGGCCTGCACGTCGCTGATGGCCGAGCTGTCCGACCGCTTCGGGGTGCCCCTGGCCCACCTGGCCACCGGCACCGGCTCGGTGGGTGTGGCCCAGCAGCTGATCCAGGCGACCTCGGGCCCGGGCGACGAGGTGATCTACGCCTGGCGCTCCTTCGAGGCGTACCCGATCATCACGCAGATCAGCGGCGCGAGGTCCGTGCAGGTGCCGCTGACGCCGGGCGAGGTGCACGACCTGGACGCCATGGCGGACGCGATCACCGACCGTACCCGGCTGATCTTCGTCTGCAACCCCAACAACCCCACCGGCACGGTGGTACGGCGGGCCGAGCTGGAGCGGTTCCTGGACCGGGTGCCGAGCGACGTGCTGGTGGTCCTGGACG
Source organism: Streptomyces rubrogriseus (assembly GCF_027947575.1). Lineage (NCBI taxonomy): Bacteria > Bacillati > Actinomycetota > Actinomycetes > Kitasatosporales > Streptomycetaceae > Streptomyces > Streptomyces rubrogriseus. The sequence continues at coordinate 8,354,930 of NZ_CP116256.1, read as the reverse complement.
AGGCCTACCGGGAGTTCATCCGGGACGCCGAGGTCCCGGACGGCGTCGAGTTCTACCGTGAGCGGCCCAACGTCTGCGTCCTGCGCACCTTCTCCAAGGCCTACGGCCTGGCGGGACTGCGGGTCGGGTTCGCGATCGCCCACGAGCCGGTGGCGGCGGCGCTGCGCAAGACGGCGGTGCCCTTCGGGGTCAGCCAGATCGCGCAGGAGGCGGCGATCGCCTCGCTGCGCGCGGAGGACGAGCTGATCGGCCGGGTCGGCTCGCTGGTGTGCGAGCGCACCCGCGTGGCCGACGCGCTGCGCGCGCAGGGCTGGACGGTGCCGGAGAGCCAGGCCAACTTCGTCTGGCTGCGGCTGGGAGAGCGCACGCTCGCCTTCGCGAACGCCTGCGAGCAGGCCGGCGTGGTCGTCCGCCCCTTCGCCGGCGAGGGCGTGCGCGTGACGGTCGGGGAGAGTGAGGCGAACGACATCTTCCTGAAGGTGTCGGAGGAGTTCCGCAAGGAGCTGTAGGCCCGCACGGCGCGGGACGACGAGGCGCGGGACGGCACCTGCCGTCCCGCGCTTTCGCATGCCACGGGGGCGTCGTCCACCTCTCGGATTCAACGGTTTGTCGAAGTTCCGGCGGAGGGGTCGACGTCACAGGGGACCCCCCTTCCGGTGTCGAAAAGCAGTAGGTCATAATTGCTTGTGAATGTGAACGCGTTCACAAGCGTGTCCCGATTACGCCCGCGATGGGTGTGACAAACACGCTCAAACTGCCGCTGACCACGGTGGTGTGGCGATGTGAGGAGAGTGAAGACGTGGACCTGGCTCTGGCGCCGGAGACGCTGGCGCGATGGCAGTTCGGCATCACGACCGTCTACCACTTCCTGTTCGTCCCGCTGACGATCTCGCTGGCCGCCCTCACGGCCGGACTGCAGACCGCCTGGGTCCGCACGGAGAAGGAGAAGTACCTCAGGGCGACCAAGTTCTGGGGCAAGCTCTTCCTGATCAACATTGCGATGGGTGTCGTCACCGGCATCGTGCAGGAGTTCCAGTTCGGTATGAACTGGTCCGACTACTCCCGCTTCGTCGGTGATGTCTTCGGTGCCCCGCTCGCCTTCGAGGCGCTGATCGCCTTCTTCTTCGAGTCCACCTTCATCGGCCTGTGGATCTTCGGCTGGGACAAGCTGCCCAAGAAGATCCACTTGGCCTGCATCTGGATGGTCTCGATCGGCACGCTGTTGTCGGCGTACTTCATCCTCGCGGCCAACTCCTGGATGCAGCACCCCGTCGGCTACCGGATCAACGAGGAGAAGGGCCGCGCCGAGCTCACCGACTTCTGGCAGGTCCTCACCCAGAACACCACCCTCAACCAGGTCTTCCACAGCTTCTCGGCGGCCTTCCTCACCGGCGGCGCCTTCATGGTCGGCATCGCCGCCTTCCACCTGATGCGCAAGAAGCACATCCCGGTGATGCGGACCTCGCTCCGGCTCGGCCTGGTGACCCTGGCGGTCGGCGGCCTGCTCACCGCGGTCAGCGGCGACACCCTCGGCAAGGTCATGTACGAGCAGCAGCCGATGAAGATGGCCGCCGCCGAGGCCCTGTGGGACGGCGAGAAGCCGGCACCGTTCTCGGTGTTCGCCTACGGAGACGTGGACAAGGGGCACAACAAGGTCGCCCTGGAGATCCCCGGACTGCTCTCCTTCCTCGCCCACAGCGACTTCGAGTCCTACGTGCCCGGCATCAACGACACCAACAAGGCCCTCCAGGAGCAGTTCGGGCCCGGTGACTACAAGCCCATCGTCCCCGTCGCCTACTGGGGCTTCCGGTGGATGATCGGCTTCGGCATGGCGTCCTTCTCCCTCGGCCTGCTGGGCCTGTGGCTGACGCGGAAGCGGTTCCTGCTGCCACCGGCCCTGCGTACCGGGGAGGACGAGGTGCCGCACCTGGTGCTGCTGAAGAAGCCGCTCGGGTCGAGGCTCTCCCGGATGTACTGGCTGCTGGCGCTGTGGACGATGGCGTTCCCCCTGATCGCCAACTCCTGGGGCTGGATCTTCACGGAGATGGGCCGCCAGCCCTGGGTGGTCTACGGCGTGATGCAGACCCGGGACGCGGTCTCCCCCGGCGTCTCCACGGCCGAGGTCATCATCTCGATGTCCGTCTTCACCCTGCTGTACGCCGTCCTGGCCGTCATCGAGGTCAAGCTCCTGGCGAAGTACGTGAAGGCCGGGCCGCCCGAGCTGACCGAGGCCGACCTCAACCCGCCCACGAAGATCGGCGGCGATCTCCGTGACGCCGACAAGCCGATGGCCTTCTCGTACTAGGCCGAGGGAGCTGCACAGTCATGGAACTGCACGACGTCTGGTTCGTTCTGATCGCCGTCCTGTGGACCGGCTACTTCTTCCTGGAGGGCTTCGACTTCGGGGTGGGTGTGCTGACCAAGCTGCTCGCCCGGAACCGGGCCGAGAAGCGGGTGCTGATCAACACGATCGGCCCCGTGTGGGACGGCAACGAGGTGTGGCTGCTCACGGCGGGCGGTGCCACCTTCGCCGCCTTCCCCGAGTGGTACGCCACGCTCTTCTCCGGGTTCTACCTTCCACTGCTGGTCATCCTGGTCTGCCTGATCGTCCGCGGGGTCGCCTTCGAGTACCGCGTGAAGCGGCCCGAGGAGAACTGGCAGCGCAACTGGGAGACGGCGATCTTCTGGACCTCGTTGATCCCCGCGTTCCTGTGGGGCGTGGCCTTCGGCAACATCGTCCACGGCGTGGAGATCGACCGGGACCTGGAGTACGTCGGTTCGGTCTGGGACCTGCTCAACCCCTACGCCCTCCTCGGCGGTCTGGTGACGCTGACGCTGTTCACCTTCCACGGCACGGTGTTCACCGCGCTCAAGACCGTCGGTGAGATCCGTGAGCGGGCGCGGACCCTGGCGCTGCGGGTCGGTCTGGTCACGGCCGTGCTGGCCCTGGCCTTCCTGCTCTGGACACAGGCCGACAGCGGGGACGCCAAGAGCCTGGTCGCCCTGGTGGTGGCCGTCGCCGCCCTGGTCGCCGCCCTGATGGCGAACCAGGCCGGGCGTGAGGGCTGGTCGTTCGCCCTGTCCGGCGTCACCATCGTGGCGGCCGTGGCGATGCTCTTCCTGACGCTCTTCCCGAACGTCATGCCGTCGACGCTGAACGCGGACTGGAGCCTCACCGTCACCAACGCCTCGTCCAGCGCCTACACGCTGAAGATCATGACCTGGCTGGCCGTGATCGCCACCCCGGTCGTCCTGCTCTACCAGGGCTGGACGTACTGGGTGTTCCGCAAGCGCATCGGCACCCAGCACCTCGCCGACGCCGCGCACTGAGTCCCGGGATGCGTTTCACGTGAAACGAAGCGAAACGTCGGAACGCATCCCGCCGGGCAGGAAGGCCTGTTTCACGTGAAACCCATCGATCCACGTCTTCTGCGGTACGCCCGCGCCACCAGGCTCTTCCTGGCGGCGGTCGTCGCCCTGGGCGCCGTCGGGGCCGGACTGCTCGTCGCCCAGGCCATGCTCATCGCCGAGGTGGTGGTCGGCGCCTTCCAGCACGGCACGACGGCCGCCGGACTCCGCACCCCGCTGCTGCTGTTGGTGGCCGTCGCCTGTGGCCGGGCGCTGGTCGGCTGGCTCACCGAACTGGCCGCGCACCGCGCGAGCGCGGCGGTCAAGTCGGAGCTGCGGGGCCGACTGCTGGAACGGGCGACCGCGCTCGGTCCCGGCTGGCTGGACGGACAGCGGACCGGCTCCCTGGTCGCCCTCGCCACCCGGGGCGTCGACGCCCTCGACGACTACTTCTCGCGCTATCTGCCGCAACTGGGCCTCGCGGTCGTCGTGCCCGTGGCGGTGCTGGCCCGCATCGTGACCGAGGACTGGGTCTCGGCGGCCATCATCGTCGGCACCCTGCCCCTCATTCCGGTCTTCATGATGCTGATCGGCTGGGCCACCCAGTCCCGGATGGACCGCCAGTGGCGGCTGCTGTCGCGGCTGTCGGGACACTTCCTGGACGTGGTCGCGGGGCTGCCCACGCTGAAGGTCTTCGGCCGGGCCAAGGCACAGGCCGAGTCGATCAAGCGCATCACCGGCGAGTACCGCCAGGCGACCATGCGGACGCTGCGGATCGCCTTCCTGTCGTCCTTCGCCCTGGAACTGCTTGCCACGCTGTCCGTCGCGCTCGTCGCCGTCACCATCGGCATGCGCCTGGTCCACGGGGACATGGCGTTGTACGACGGCCTGGTCGTGCTCGTCCTCGCGCCGGAGGCCTATCTGCCGCTGCGGCAGGTGGGGGCGCAGTACCACGCGGCGGCCGAGGGCCTCGCCGCCGCCGAGGACATCTTCACGGTGCTGGAGCGTCCGGTACCGGCCTCGGGGACCGGTCCGGTTCCGGCGGACAATGCGCTGCGTTTCGAGGGCCTGACGGTCCGCTATCCCGGACGTGCCGCGGCGGCCGTCACGGACGTGGACTTCACCGTCGAGCCCGGGGAGACGGTCGCGCTCGTCGGTCCCAGCGGTGCGGGCAAGTCGACGCTCCTGAACGCCCTGCTCGGCTTCGTTCCCCCGACCGGTGGGCGGGTCCGGGTCGGGGGAGCCGACCTCGCCTCGCTCGATGTCGCGCAGTGGCACGCCCGCGTCGCCTGGGTGCCCCAGCACCCGCACCTGTACGCAGGCACCATCGCGGAGAACGTCCGGCTGGCCCGGCCCGACGCCGACGACACCGCGGTACGCCGGGCCCTGCGGGACGCGGGCGCCCTGGAGTTCGTGGACGCGCTGCCCGAGGGCACGGCGACCGTCCTCGGGGAGGACGGAACCGGCCTGTCCGCGGGGCAGCGGCAGCGGCTGGCGCTGGCCCGGGCGTTTCTCGCGGACCGGCCGGTGCTGCTGCTCGACGAGCCGACGGCGGCCCTGGACGGGGCCACCGAGGCGGAGGTCGTGGACGCCGTCCGCAGACTGGCGCAGGGACGTACGGTCCTGCTGGTGGTGCACCGTCCGGCGCTGCTGGAGGTCGCCGACCGGGTGGTGCGGCTGGACGCGCCGGCGGGCCTCGCCGGGGCCGAGCACACCAGCGGGTCGCCGGTCGTCGCCCAGGACGTCCCGCGCACCGCCGCTCCGGGCCCCGTCGACGAGCCCGCCACCGCGTCCGCCGAGCCCGCCGCGAAGGCGCGGGGAGGCGTGCTGTCCCGGGTCCGCGCCATGTCCGGCGCCCGGCGTGGGCGGCTCGGCCTCGCGCTGCTGCTCAGCAGTCTGGCGCTGGGCAGCGCCGTCGGCCTGATGGCGACCTCCGGGTACCTCATCTCGCGGGCCTCCGAGCAGCCGCCGGTGCTGTATCTGATGGTGGCCGTGACGGCGACGCGGGCCTTCGGCATCGGGCGGGCCGTGTTCCGCTACGCGGAGCGGCTGGTGTCGCACGACGCCGTGCTGCGGATGCTCGCCGACACGCGGGTCGCCGTGTACCGGCGGCTGGAGCGGCTGGCCCCGGCCGGGCTGCGGCACAGCCGCCGGGGCGACCTGCTGTCCCGGCTCGTCGCCGACGTCGACGCCTTGCAGGACTACTGGCTGCGCTGGCTGCTGCCCGCCGGAAGCGCACTGGTCGTCTCCGCCGCCTCGGTCGGGTTCACGGCCTGGCTGCTGCCGGAGGCGGGCGTCGTGCTCGCGGTCGGCCTGCTCGCGGCCGGTGTCGGCGTTCCGCTGCTCACCGCGGCCGTGGCACGGCGCGCGGAGCGCCGGCTGGCCCCCGCCAGGGGTGTGCTCGCCACCCGGGTGACGGAGCTGCTCACCGGTACCGCCGAGCTGACCGTCGCCGGTGCCCTGCCCGGTCGTGCCGCCGGGGCCCGGCGGGCCGACGGCACTCTCACCCGGATCGCCTCGCGCGCCGCCACGGCCACCGCGCTGGGCGACGGGCTCACCGCGCTGGTCTCCGGCCTGACCGTCGCGGGCGCCGCCCTCGTCGGAGTTCAGGCGGTCACCGACGGCCGACTCGCCGGCGTGGCCGTGGCCGTCGTCGTCCTGACCCCGCTGGCCGCCTTCGAGGCCGTCCTCGGACTGCCGCTCGCCGTGCAGTACCGCCAGCGTGTGCGCAGGAGTGCCGAGCGCGTGTACGAGGTGCTCGACGCGCCGGATCCGGTACGGGAGCCGGAGCTGCCCAGGCAGGCGCCCGCCTCGCCGTTCCCGGTGGTCATCGAAGGGCTGGCCGCGCGGTACCCCGGGCAGGACAGGGACGCGCTGGCGGGGGTCGACCTGACCCTGGCGCAGGGGCGCCGCGTCGCCGTGGTCGGACCCTCCGGGTCCGGCAAGACCACCCTCGCCCAGGTGCTGCTGCGCTTCCTCGACTCGGCGGCGGGCTCCTACACGCTGGCCGGTGTCGACGCCTACGCCCTGGCCGGCGACGACGTACGGCGCCTCGTCGGGCTGTGCGCCCAGGACGCGCACCTCTTCGACAGCTCGGTCCGCGAGAACCTGCTGCTGGCCAGGAAGGACGCCACCGAGGCCGAGCTGCGCGACGCGCTGGCCCGGGCCCGGCTGCTGGAGTGGGCCGACAGCCTGCCCGACGGTCTGGACACGCTGGTCGGCGAGCACGGGGCCCGGTTGTCCGGTGGCCAGCGCCAACGGCTCGCCCTGGCCCGGGCGCTGCTCGCCGACTTCCCCGTCCTCGTGCTCGACGAGCCGGCCGAGCACCTCGACCTGCCGACGGCCGACGCGCTCACCGCCGACCTGCTGGCCGCCACCGAGGGCCGTACGAGCCTGCTGATCACGCACCGGCTGGCGGGACTGCGGGCCGTGGACGAGGTGATCGTCCTGGACCGGGGCCGGGTCGTGCAGCGCGGTACGTACGCGGAGCTGGCGGCGGTGCCGGGGCCGCTGCGGGAGATGGCCGGGCGGGAGGCGGCGGCGGAACTGCTGGTGGGAGCGGTGTGACCGGTCGGCCCGGCCTCGGTCTGCGAAAATCTTCCGTAATACGACTTTCCTGAACAAAAAGGTCTCATTAGGCTCGGGTCATGCCCCCAGTGCCGCCTTCCGGCTCCCCGCCGCCCCGTGCGGAGGCCTCGGCCGAACTACTGGCCCGGGTGCCGAAACTGCTGGACGCCATGCGGTCCGTCGGCAGCGGACTGGAGCTGCACTCCACACTGCGCCGGATCTGCGAGACGGCCGCCGACCTGGCGCACGCCCGGTACGCGGCCATCGGCGTCGTCGACGAGGACGGCGACGGCCTCGCCGACTTCGTGCACCACGGCCTGGACGAGGCGACGGTACGGCGCGTCGGCCACCTCCCGGACGGCCGCAAGGGACTGCTCGGCGCGCTCATCCGCGATCCCGAGCCGGTCCGGCTGACCGACCTGACCCGGGACCCGCGCTCGTGCGGCTTTCCCGAGCACCATCCGCCGATGCGCAGTTTCCTGGGCGTCCCCATCCGTGTGCAGGGCGAGATCTTCGGCAACCTCTACCTGACCGACAAGCACGCGGGTGAGCCCTTCGACGACCACGATCTCGCCATGGTCCGGGTCCTGGCCACGGAGGCCGGTATCGCCATCGGCAACGCGCGACTGCACGAGGCCGCGCAGCAGCGGGAGCGGTGGATCGACGGATCGGTCGCCGTCACCACCGCCCTGCTGTCCGGCGGCGACACGGACGACGCCCTGCAGACCGTCGCCGAGCAGGCCCGTCGCCTCTCCGGCGCGGCCGCCGGGATCGTGCTGCTGCCGGCCGACGGGGGCGGCCTGGAGATCGTGGCCGTCGACGCGCCGCATCCCACGAACGCCCTCGGCGCGGTCATCCCACCGGAGAACGGCATCGTGGCGGAACTGCTCGCCGGACGGCCCGTGTTCGTGGACGACGCCGCCACCGACCCCCGCCTGAACGCCGGACCCGCGCGCTCCTACGGCCCGGTCATGCTGGTGCCGCTGTGCCGGGACGGGAAGGTCCTCGGGAGCCTGGTCATGCCGCGCGCCCGGGGGGAGCGCCCGTTCACCCGGACGGAGCGCGCGCTCGGCGACCGGTTCGCCTCGCAGGCCGCACTGGCGCTCACGATGGCCGAGGCGCAGCGCGACCGGGAACGGCTCGCCGTGTACGAGGACCGGGACCGGATCGCCCGGGACCTGCACGACCTCGTCATCCAGCGGCTGTTCGCGACGGGGATGATGCTGGAGAGCGCCCAGCGCAGGTCGGCCGTGCCCGAGGTGCGCGACGGGGTCGGCGGAGCCGTCGACGAACTCGACGTCACCATCCAGGAGATCCGCTCGGCGATCTTCGCGCTCCAGCAGCCGGCCGAGGCGCCCACTGGACTGCGCACCCGCGTACTGCGCGAGATCACCATGGCCGCGGCCCCGCTGGGCTTCACCCCCTCGCACCGTTTCGTCGGCCCGGTCGACACCGCCGTCGGCGACGTGACCGGCAAGAACCTCATCGCCGCGCTGCGCGAAACCCTGTCCAACGCCTTCCGGCACGCCCACGCCGAACGGATCGAGGTGGTCGTGGACGCGACGGCGACCCTGCGGGACGGCCGGCCGGGCGTTCGGCTGACCGTCGCGGACGACGGTGTCGGCGTTCCCGAGGGCGGCCGGCGCAGCGGGCTGCGCAACCTCGAGCGCCGCGCCGAGACCGTGGGCGGCGCCAGTCGGCTCGGGCCGGGCATCGGGGCGGGCGGCGGCGGCACGACGGTGGTGTGGGAGGCGCCGCACTGAGTGCCGCCTACGCCGCGTTGCCCCGTGTGCAGCAGGCGCGCTGAGCCGTGTGCAGCAACGGGTCCCCCACTCGTACGACCTGAACGAGACCTGGGGCACCGGGCAGGTCCACGATCGCTGACATGCGCTCATCCCGCCGACGTTCGCTGCTGGTTCCGGTGCTGCTGTGCGCACTCGCCCTGCTCGCGGCCCGCCCCACCGACGGCATGGACGGGGACACCGGGCCCGGGGCCGGTCTCGGCCCGCAGGTGGCGCGGCTGTACGAGGACGCGGCGAAGGCCACCCGGCAGTACGAGGACGGGCGGCGAGAGGCCGAGGCGCAACGGTCGAAGGCCCTGGAGTACGAGCGCCGGCTCGACGGGCAACGGCAGAAGATCGACGCCATGCACGAGGACCTGGGCCGCATCGCCCGCGCCCAGTACCGCGACGGCGGCGGACTCCCGCTCACCGCGCGGATGCTGCTCGCCGACGACCCCGAGGAGCTGATGCGCGGTCAGCGGGCCGTCTCCCGGGCGAATCTGGCCGTCGACCGGGCGATCGGGAAGAACCTGCGGGCCGAGGCCCGGCTCGCCGACCAGGAGGCCGGGGCGCGGGCGGCCTGGCAGGCGCTGGAGAAGCGCAACGCCGACCTGGCGAAGCTGAAGAAGGAGATCGAGAGCAAGCTGGAGGTGGTGCGGTCCCGGCTGGAGGGGCAGGCGGACTCCTCCGTCGCGGCCGGCGCGTGCCCCGGCGCGGTCCGCCTCGACCAGCCGGACGTGCTCTCCGGTCCGGCCTGGGTGGCCCCGGTCGAGGCCTACGAGCTGTCGGCTTCCTTCGGCAGTGGCGGGTCCCGGTGGGCGCACCGGCACACCGGCCAGGACTTCGCGGTGCCGGTCGGGACACCGGTGCGGTCGGTCGGCACGGGCCGGGTCCTGAAGGTGTCCTGCGGCGGGGCCTTCGGCATCCAGGTCGTCATCGAGCACGCGGGCGGCTACTACACGCAGTACGCCCATCTCGCCGCCGTCGCCGTCGACCAGGGCGACCGGGTCGACGCCGGGCAGTGGATCGGGCAGTCCGGCAGCACCGGCAACTCCACCGGACCCCACCTGCACTTCGAGGTCCGGGTCACCCCGGACATGGGCTCGGCACTGGACCCGGTGCCGTGGCTGTCACAACGCGGGGTACCGCTGTGACGGCACCGGGGGCGGCGCGGGACCGGGCGGCCCGCCGGGGCGGAGGGTCAGGTCAGGTCCGCCAGCATCCGCTCGATCACGACCGCCACCCCGTCCTCGTTGTTGGCGACCGTCCGCCCCGAGGCGGCGGCGATCACGTCCGGGTGGGCGTTGCCCATCGCGTACGACCGGCCCGCCCAGGTGAGCATCTCGACGTCGTTCGGCATGTCGCCGAAGGCCACGACCTCCTCGTGCGAGATGCCGCGCTCGGCGCAGCACAGGGCGAGCGTGCTGGCCTTGGAGACGTCGGGGCCGCTGATCTCCAGCAGCGCGCTGGGGCTGGACCGGGTGACGTTGGCGCGGTCGCCGATGGCGAGGCGGGCCAGCGTGAGGAAGCCGTCGGGGTCGAGCTCCGGATGGAAGGCGAGGATCTTGAGGACGGGCTCGGTGGCGGCGCGCCCGCCCGGCGCCAGGATCTCCTCTGCGGGCAGAAGGTCGTCGGGGACCTCCATGTGCAGCTTCGGGTACGCCGGCTCCTGGTGGAAGCCGTACGTCTGCTCGACCGCGAACACCGTGCCGGGCGCCGCCTCCCGCAGCAGCCGCACGGCGTCCAGCGCGTTCTCCTGCGCCAGCTCGCGGACCTTCACGAACCTGTGCCTGCCGGGGCCGCCGTGCAGGTCGACCACGGCGGCGCCGTTTCCGCAGATGGCGAGGCCGTGCCCGTGGACGTGGGCGCTGACGACGTCCATCCAGCGGGCGGGGCGTCCGGTGACGAAGAAGACCTCGATGCCTGCCTTCTCCGCGGCGGCCAGCGCGGCGACCGTACGCGGGGAGACCGACTTGTCGTCGCGCAGCAGGGTGCCGTCGAGGTCGGTGGCGATGAGTCGCGGGCGGGTGGCGGCGGCCGGGGGCTCGGGCTGTCGGGTCGCTGAGGTCACCCGGTCATTGTCACGCATATGCGTGCACGCCCGTGCGCGGCTCCGCACATATGTGAGCTACGGCTCTCCTGCCCGGCTCCCGGTCTCCGCTCGATTCCAACGCCCTCATTCCTTCAGCTGGGCCAGTGCCTCCATCGCGATCCGCTCGAAAACCTTCTCGTCCGCGGCGAAGTCCGAGTCCGGGATCGGCCAGTGGACGACCAGCTCGGTGAAGCCCAGGTCGCGGTGGCGTCCGGCGAAGTCCACGAACGCGTCCACGGACTCCAGCGGGCGGCTGCGCTCCGGTGTGAAGCCGGTGAGGAGGACCCGGTCCAGCTCGCCCACCTCGCGGCCGATCGCGGCACAGGCGTCGGCCAGCCGGTCGCCCTGCTGCCGCAGCGCACGGTCCGACTGCTGGGGGGTGCCGTTCTCGAACAGCTTCGGGTCACCGGTGGTCACCCACGCCTGGCCGTGGCGGGCGGCTAGTGCCAGCCCCCGTGGCCCGGTCGCGGCGACCGCGAAGGGCAGCCGGGGCCGCTGTACGCACCCCGGGATGTTGCGGGCCTCGTGCGCCGAGTAGAAGTCGCCCTCGTACGACACGGCGTCCTCGGTCAGTAGCCGGTCGAGCAGCGGCAGGAACTCGCCGAACCGGTCCGCCCGCTCGCGCGGCGTCCACGGCTCCTGGCCCAGCGCCGTGGCGTCGAAGCCGGTGCCGCCCGCCCCTATGCCGAGGGTGATCCGCCCGCCGGAGATGTCGTCGAGGGAGATCAGTTCCTTGGCGAGCGTCACCGGATGCCGGAAGTTCGGCGAGGTGACCAGCGTGCCCAGACGCAGCCGCTCGGTGACGGCCGCGGCGGCGGTGAGGGTCGGCACGGCACCGAACCACGGGCCGTCCCGGAAGCTGCGCCAGGAGAGGTGGTCGTAGGTGTAGGCGGTGTGGAAGCCGAGCTGCTCGGCGCGCGTCCACGTCGAACGGCCGCCCTCGTGCCAGCGGCGGTACGGAAGGATCACGGTGCTCAGGCGCAGACTCATGTCTCCGAGCCTAAGCGGCTGCCCCCGGTTTCACGTGAAACACCCTCTGTCGTCACCGTACGCGGCTGCTCAGCCACGGTGTGAGGAGGAGCATCGACACGTGTTCCTTGTGGGCCCGGTCGCCCGGCAGCGGAACGATCAGGCGGTATCCGGGCGGGAAGCGGCGGCCCTGGACGTGGGCCAGGCCGCCGAAGACGGAGCGCAGGAACGCGGGCACGTCGTCGCGTTCGACGTCGGGAAACTCCACGTTCTCGACGGTGAGCAGGGCGTCGCCCTCGTGGAAGAGCCGGACGCTCACCCGGGGAACGCCGCCGAACTCGACGAACGCCTCGTGCGGAAGAGAGCCGTCGCTGTCGGTGGTCACCCCCACCCCGGCGGCGCTGTGACGGGAGGTCTGGTCGGCGCCGATGTCGTCGGTGACCTCGATCTCCAGCGCGTACTCCGCGGCGACGGCGCGGAGGGCGGTGACGGCGGACTGGGTGGTGGGCAGGTGCTCCATGCCCTCGATCATGCGGGGTCAGTGCGGAGCGGGAAAGCGCAGATAGCGGGACGGCACGTGCTGCGTCAGCCAGACCCCGTTCGCGCTGACGTGGAAGACGTGTCCGTCGCGGTGCATGGCGGCGGCGTCCACCGGGAGGACGACCGGTCGGCCGCGGCGGGCCCCGACCCGGGTCGCGGTCTCGCGGTCCGGCGAGAGGTGGACGTCGTGCCGGTTCATCGGCCGCAGACCCTCGGCCCGAATGGCCTCCAGATGCCGGGCCACGGTCCCGTGGTAGAGGTACGGCGGCGGGGTGGCCACGGGCAGCCGCAGATCCACCTCGACGCTGTGGCCCTGGCTGGCCCTGATGCGGGTGCCCTCCACCGCGAAGCGCCGCTTGTCGTTGGTGGCGACCACGTGGTCGAGCTCTTGGCGGGTGAAGGGGAAGCCGTGCGCCGCCGCCGCTGCGACGAGTGCGTCGATCTCGACCCAGCCGCCCTCGTCGAGCGTGAGCCCGATCCGCTCCGGCTGGTGGCGCAGGTGCTTCGACAGGTACTTGGACACCTTCACCGTGCGTTCTTGTTGCATGGCATCAGCTTGCCTAGTGAGACGCGCGTCACGCGATCGATTTTGTCGCCGGCGTTTGATCCACAGTCAAGTCGAGTTATCCACAGGCTGGTTGGGGGAACCTGTGGAAACTACACCGGCGGCTTCACCCGGGCGAGGCGCCGCAGCATCCGGGGTGCGAACCGGGACATGAGGTGGGCGCCGCGCGCCTCAGGCGTCACCGGGACCACCGCCCTGTTGCGCACGACCGCCTCCAGCACGGCGTCCGCCACCTTCTCCGGCGGGTAGTTGCGCGCCCCGTACAGCCGGGCGGTGCGCCGCTGCCGGCGCTTCTCCTCCTCGGCGTCCACGCCCGCGAAGTGCGCGGTGGACGTGATGTTGGTGTTGACCAGGCCGGGGCAGATCGCCGTGACGCCGATGCCCCGGTCGGCCAGCTCGGCGCGCAGGCACTCGCTCAGCATCAGCACGGCCGCCTTCGAGGTGCCGTAGGCGGGCAGTGCCCTGGAGGGCTGGAAGGCCGCCGCCGACGCGGTGTTGACGATGTGGCCGCCCTGCCCGCGCTCGGCCATCTGCCGGCCGAACAGACGGCAGCCGTGGATCACGCCCCACAGGTTGACGTCGAGGACCTTCTTCCAGTCCTCCGGCGTGGTGTCGAAGAAGGAGCCCGACAGGCCGATCCCGGCGTTGTTCACGAGCACGTCCACCACGCCGTACTCGGCGGCGACCCTGGCCGCCAGCTTCTCCATGGCCTGCTCGTCGGAGACGTCGACGGTCTCCGCCCAGGCGTCCCGAGCACCGATCAGCCGGGACAGCTCCGCGGTCCGGGCGGCGGCCCCGGCGTCCCGGTCGACGGCCACCACGCGCGCTCCGGCCTCGGCGAACGCGAACGCCGTCGCCCGCCCGATGCCGCTGCCCGCACCGGTGACCAGGACCAGCTGCCCGCCGAAGCGGTCCGCGTACTTCCCGTTCGCCGCCGTCTCGGACCGGCCGTCCTCGGTGGCGGTGACGAACTCCGTGATCCAGTCCGCCAGCCGGTCCGGCCGGGTGCGCGGCACCCAGTGCTTCGCGGGCAGCGTGCGCCGGGTGAGCCGCGGTGCCCACAGCTCGAGGCCGTCGTAGAGCCGCTCCGACAGGAACGCGTCGCCGAGGGGCGTGATGAGCTGCACGGGCGCGTGCGCGTAGGCGTCCTCGCGCGGCCTGCGCAGCCGGGGCCGGACGTTGTCCCGGTACAGCCATGCCCCGTGCGCGGCGTCCGACGGCAGGGAGGAGGTCGGGTAGTCGCCGCCGGGCACCTTCTCGACGCGCTCCAGGATGCCCGGCCAGCGCTTGCCGAGAGGGCCGCGCCAGGCCAGCTCCGGGAGCACGGGGGTGTGCAGCAGGTAGACGTACCAGGACTTGGCGCCCTGGCCGAGAAGCTGTCCGACCCGGCGCGGGGTGGGACGCCTGAGGCGTTTGTTGATCCAGTGCCCGAAGTGGTCGAGGGAGGGCCCGGACATCGAGGTGAAGGAGGCGATGCGCCCCTCGGTGCGTTTGACCGTGACGAACTCCCAGGACTGCACCGACCCCCAGTCGTGGCCCACCAGGTGCACCGGGCGGTCCGGGCTGACCGCGTCGGCCACCGCCAGGAAGTCGTCCGTCAGCTTCTCCAGCGTGAAGCCGCCCCGCAGCGGGCTCGGCGCGCTCGACCGGCCGTGGCCGCGGACGTCGTAGAGGACCACGTGGAAGGCGTCGGCCAGGCGGGCGGCGACCTTGGACCAGACCTCCTTGCTGTCCGGGTAGCCGTGCACCAGGACGACCGTGGGCCGCCGCGGATCGCCCAGCTCCGCCACGCACAGCTCGACCCCGCCCGTGCGCACCCAGCGCTCCCGCGCACCGTCCAGCACCGTCATGTCCCCTCCGTCCAGCGCCGCACGTGCGGCAGATCGTCGTCCAGCCAGAAGGCGCTCTCCTCGGGATCCGCGGAGTCGGTGTCGACCAGGATCTCCTCGAACTTCGCGCCCGTACCCCGGAAACCGAGGTGGGGTTCGACCGCCCACAGCCCCGCCGCCGGCCGTGCTACTCGCCCGTAACACGACGCCGCCGAATCTCCCAGTTGTTAGACCCAACGTCAATAGGGTGGCCGGTGCGGCCTCGGAAGTCGGTGCCGTGGCTCTCAGGTACGGCATCCCCTACGGGCCCGTACTACTCGAGACTGACGCCAAGACGGCTCTGCGGTCTGACGACCGCAGTGGCGGACGTCACTACTGTCATTGACGTGACTGTGATCGCGACCGAAAGCCTGAGCAAGCGGTTCCCCCGGGTGACCGCGCTCGACCGGCTCTCCGTGGACGTCGGACCCGGTGTGACCGGACTCGTCGGTGCCAACGGCGCCGGCAAGTCCACCCTGATCAAGATCCTGCTGGGTCTGTCTCCCGCCACCGAGGGCCGGGCCGAAGTGCTCGGACTCGATGTCGCCACCAAGGGCGCCGACATCCGCGAGCGGGTCGGCTACATGCCGGAGCACGACTGCCTGCCACCCGACGTCTCGGCCACCGAGTTCGTCGTCCACATGGCACGCATGTCCGGCCTGCCGCCCACCGCCGCCCGCGAGCGCACCGCCGACACCCTGCGCCACGTAGGCCTCTACGAGGAGCGCTACCGCCCCATCGGCGGCTACTCGACGGGCATGAAGCAGCGCGTGAAGCTCGCGCAGGCCCTGGTGCACGACCCCCAGCTGGTCTTTCTCGACGAGCCGACCAACGGCCTCGACCCGGTCGGCCGCGACGAGATGCTCGGCCTCATCCGCCGCATCCACACCGACTTCGGCATCTCCGTCCTGGTCACCTCGCACCTGCTGGGCGAACTGGAACGCACCTGCGACCACGTCGTCGTCGTGGACGGCGGCAAGCTGCTGCGCTCCAGCTCCACCACGGACTTCACCCAGACCACCACGACCCTCGCGATCGAGGTCACCGACACCGACGAGCACCCCGACGGCACCCGCGCGGTGCGCGACGCGCTCGACGCGCGCGGAGTGAGCGTCCAGGACGGCAGCGGCCTGCCCGGCGCCGGCCACGTCCTGCTGCTCACCTCGGCGGGCGAGGAGACCTACGACCTGGTCCGCGACGTCATAGCCGACCTCGGCCTCGGCCTGGTCCGCATGGAGCAGCGCCGGCACCACATCTCGGAGGTCTTCACCGACAGCGACGCAGCACGGAAGGAGGCGGTCGGCCATGGCAGCTGAACAGCCCGCAGCCACGGTGCCGGGTGACCAGACCCGCATCCACAACATCGGCTACCGCAGTTACGACGGCCCCCGCCTCGGCCGCGCCTACGCCCGCCGTTCGCTGTACTCGCAGTCCCTGCGCGGTGCCTACGGCCTCGGCCGCTCGGCCAAGTCCAAGGTGCTGCCGATGCTGCTCTTCGTGGTGATGTGCCTCCCGGCGGGCATCATGGTCGCGGTCGCCGTCGCCACCAAGGCCAACGACCTGCCCGTGGACTACACGCGCTACGCGATCGTCCTGCAGGCCGTCATCAGTCTCTACGTCGCGGCCCAGGCCCCCCAGTCCGTCTCGCGCGACCTGCGCTTCAAGACCGTGCCGCTGTACTTCTCCCGGCCGATCGAGACCTCCGACTACGTGCGCGCCAAGTACGCCTCGATGGCCTCGGCCCTGTTCATCCTCACCGCCGCACCCCTGCTGGTGCTCTACGTGGGCGCACTGCTCGCCAAACTCGACTTCGCGGACCAGACCAAGGGGTTCGCCCAGGGACTGGTCTCCGTGGCACTGCTCTCCCTGCTCTTCGCCGGCCTCGGCCTGGTCGTCGCATCGGTCACCCCCCGCCGCGGCTTCGGCATCGCGGCCGTCATCGCCGTCCTGACCATCACCTACGGCGCGGTCTCCACGCTCCAGGCCATCGCGGACGTCCAGGGCAGCTCCGGGGCCGTCGCCTGGATAGGCCTGTTCTCGCCGATCACCCTCATCGACGGAGTGCAGTCCGCCTTCCTGGGCGCCACCTCCGCCTCCCCCGGCGGGGTGGGCCCGAGCAACGGCGAGGGCGCGGTCTACGTCCTCGTCACCCTGGGCCTGATCGCCGGTGCCTACGGCCTGCTGATGCGCCGCTACAAGAAGGTGGGACTGTGACCACGCTGAACATCGACCACGTCTCCCGCTGGTTCGGCAACGTGGTCGCCGTCAACGACATCACCATGACGATCGGCCCCGGAGTCACCGGCCTGCTCGGCCCCAACGGAGCGGGAAAGTCCACCCTCATCAACATGATGGGCGGCTTCCTGGCCCCCTCCACCGGCAGCGTCACCCTCGACGGCCAGCCGGTCTGGCGCAACGAGGACATCTACAAGCACATCGGCATCGTCCCCGAGCGGGAGGCGATGTACGACTTCCTCACCGGCCGCGAGTTCGTCCTCGCCAACGCCGAACTGCACGGGCTGGGGGCCAGGGCGGCCGACGAGGCCCTCGCCACCGTGGAGATGGCCTACGCCCAGGACCGGAAGATCGCCACGTACTCCAAGGGCATGCGTCAGCGCGTGAAGATGGCGTCCGCCCTCGTCCACCAGCCGTCGCTGCTCCTGCTCGACGAGCCGTTCAACGGCATGGACCCGCGCCAGCGCATGCAGCTGATGGACCTGCTGCGGCGCATGGGCGACGAGGGCCGCACCGTGCTGTTCTCCTCGCACATCCTGGAAGAGGTCGAGCAGCTCGCCTGGCACATCGAGGTCATCGTCGCCGGACGCCACGCGGCCAGCGGCGACTTCCGCAAGATCCGTCGCCTGATGACCGACCGGCCGCACCGCTACCTGGTGCGTTCCAGCGACGACCGGGCCCTGGCGGCCGCGCTGATCGCCGACCCGTCGACCTCCGGCATCGAGGTCGACCTCGCCGAGGGTGCCCTGCGTATCCAGGCCGTCGACTTCGGCCGGTTCACGGTCCTGCTGCCGAAGGTCGCCCGCGACCACGGCATCCGGCTGCTCACGGTCTCGCCGTCCGACGAGTCCCTCGAGTCCGTCTTCTCGTATCTCGTCGCGGCGTAGGAGGCCGAAGAATGTACGACCCCACAGTCGCCCGACTCACCTACCGGGCCCTGCTCGGCCGCCGCCGGGCCCTCATCCTGGGCGTCCTCCCCCTGCTGCTGCTCGTCATCGCCGTCGCGGTGCGCGCGCTCGCCGGAGCCGACGACCAGACCTCGGTCGACGTGCTGGGCGGGTTCGCCCTCGCCACCATGGTGCCGATCATCGGCGTCATCGCCGGTACCGGCGCCATCGGCCCGGAGATCGACGACGGCTCGGTGGTGTACCTGCTGTCCAAGCCGATCAAGCGGCCGACGATCATCTTCACCAAGCTGATCGTCGCCATAGCCGTGACGATGGTCTTCTCCGCCGTTCCCACGCTGCTCGCGGGCCTGATCCTCAACGGCAACGGCCAGCAGGTCGCCGTCGCCTACACGATCGCCGCGCTGGTCGCCTCCATCGCCTACGCCGCGCTGTTCCTGCTGCTGGGCACGGTGTCCCGGCACGCGGTGGTCTTCGGGCTCGTCTACGCGCTCGTCTGGGAGGCCCTGTTCGGCTCCCTGGTGCCGGGGGCCCGCACGCTGAGCGTCCAGCAGTGGTCGCTGGCGGTGGCCCAGAAGGTCGCCGACGGGAATCTGGTGACCTCCGACGTCGGTCTGCCGACCGCGACGGTGCTGCTCGCCGCGGTGACCGTGCTCGCCACCTGGTACGCCGGCCAGAAGCTGCGGTCGCTGACGCTCGCCGGGGAGGAGTGACCGCGAGCCGCCGGGAACGCGGAGTACGTCCGCTTTAATCGGTGGCGCCCGGCTTCCCGTAGCGGCACTGTGGGGGATGCACGAGGACGGACGGCGCCGGCGCAACGGGAGGCCGCTTCGAGCACGCGGGTCACCCCGCGTGGGCCGACCGACGGGGACGCCGGCGCCGTCCGGACCGTGTGCCGGGGCCAAGGCGAGGAGCCGGGCCCCCGCGTCGGCATCAGGCCGACAGACGCTCCAGGACCACGGCGATGCCGTCCTCGTCGTTGGAGGACGTCACCTCGTCGGCCACCGCCTTCAGCTCCTCGTGGGCGTTGGCCATCGCCACACCCCGGGCCGCCCAGCCGAACATGGGGACGTCATTGGGCATGTCGCCGAACGCGATCGTGTCCGCGGCCTTCAGACCGAGCCGACGGGCCGCCAGCGACAGTCCCGTGGCCTTCGACAACCCCAGGGGCAACAGCTCGACGACGCCCGCCCCGGCCATGACGACGGTGACGAAGCCGCCCGCGGCGCGGCGGGCGGTCTCGGCCAGCTCGTCGTCCGACAGGGTCGGATGCTGGATGTAGATCTTGTTCAGCGGCGCCGACCACAGGTCGGAGGCGTCGGTGAAGGGCACGGCCGGCAGGTCGCCCCCGACCGCGTAGCCCGGGCCGACCAGCACGTCGCCCTCCAGCCCGTCCCGGCTCGCCGCCAGGTACAGCGGACCGGTCTCCGCCTCGATCTTGGCCAGCGCCACCCCGGCCAGCTGCCGGTCCAGGGTCACGGAGGTCAGCAGCCGGTGCTCCCCGGCGTGGTAGACCTGCGCGCCCTGGCCGCAGACGGCCAGCCCGTCGTAACCGAGGTCGTCCAGGATGTGCCGGGTCCAGGGCACCGCCCGCCCGGTGACCACGATGTGGGCGGCACCCGCCGCGGTGGCCGCGGCGAGCGCGTCACGGGTGCGCCGCGAGATCGTGTCGTCGCCGCGCAGCAGTGTGCCGTCGAGGTCGGTGGCGATCAGCCGGTAGGGGAAGCCCCCGGCGGAACCGGTGCCTGGGACCGTGGCGGTGCCGGTGTCAGTCACTTGGCCACCGGCTCCAGGACCTCCCGGCCGCCCAGGTACGGGCGCAGCACCTCGGGAACGCGGACCGAGCCGTCGGCCTGCTGGTGGTTCTCCAGGATCGCCACGATGGTGCGCGGAACGGCGCACAGCGTGCCGTTGAGCGTGGCCAGCGGGCGCACCTTCTTGCCCTCGCGGACGCGGATCGACAGCCGGCGGGACTGGAACTCGGTGCAGTCCGAGGTCGAGGTCAGCTCGCGGTACTTGCCCTGGGTCGGGATCCACGCCTCGCAGTCGTACTTGCGCGCGGCCGAGGAGCCCAGGTCGGCCGAGGCCACGTCGATCACCCGGAACGGCAGCTCCAGCGACGTCAGCCACTGCTTCTCCCACTCCAGCAGGCGCTGGTGCTCGGCCTGCGAGTCCTCGGGGAGGACGTAGGAGAACATCTCGACCTTGTCGAACTGGTGCACACGGAAGATGCCCCGGGTGTCCTTGCCGTGCGAGCCCGCCTCGCGGCGGAAGCAGGGCGAGAAGCCGGCGTAGCGCAGCGGCAGGCGGTCGCCGTCCAGGATCTCGTCCATGTGGTACGCGGCGAGCGGCACCTCGGACGTGCCGACCAGGTACAGGTCGTCCTTGTCGAGGTGGTAGACGTCCTGGGCGGCCTGGCCGAGGAAGCCGGTGCCGGCCATCGACTGCGGGCGCACCAGGGCCGGGGTCAGCATCGGCGTGAAGCCGGCCGCCGTGGCCTGTGCGATCGCCGCGTTGACCAGCGCCAGCTCCAGGAGGGCGCCCACGCCGGTCAGGAAGTAGAAGCGCGAGCCGGAGACCTTCGCGCCGCGCTCCACGTCGATGGCGCCGAGCAGCTGGCCCAGCTCCAGGTGGTCCCTGGGCTCGAAGCCCTCGGCGGCGAAGTCGCGGTGCGTGCCGTGCGTCTCCAGCGTGACGAAGTCCTCCTCGCCGCCGACGGGCACGTCGGGGTGGACGAGGTTGCCGAGCCGCTGGAGCAGCTCCTGGGTCTCGGCGTCGGCCGCGTCGCGCTCGGCGTCGGCGGCCCTGACGTCGGTCTTGAGCTGCTCGGCCCGCTTGAGCAGCTCGGCCTTCTCGTCCCCGGCGGCCTTGCCGATCAGCTTGCCGAGGCCCTTCTGCTCGGCGCGCAGCTCGTCGAAGCGGACGCCGGACGACCTGCGCCGTTCGTCGGCGGACAGGAGGGAGTCGACGAGCGCGACGTCCTCTCCACGGGCGCGCTGCGAGGCGCGCACACGGTCGGGGTCCTCACGGAGCAGGCGAAGGTCAATCACGCGGTCAAGGCTACCGGTGCGTGGTGTCGGGTCTCGACCCGCTATTGCCGTACGCGGGGCGCACCTCCCCTTCGGCGGGTCAATGAAGCACTGCGGAGTCCCCGGATCGAGGCGCCGCACGGGCGCCGGGTTGACCGGATTTCCTTGTGGAGAACGGGACTTGGGGCGTGATTGTCCACAGGAGTCCACCGTCCGGAAAAGTTATCCACAGGCTGTGCGAAAGATCTGTGGATGCACGGAAGTGATCATTCCTCATTCCGGAAGTCATGCCGTCCAAACCCTCCAGGCCCCCACTTTCGAGTGGAAACGGGGCACCCGGTGTCACTCCGGAGAATGGGGTGCAAGAAACAGGTGGACGAAGGGTGACCTGGGCCCCTGTGGGCGAAGCGGGGGGCCGTAGGCGGATATGTCGACTGAATGCCCCTTCGTTGTCGACTTGTCCCCAGGTCGAGAAGCGGACCTGTGGATAACTTCTGTGGACAACGAAAATCAGCAGATAGGCCCGACGGTCAGAACCGGCCGTCCTGGCAGCGCGCCACCCAGTCCGCCGCCGCCGCGAACGCCTCGTCCGAGGTGCCCGGGCGCAGAGCGTCCACATCGGCGGGCGTGACCTCCGCACGCGGATACGAACCCAGATAGCGCACCTGGAGGCAGGACCGCTTCAGGCCCATCAAGGCGTCGGCCACCCGCCGGTCGGAGATGTGCCCCTCGGCGTCGATGCAGAAGCAGTAGTTGCCGATACCCGCACCGGTGGGCCGGGACTGCAGCAGCATCAGGTTGACGCCCCGGGTGGCGAACTCGCCCAGCAGATCGCGCAGGCCGCCGGGGTGGTCGTCGCGCTGCCAGAGCACGACGGACGTCTTGTCCGCCCCGGTCGGCGCCGCGGGCCGGGCCGGGCGGCCCACCAGCACGAAGCGCGTCTGGGCGTTCTCCGCGTCGTGGATGTCGGCCTCCAGCACCTCGAGACCGTAGCGCTCCGCGGCGAACTCACCGGCGAAGGCGGCGTCGTACCGCCCCTCCTGCACCAGTCGGGCACCGTCCGCGTTGGAGGCGGCCGACTCCCAGGCGACGTCCGGGAGGTGCGCCTTGATCCAGTTGCGGACCTGGGGCTGTGCGGCCGGGTGGGCGGTGACCGTCTTGATGTCCGACAGCTTGGTGCCGGGCCGGACCAGCAGCGCGAAGGTGATGGACAGCAGCACCTCGCGGTAGATCATCAGCGGCTGGCCGGCGACCAGCTCGTCGAGGGTGGTGGTGATGCCGCCCTCGACGGAGTTCTCGATCGGCACGAACGCGGCCTCGGCCTCGCCGGTGCGCACCGCGTCGAGCGCGGACTGCACGGAGACGTACGGGACCAGTTCCCGGGTCGCCGTCTCCGGGAGCGTGCGCAGGGCGACTTCGGTGAAGGTGCCTTCAGGGCCGAGATACGCGTAACTGGCTGGCATGTCCTCACCCTAATGGGCCCCGGGACACCCGGCTCACGCGTCTCGCACAAGCCCCTCCGCGGGGTGACGCGCCCCCGGATTCACCCCTCCAGCAGCCGCTGACCCACGTACTCTCCCTCCGCCGCCCCGCCCGGCACCGCGAACAGGCCGCTCGCCTCGTGCCGGATGAACTGCGACAGCGCGTCGCCCCGGTCCAGCTTGCGCTGCACGGGCACGAAACCCCGCAGCGGATCGGCCTGCCAGCAGACGAAGAGCAGCCCGGCGTCCGGGACACCGTCGGCGTCGAAGCCGTCGTGGTACGAGAAGGGCCGGCGGACCATCGCCGCGCCGCCGTTCTGGTCGGGGCGGGTGATCCGGGCGTGGGCGTTGATCGGAACGACGAGTTCTCCGGACCCGTCCGTCTTCTCCAGGTCCATCTCCGTCGACTCGGTGGCCCCGCTCCCTCCGGACAGCGGTGCCCCGTCGGACTTCCGGCGCCCGATGACCTCCTCCTGCGCCTTTACCGACAGTTCCTCCCAGTCGTCGAGGAGCATGCGGATGCGGCGTACGACGACGTAGGAGCCGTTCGCCATCCAGGCCGGACCGCCCTTCCCGGCCTCGGGCTCCTCGGGGACGAAGATCCGCCGGTCGAAGTCGGCCTCGCCGGGCTTCGGGTTGCGGGTGCCGTCGATCTGGCCCATGAGGTTGCGGGCGGTCATGGGGTGGGCGGTGGCGCCGGGGGAACGGTTGAAGCCGTTCATCTGCCAGCGGACCCGGGCGGCGGCCCCGGCGTCCCGCTGGATCGCGCGCAGGGCGTGAAAGGCCACCAGCGCGTCGTCGGCGCCGATCTGCACCCACAGATCGCCGTTGCTGCGGTTCTTGTCGAGGTGGTCGGAGGAGAAGTCGGGGAGCGGGTCGAGCGCGACCGGGCGCTGCTTCTCCAGCCCGGTCCGGCCGAAGAAGCTGTGCCCGAGCCCGAAGGTGACCGTCAGCGAGGAGGGCCCGGCGTCCCGGGCCACGTCCGTGTCACGGCTGCCGGCCGGCTCGCCCGCCATCAGCCGCCGGGCCGTGTCGGACCAGCGGCGCAGCAGCGCGGCGGCCTCCTTGCGCCCGGCGCCCGCCGTGAGGTCGAAGGCGACGAGGTGCCCGCGGGCCTGCATGGGAGTGGTGATGCCGGGCTGATGTTTCCCGTGAAACATTGCCCGCTCGCTGCCGAGCGAGGTGAGGGGGGTGGCGGCGGACGAGGGTGCGGCGGCGTATCCCGCGGCGGCGCCCGCCGCGCCGAGGACGAGCCCGGTGGCACCGGCGGTGCCCAGCAGCCGCCGGCGCGATACGCCCTCCGGGGCGGTGACTGCCCCGGGGCTGTCGGAGTCGAGCGGTCCGGGCGTCCCGCGGGTCGCCTCGGGGTCCCGGGTCTGCGGAATGGACTGGTCGGGCATGGTGCGGTTCAGCCGATCTGCGTGTTCTTGGAGATGGTGACCTGGTCGATGTCGGAGGTCCGCACGGTGAGGGCGACTTCCCAGTCTCCGGCCATCGGGATCTGCACTCCGCTCGCCGACCAGTGGCCGGTGGTGATGTGGTCGGGGGCGACGGGCAGCGGCCCGATGTCCTTGGCCTTCTGGGTGAGGGCCACCTTCACCTCGGGAATGTCGAAGGCGGTCCCGTCCGGGCGCTCGACGTAGAGGTGCATGTCGTTGGCGCCGACCCGGGCGGGGTCGAGTTCGACCCGTACGACTCCCTTGCCGTTCTGGGCGCCGGTGTCGAAGGGCATGTCCAGGGTCACCGCGCCGGTGGAGGGCGCGGAGGCGGCCGCGGAGGACCCGCCGGCGGCCTTGGCCTCCTCCTCGGTGCGGCCCGGCTCGGTCTGGGTCAGGACGGTGGTCACCACCAGCAGGACGACCGCGATGCCCGCCTCGGCGAGCACGGAGCGGCGCAGTCCGAAGCGGTTCGGATCGGCGTCCCGTTGCCGCTTCTGCCGGGCGGCGTCCACGGCCGCGCGCTGCCGGGCGAGCTGTGCGGCACGCTGGGAGCCGCCTGAGCCCTTCGCGGTGCCGGAGCCTTTCGTGGTGCCGGACGCCTTCGCGGTGCCGGACTCCTTCTGGGCGACCTTCGCGTTCCCGGGCGCCTTCGTGCCCGCCTTCGCGGACGCGTTTCCGGACGCTTTCGTGCCCGCCTTCGTGCCCGCCTTCCCGGCCCCCTTCTCCGCGCGCCGTGCAGCCGCAGCCCCAGCGACGGCGGGTGCCGCCTCCGCCAGCTGTGCCGTCCACCGCCGCGAGAAGTAGGCGACGCCGACGAGTACGGCGACGAGCCCGATCTTCACCAGGAGCAGCTGCCCGTACCGGGTGTCGGTGAAGGCCGTCCAGGAGCCGAGCTGGCGCCAGGACTGGTAGGTGCCGGTCACCACCAGCGCGATCACGCTGCCGAAGGCGACGCGCGAGAACCGGCGTACGGCGAGGGCGGGCACCGGTGTGTCCGCCGGAGCGCGGTACAGGGCGACGAGCAGCGCGGTGAGCCCGCCGAGCCAGGTGGCGACGGCGATCAGGTGGACGACGTCGACCGGCATGGCGAGCCCGGCCTGGAGGCCGACGGAGGCGTGTTCGGACATCGCCCAGGTCGCCGCGAGGCCCGCCGCCACGACGCTCCCGCCGACCGCGAGCCCGAAGGTGAGGTCCCGCTTCTCCTCGTCCTCCCGTTTGTCGTACGCGCCGAAGAGCACGGCGATGAACAGCGCGGCCGCCGCGAGCAGCAGCAGCCGGGAGACCAGCGCGGCGCCGGGCTTGGTCTGCAGCACCTCGCCGAGCAGGTTGAGGTCGAAGACGTCGGCGAACTTCCCGGAACCGGTGTACGAGCCGCGCAGCAGGAGGAGCAGGAGGGTGGCGGCGGTCAGCGCGAGCCACCCGGAGACGACGACCCGCTGCAGGACGCGCACCCCGGAGCCGCGCGGCCAGCAGGCGAGGACGAAGGCCGCGCCGCCCACCAGGACCGCGAACCCGGTGTACGACACGTACCGTCCGACGCCGTACAACCCGCCGACGAAGCCGCCGCCGGCCGACGGCCCGGAGACGGTGACCGAGGTCTCGGAGGGGGCGCCGACGGAGAAGGTGTAGGCGCCGGCGACCGGGTGGCTGTCGGCGGAGACGACCTGGTAGGTCACGGTGTACGTGCCGTCGGGCAGCCCGGCGTGCAGTTTCACGGAGTACGTGGTGCCGCCCGTGCCGGACGGCTTGCCGTCGTCGACGCGCTTGCCCTTGGGATCGAGGACGCGCAGTGAGTCGTCGTCCGTGGAGACCGACTCGGAGAAGGTGAGCGACACCTGGGCCGGAGCCGTGTCGACCACCGCCCCCTCCCGGGGGTCGCTGCCGGTCAGCGCGGCGTGTGCGGAGGCCGGTCCGGCGCCGGCCAGCAGCGCGCAGGCCGCGGCCACGAGCAGCAGCACCAGGGTCCGCAGGCGCGGGGCGATGGTCTGCGTCAAGGTGGTCCCTCCCTCAGTGTCCGGAGTCTTCGGAGTGCCCGGAGTGTCCGGTGGCGGGCTGGTAGGTGGCCGCCTTCACGGGCAGCTTGACCGTGACGGGGTCGGCGTGGGCGAAGTGCAGTTCGACGGCGACGGACTGTCCCTGCTTCGGCTGTTGCTTCAGCTTCTCGAACATCAGGTGGTTCCCGCCGCTCTTGAACACGAGTTGACCGTGCGCGGGGACCTCGAGGCGGTCGACCTCCTTCATGGTCCCGTCGACGGTCTCGTGCACGGTGACCTCGCCGGCCTCGCTGGTGACGGAGGTCAGTTCGTCGGCCGAGTCGCCCTCGTTGGTGATCGTGAGGAACCCGGCCGCCATCGAGTCGGACACCGGCTGCGGTATGTAGGCGGCGTCGACCGAGAGTTCGGCGCCGGAGGACGCGGAGTCGGCGCCGGAGTCCGAGCCGCCGCACCCCGCGAGTGCGAGGGCGCCGATCACCGCTACGGCGGCGAGTGCGGGGCGCCGCCCCACGGGACCTCCCGCGGGCCGCTTCACGGGACCTCCCGCGGGCCGCCTCACGGGACCTCCCGCGGGCCGCCTCACGGGTTCTCCCCCTTGATGAGCTTGGGGAGGTCCTTGGTGTAGTCGTCGACCGTGGCGTCCTCGCCGTACAGGACGTAGCCCGCGTCGGACTTCGGGGAGAAGGCGACGACCTGGGTGCCGTGGGTCGAGACGATCTTGCCGTCCTTGTCCTTGGTCGGCGGGTCGATCGAGATGCCGAGCGTGCGGGCGCCGGCCTGGATGGTGTCGAACTCGCCGGTGAGGCCGACGATCTGCGGGTCGATGCCCTTGAGCCACTTGCCGAGCGCGGCCGGGGTGTCGCGCTCCGGGTCGGTGCTGACGAACACAACGCGGAGCTTGTCCTGCTCCGCCTGGGAGAGCTGCTTCTTGGCCACGGCGATGTTGTTCATGGTCAGCGGGCAGACGTCGGGGCAGTGGGTGTAGCCGAAGTAGATCAGGGTGGGCTTGCCGGCGGTCTGCTCGCGGAGGTCGTACTTCTTGCCCTGGGTGTCGGTGAGGACCAGGTCGGGCTTCTCGAACGGCTTGTCGAGGACGGTGGCGGCCTGCTGGCTGTTGTCCTCGGAGACCACGGTCACGGGCTTGTCGCTGTCGGCGCCGCTGCCGCAGGCGGACAGCGTCAGGCAGGCGGCGGCGAGCAGGGCGGCCGTGGCGAACGTCTTCTTGCGCATAGAAAAATGTCCCAGATGTGAGGTGCTCCGGTGCGCGCCGGGGCCCGTCGGAGGACCGACGGACGGAGTCCGGCGCGCACCGGACGAGATGATGCGCCGGCGAGGTCCCGCCGACGCACCGGCACGGCGCTGTTAGGCCGCCGCGCCGGAGTTGCGCCGCCGGCCGGCCAGCACGCCGTACGCGACGCCCGCGGCACCGACGACGATGCCGACGATGCCGAGGACCCGGGCGGTGGTGTCACTGCCGTCACCGGAGCCGGAGTCCGACGACGAGGCGTCGGCGGCGGTGTTCTGCGCGTCCGCCCCGGTGTCCTCGGCCTTGGCGTCCGAGGAGCCCGACGCGCCGTGGGCGTCGTCCTCGGCGGCGGACAGCTTGAGCACGGGAGCCGGGGTGTCGGGCTCGTCCTGGCCCTCCTGCGGCACCTCGATCCAGCGCACGACCTCCTTGTTGGAGTACGTCTGGATCGCCTTGAACACCAGCTGGTCGGCGTCCTCGGGCAGCGCGCCGATGGAGACCGGGAACTTCTGGAAGTAGCCCGGCTCGACACCCTTGCCGTCGGCGGTCCAGGTCACCTTGGTGACGACCTCGGTGATCTGCTTGCCGTGCGACTCCAGTGGCTTGGCCGGCTTGGCCTTGGTGACCTCGGCCTTCCAGCCGGGGACCGGCTGCGGCATGACGGACGCCAGCGGGTGGTCGGTGGGGAAGTTGACCTCCAGCTTGGTGGTGGAGGCGTTGTCGCGCTCGTTGGGGACCTTGAAGTCGACGACCGCGTAGCCGCCCTTGGCGGCCACGCCCTCCGGCTGCACGCCGACGTGCGCGAAGGCGGGGGCGGACAGGGCGAGGACGGCGATGCCGGACACGGCGCCGACGGCGGCGATACGGGAAGCCTTCATGGAAGGGGTACTCCGCTTCGTGGGGACACCGGTGCTGGGCCGGTGCCGGGTGACGGGAGGAATGCGCGCACGCGCGCGTGCCGCACGACGGCGGCCCCTCCCGAAGCGGGACGGCGGTCGCGTCGTGTCAGGCGGCGAGGGCGAACGCGTCACTCGGCGGGCCGCGCCTGATGACGGTGTGCTGGAGCGCGGTGGTGCGGGGCCGGGGCGGCACCCACAGTCCGGGACGCGGCGGACGCGGACCCGTGCCGGGGGCGCCGGCCAGGCCTGCGTGCAGGGCGCGCACCAGGGACAGTGCCGCGCGCAGGGCGCGTACGAAGGCCGCTTCGGCCATGGACTGGGCCGAGTGCGCCGACAGTTCGACGAGCCGGGCCACGGCCAGGTCGCCGCGCCGCAGCAGCCAGCCGGCGGCCAGGGCGGCGAGGACGTGGACGAGCAGCATCGGCAGGGACGGCAGCAGTGCGGCGGAGGCCCCCGCGCTGGACAGGGCGTCGGCGGAATGCTGCGCCGCGCCCGCGCCCGTGTGGACGTCCGGCGTGATCCGCGCGTCGGTGAGGATCCGCTGCGCCTGGGTCGGGCTGATGGCCGCCGCGGTGGTCCCGCAGACCAGCCGTGCGGCCTGCTGGACCAGGGAGGCGTCGGACAGCGCGCCCGCCCCGCCGCCGGACCCGGCGGCCGTACCGGACGCAGTGGCGGCAGTGGCCGCGGCGGTGCCGTGCTGGCCCAGGCCGAACAGGGTGTGCAGCGCGGTCTGTCCGACGGTGAGCAGTACCGCGATGCCGGGCAGCGAGCGCCGGCGGCCGGCGAGCGGCGCGGCGACCAGGACCACCCCGAGGAACCCCGCGCCCAGCGACCACAGCGGAACGGTGGCACAGGAGGCGAGGGTGTGCCCCGCCGCGGCCAGCACGACGCAGACCGCGGCGAACACCGCGGCCCGCAGGATCCGGAGATCGTTCCCGGAGCGCGCCGTTGGCGGGTGGGGGGCAGTCATGGCGGGCTCATCATCGCACTCACGACCCGCACGCCGTACGGCAGGTCCGCAAGGTGCCGTACGACCGGAAAGCGGGGACAGGCGCGGAAGGTCACATTCTGTTCCGAGCCTCCCCGCATACACCGGTCGGCGGCGGCGACGCATCCGCCAGATGAGCGGTGTCACGGGTGCGGCGGGCTTACGCCACGCCGTAAGGGGCAATACGTATCGGTATGTCGAGCCGCGGCCGGGAGGCTGGAGCATG
The DNA here is from genome assembly GCF_027947575.1 of Streptomyces rubrogriseus. NCBI lineage: Bacteria > Bacillati > Actinomycetota > Actinomycetes > Kitasatosporales > Streptomycetaceae > Streptomyces > Streptomyces rubrogriseus. The sequence continues at coordinate 8,325,758 of NZ_CP116256.1, read as the reverse complement.
AGCATCTGGTGGTCACTCCATTTGCGGCGCGAGGCTGCGAGCGTGCCCCTGGCCCGCCGCCTGCTGATCGGCACCATGGAGACCGCGGGCGTGGACCCGGACATCTCCTTCGACCTCTCCGTCGCCCTGAGCGAGGCCTGCGCGAACGCCGTCGAGCACGGCGGGGACGACGGCTCCGGCGGCCCCGGCGAGGCGTACCGGGTCACGGCCTACCTGGACGGCGAGCGGTGCCGGATCGAGGTCGCCGACGCGGGCCCCGGTTTTCCCGCCCCCGCCCCGGGCGGGCCGCACGGTGCGAGTCGCCCGGCGTCCCCGGAGGCGGAGAGCGGTCGCGGCCTGTGCCTCATCCGGGAGCTCGCCGACCACGTCCACATCGGCAGTGCGCCGGGGCGGACCGGTGCCGTCGTGAGCTTCGACAAGGTCCTCAAGTGGCGCGAGAACGCCCCGCTGGTGGCGGTGTGACGGCAGGGCCCGGACACACCGACGGCCGGGCACCCGCGCGGGTGCCCGGCCGTCGTACGGTGGGCGCCGGTCAGCCCTTCAGCGCTGCCATCCACTCCTCGACCTCGTCCGACCGGCGCGGCAGCCCGGCGGACAGGTTCCGGTTGCCGTCGGCGGTGACGAGGATGTCGTCCTCGATGCGCACGCCGATGCCCCGGTACTCCTCGGGCACGGTCAGGTCGTCGGCCTGGAAGTACAGGCCCGGCTCGACGGTGAGCACCATGCCGGGCTCCAGCGTGCCGTCGACGTACGACTCGACGCGCGCGGCGGCGCAGTCGTGGACGTCCATGCCGAGCATGTGGCCGGTGCCGTGCAGCGTCCAGCGGCGCTGCAGGCCCAGCTCGAGGACGCGCTCGACGGGGCCCTCGACCAGGCCCCACTCGACGAGCCGCTCGGCCAGCACGCGCTGGGACGCGTCGTGGAAGTCGCGGTACTTGGCGCCCGGCTTCACCGCCGCGATGCCGGCCTCCTGGGCGTCGTACACGGCGTCGTAGATCTTCTTCTGCAGCTCGCTGTACGTGCCGCTGATCGGCAGCGTGCGCGTCACGTCGGCGGTGTAGTACGTGTGCGTCTCCACGCCCGCGTCGAGCAGCAGCAGGTCGCCGGAGCGGACCGGGCCGTCGTTGCGGACCCAGTGCAGGGTGCAGGCGTGCGGGCCCGCGGCGCAGATGGAGCCGTAGCCGATGTCATTGCCCTCCACGCGTGCGCGGAGGAAGAAGGTGCCCTCGATGTAGCGCTCGCTGGTCGCCTCGGCCCGGTCGAGGACCTTCACGACGTCCTCGAAGCCGCGCACGGTGGAGTCGACGGCCTTCTGCAGCTCACCGATCTCGAACTCGTCCTTGACCAGTCGGGCCTCGGACAGGAAGACGCGCAGCTCCTCGTCCCGCTCGGCGGTGACCTTGTCGGTCAGGGCCGCCTCGATCCCGGCGTCGAAGCCGCGCACGACACGCACGGGGCCGGTGGCCTCGCGCAGGCTGTCGGCCAGCTCCCGGACGTCGGAGGCGGGGATCCCGTACAGCTCTCCGGCCTCGGCCAGGGAGTGGCGGCGGCCGACCCACAGCTCGCCCTGCCCGTCCAGCCAGAACTCGCCGTTCTCCCGGTCCGAGCGCGGCAGCAGGTAGATCGTCGCGGTGTGGCCGTCGCCCTCGGGCTCCAGGACCAGGACGCCGTCCTCGGTCTGGTTGCCGGTCAGGTACGCGTACTCGACCGAGGCGCGGAAGGAGTACTCCGTGTCGTTGGAGCGGGTCTTCAGGTTGCCCGCGGGGATCACCAGGCGCTCGCCGGGGAAGCGGGCGGACAGGGCGGCGCGGCGGGCGGCGGTCTCGGCGGCCTGGGCGATGGGCTCCAGGCCGTGCAGCTCGGTGTCGGCCCAGCCGGACTTCATGTTCTCGGCCAGCTCGTCGGACACGCCCGGGTACAGGCCGTTCTTGCGCTGCTTGATGGGCTCCTCGGTCTCCTCCGGGGTCTCCGGGATCGCCGGATTCTCCGGTGTGAGCTCCTCCGCCACGGTCATCCTCCTCGATACGGCACTGGACCACCCCCCATCGTACGGTCGTACGGAAGGGGGCCCAGGGCCGAAGGACCTGTTACGCCCCGTGCGCTACCGTCCGTTATGCGCGGCATGCGGGGCGTCAGTGTCCGCTATTCGAACCTGACGGCCAGCAGGACGACGTCCTCCTCGGAGTCCGCCTCCGCCTTCCCGTCGGGCAGCACCGTGCGCAGCACGTGCTCGACGACCGCGTCCGGGTCCTGCCGGGCGGCCCGGGAGACGCCGGCCGCCGCGGCGTGCAGCCGGGCGAAGGCGCGGTCGGCCGGGTCGCCGGTGCGGTGCAGCAGCCCGTCGGTGTAGAGCAGAACCGTCTCTCCGGGTTCGGTCTGGAGCTCCACGCTGGGCGCCTCCCAGCAGGCGAGCATGCCGAGCGGCGCGGAGAGGGAGGTCTCGACGAACTCGGTGCGCCGCTCCCCGATCAGCAGGGGCGGGCTGTGCCCGGCGCCGGCCAGGGTGATCCGGCGCAGCGCGGGCTCGCAGTAGCCGAACAGCGCGGTGGCCGAGCGGGCCGGCTCGGTGAGCCGCAGCAGCAGCTCCAGGTCGGACAGGACGGCGACCGGGTCCTCGCCCTCCATCACGGCGTACGCCCGCAGCGAGGCGCGCAGCCGGCCCATCGCCGCGACCGCGCTGGGCCCCGACCCGGTGACGGACCCGACGGAGAGGCCGAGCGCCGCGTCGGGCAGCGGCAGCGCGTCGTACCAGTCGCCTCCGCCGGTCGGACCGGTGCGGTGCCGGGCGGCGAGCTGCACGCCGGGCACCCGGGGCAGCCGGGAGGGCAGCAGTTCCTCGGCCATCGTCGCCATGGACGTGCGGGTGCGCTCGACCTCCAGGAGGCGTGCCAGGTGCGGGGCGGCGTAGCGGACGTACAGGCCGGCGAGGTGACGCTGCCGTTCTCCCGGTTCGGCGGGCTCGTCGTAGAGCCAGACGGCGGCGCCGAGGCGCGGGGTGCCCTCGGCGGACAGGGGGAGGGCGTAGCTGGCGGCGTAGCCGAGGCGGGCGGCGACCTCGCGGTGGCGGGGGTCGAGGGTCTTCTCGGCGAGCAGGTCGGGTTCGGCGATGCCGTCCTCGGCGAGGGGCGGTCCGTCCAGAATCCGCCCGTGGGGCAGGGCACTTCGGGGCACGGTCTCGATGTGGCCGAGATCGGCGCGGGCGAGTCCGAGGCCGACGGTGGTGTAGGGGCCGAGGCCGTCGGCCGGTTCCAGCACGACGAGCCCGCGGCGGGCGCCGACCAGGGCGGATCCGGCGCGCAGCACTTCCTGGAGGCCGTCGGCGAGGGTGCCCGTGCGGACCAGGCGTTCGGTCAGTTCGTGCAGGGTCGTGAGGTCCGAGACCCAGCCGGCGAGCCGGTCCTGGAGCAGGGCACCTGGGGCACAAGGGGTGCCCGAGGCGTCCGTGACGGCTGCGGCGTCCGCCGGGCGGGACTCGGCCGCCGGGGAGGTGCCCGCGGCGGCGGGCGCGACAGTGTGTGCGGGGGACGGGACCGTTGAATCGATTCCGGCCACTTTCGCAGGGTGCGGGGCGTTCATGGCGTCCGGCCTCCCGACCGGCGCTTACTGCTCAAAAGCATCGCAAACCCCCATGTCATTCTGCGCCGCCAGCAGTGTCTCCACATGTACACGCACTCGTAAGGGGATGTCCAGCATTGTCCTGCCGGGATTCCTGGTGTCCATGAGGTGTGAGCGGCCTCCTTCTCGACCCCTTGCGGAAAAGCGAAATTGGCTTGAAACTGCCCCGGAGGACGCCTTGTTGCGGTCGACTGGGGGTGCTTCACGGAGCGTCACAGCGGTCGTGATGGGTACGTACTCGGAGAAGGCCGGGGGTGGTTGGGGGCCACCTGGAACCCGGCGACGGACCCGGGCGTCCTATCCACCGACGACCGTGCCCCATCCTCCCGTGGCGGAGGCGAAGAGAAATACGCGCGACGGCAAAACGCCAGACTTCGCCACCCCCGCGCCACGCCCTTGCTTCTGCCAGACGCGGTGGCCGGTACCGTCACGGACGAAGTCAGTGCTCGACCGTGCTCGACCCACAGGGGTTTCCCTTGCCCTTGGCGGAGGTGTTCCTCGTGGGAGCGCCCCTCGGCAGGGGTGTGATGCGCCACCAGCAACGCACAGCGAAGTGATCGACACATGGTGTGAAGTGACCACGGTGTTGCCAGGCGTGCAACGGAAAGGAACGAGCGCTCATGCGCGAGATCCTCGGAAGGCGACGCAGGCTCCTGTCCCAGCACGACGACGGGCAGCCTGAGCTGATCGGCGCGGCCCTGACCTACGCGACACAATGGCAGTGGCCCGTACTCCCGGGCGCGGTGGCGGACCCGCGGTCGCGGTCGCGCTGCGGCTGCCCCGACCCCGAGTGCCCGGTGCCGGGCGCTCATCCCTTCGACCCCGGCCTCCTCGCGGCGACCACCGACGCGCGCATGGTGCGCTGGTGGTGGGCCAACCGGCCGGCCGCGCCGATCGTGCTGGCCACCGGGGGCGGCGCCCCGTGCGCAGTCTCCCTGCCCGCCCTGCTCGGCCGCCCACGCCCTCGCCGCGCTCGACCGCGCCGGGCTCCGGCTCGGCCCGGTCGTCGCCTCGCCCGCGCGCTGGGCGCTGCTGGTGAAGCCCTACTCCATGGAGCAGCTGGGGGAGCTGCTCTACGCCAAGGACTTCGTCCCCGGCTCCCTGCGCTTCCACGGCGAGGGCGGCTACCTCGCGCTGCCCCCGTCCGAGACCGGCACCGGCACCGTCCGCTGGGAGCGGGCGCCGCTGCCCGGCTCCGCCTCGCCCTGGGTGCCCGACGTGGAGGCCGTGGTGGACGCGGTGGTCGACGCCCTCACTCGTACGGGTGTGAGCGCGCCCGAGTTGTAGGGGTGCCCGGCGCGCGCCGGGTCCGCGCCCGCCCTCGGTCGTTATCGTCCGCCCCATGCCGCTTCATGCAGGGGAGCACCGCGCCGTCGGACCGCAGCGCGCCGGGACGTGCCGCGGTGGGCCGGACCGACGGCGGATCCGTCTGTACGGGCTCGCGGGGATCGTGGTGTGCGCGGTCGTACTGCCGTTCGCGGTGGCGTCCGCGGGGCCTCCCGGCGACGACACGGACGGGGAGTCCGCGGTGACGGTCCCGCTCCTCGCCCGGGGCGGTGACGGCAAGGCGTCCGCGGTCCCGGCCACGGAGGGGGCCGCCCCCGCCCGTTCGCCGCTGCCGCCCGGCCCGGCGCTGGCCGCGCGCTGCGGCCCCGAACTCACCTCCCCCGCAGGCGTCGAGGCGCAGACCTGTGTCCTGGCCCGGGGTGCGGAGACCTGGGCGCGGACCTACTACCGCAACGCCACCGGCGGCCCGCTCGAGAGCGTGCTGAGCCTCATGGGGCCCGACGGGCGCAGCGTGCGGATGCGCTGCGCGGTGGGCGCCGAGGACGAGCCGGGCACCTGCGAGACGCCGCCGGAGAGCACCGGCGGCGCGGGCCGCGGCGGGTTGGCGGGGTACTCCGCGGTCGCGGAGTTCGCGCGCCGGGCCGGTTACGGGCCGCTGCTGCTGCGTGCCGGGAGCGGTGCGGAGGGTGGGAGCAACCACCCTGCGGGAACGGGGAGTTGACCGGCGATTGCGGCGCGTGTGCGACCGGGGGCATGAAAAGACCCGGTTGCTGGCGACGGGGGATGCACCAGCAACCGGGCTACTGGAACGGTAACAAGAGATCGGCGGTTAGCAAATTCGATCTCCTGTTTTCCGGTCACCGACTGGCCTGTCTTCACCGGGAGTTGTGACCGGTGTCACCGTCCACGGACCGCCGCTCCGGCTGACCGGTCGGTCAGCCGGAGGCGGGCGGTGCGGCTGTGCGTCAGCTGAGCGTGACCTGTCGGTTGGTCAGTCCGCCGCGTGCCCGGCGCTCGTCGTGCGTGAGCGGAGCATCCGTGGCCAGCGCTTCGGCGAGCCGCTCGGCGAACTCCGCGGCCGGCTTCTCGATGTCCTGCGCGGTGACCTCGCTCGGCAGGTCCCACACCGGCACCGTAAGACCGTGGGCGCGGAAGGAGCCGACCAGGCGGGTGCCCTCGCCGAGGGACGACCGGCCCGCCGCGTGCAGCCGGGCCAGAGCGTCCAGAAGCCGCTCCTCCTCGTGCGGCATGACCCAGCGCAGGTGGTTCTTGTCCGGGGTCTCGCACCAGTAGGCGGCGTCGACCCCTTGCAGCCGGACGGTCGGGATGGCCGCGGCGTTGGCCCGCTCCAGGGAGGCGGTGACGTCCGGCGTGGCGTTCTCCGGGTCCGGCACCCAGAACTCGAAGCCCGAGTGCACCTCTGGCTCGAAGGCACCCTCGGGCGCGAGCAGGTCCTGCAGTCGCGGACCGTCGGCCGGCGCGCGGCGACCCTGCACCGGGGTGCCCGGGTCGGCGGTCAGCGCACGCGCGAGGGTGTCGGCGAGGTCGCGGCTGATGTCGCCGGACGCCGTGTCGTTCTGCAGGCCGAGCAGGACCGAGCCGTCGTCGCGGCGCAGCGCGGGCCAGGCCATCGGCAGCACCGTGGCCAGCGTGACGGAGGGCACGCCCTCGGGCAGCCCGTCCCGCAGGGTCAGCTCGACCGTGGCCGCCGGCACCAGCTCCCGCAGCGCCACCCAGTCGCACTCACCGGCCAGCCCCTCGAACGGGCGCTGCACCAGCGCGGTCGTGGCCTGCGCGGCGGTCCGGCCGTGACAGGCCTTGTACCGGCGGCCGCTGCCGCAGGGGCAGGGCTCGCGGGCACCGACGACCGGGACCTCGGCATCGTCGAGCTGGGGCCGCTTGGCCTTGGTCTGGGGTCGCTTCTTGGCCATCGTGGGTGTCTCCCGGTTACGGCTCTACTCGTACGGGCGCGAGCCTAGCCGTTCCCACACCGGCCGACGGGACCCTGTGGACGACGGGCCGCCTGTGGACAACTCGCCCCGCCCCACACGGAACGCGGGCCGCCGGGCCGGCCCGGGGCGTCGAAGGGGTCGGCCGGACCGTCGAACGGGACGACCCGGGCCCGTCGGACGACGGGTCGGATCCGGCCGCCGAGGGGCGGGCCGGCCTCGGCCGTGGAGAAGAGGGCGGGCCCTGGTCGCCGCACGGTGGGTCGGCTCCGGCCATCGGGAGGGGGCCGGTTGTCGTGAGGCGGGCCAGCCCGGGTCGCCGTACGGCGGGTGGGCTCGGGCCGTCCAACGGCCGGACCGCTCGGGCTCCTGGGCAGCCGTCGCCCTTGGCCGTCGTATGGCGGGTCGTCCTCGGTCGTCGAGCGGCGGGTGGGCCCACCGGTCGCCGGGGGGCCGGTCGCCCCAGGGTCGTCCCGTCGGGAGGCCGGGTCACCCCAGGGTCGCTCGTCGGGAGGCCGGTCAACCCGGGGTCGTCCCGTCGGGAGGCCGGTCACCCCCGGTCGTCCCGTCCGGAGGCCGGTCACCCCAAGTCGTCGAAGGCGTCGGCGAAGTCCAGGCCGGGGATCTCCGACACCGCCGGTGCCGAGATGCGGGCGGCGAAGTCGTCGCGCCGGTGCCCGGCGTCGGGGTCGTGCACGTCGTCGTGGACGACGACCCAGACCGTGACTTCCCCGCGGGCGTCGTCCCGTACGCCCCAGTCGTCGGCCAGCGCCGTGATGATGTTCAGCCCGCGGCCGCCGTGCGCGGTGACCGAGGGGGTCGCCGGAGCCGGGCGGGTCGGGCCGCCGCCGTCCGTGACCTCCACCAGCAGTCGGCCGCCCGCGTCCACCTGCCACGCGGCCCGGACGTCGCCGTCCCCGGCCAGGGCGTCGCCCAGCGGGCGACCGTGCTTGCACGCATTGCTCAACAGCTCGGAAAGGACCAGTACGGCGTCGTCGATGACCGATTCCGCCACGCCACCCCTGCGCAACTGATCACGCATGCGGTGTCTCGCTTCCCCCACGCCCGCAGGGCCATGGGGCACGGCCATGCTCGACGACGTGGGCACTTCCTGTGCCACCACCAACGCCACCCCCGAGACCTCCTTCGCCCCACGCCACGGTGTGGATGCCCCATCGCCCTGAGCCGGAAACCGGCCGAACCCCGCACGGTGACGCATTCGACACGGTCGAACACGTACCGAACGCGCCGGAGCACTCCCTGTAGTCACTTGGCTGGATCTGGTCGGTGTGGCCGAGACCGGAGAATGGGGCAGCGGGGCCGCCGGGTCAAGAGCCGTGGACGAATCAGCGGCCGAGGTGGTCCAGGACCGCGCGCGGCCGGTTGGTGATGATGGCGTCCACGCCCAGGTCGGAGCAGAGATCCACGTCCGCGGTCTCGTTCACCGTCCATACGTGCACCTGGTGGCCGGCCCGCTTCAGGCGCTCGATGTAGGCCGGGTGATTGCGCACGATCCGCATCGAGGGGCCCGCGATCCGGACACCCGCGGGCAGCCGCCCGTCGCGCAGCCGGGGCGAGACGAACTGCATCAGATAGACCGTCGGGAGCGTCGGCGACGCGGCCCGCACCCGGTGCAGCGACCGCGCCGAGAAGCTCATCACCCGCACCGGGGAGTCCTCGGCCGAGTCCGGGGCGTCGAGTCCGAACCGCTTCAGGAGCAGCAGCAGCCGCTCCTCCACCTGCCCCGCCCAGCGGGTCGGGTGCTTGGTCTCGATGGCCAGCTCCACGCGCCGACCCGCGTCGGCGACCAGTTGCAGCAGGCGCTCCAGGGTCAGGACGGAGGTCTCCTCCCGGTCCTCGGGCCGGTGCTCCCAGTCGGGCTGCTCGTCGCGGGTGCGCCAGAACTCCCGGGTCCGGCGGGCGCCGAAGTCCAGGGCGGCGAGGTCGGCGAGCTCCAGCGCGGACACCGCGCCGCGGCCGTTCGACGTACGGTTGACGCGCCAGTCGTGGACGCAGACGAGGTGGCCGTCGGCGGTCAGGCGCACATCGCACTCCAGGGCGTCCGCCCCGTCCTCGATCGCCTTCCGGTACGCGGCCAGGGTGTGCTCGGGCGCCTCCTCGGAGGCACCGCGGTGGGCGACGACCTGAATCCGGTGCTGTCGTGCGTGGGTCACCGCGTCATGGTGCCACCGCGGGCGGGTAGACGTGCCATCGGCGGAAAGGGCAACGTGTCCGTTTAGTCTTTGATGACCTATGTAAAGGACGGTCGGGGACCCACAGCAACCGCTTATGGTGCTCTGACGGCCCGTGGGAAAAGCTGATGGCATACAAAATCACCAGCACATCCGCATCGCGCCGGACCGTGGAGCAGCGCGTGAGCGTGGCTGAGCGCGACCAGGGTGAGCGACAAACAGCCGTGGAACGAGGAGAAAAGCTGTGAGCACCGAGAACGAGGGCACCGCGGTACCCCCCGCCCCGTCCGCACCTCCCGTGCCGGTGGATGCTCCCGCTGCCTCCGCCCAGCCCCCCGCGCCGCAGCAGCCCCCGGCGGCCACCCCCGAGGCCCCGGCGGCTCCCCCGCCCAGGCCCCGGACCCGGCGTCCGACGGCTCCACGGCTCCCGACGCCTCGTGGCCCCCGCCCCAGCCGCCCGGCACCCCGGCGCAGTCGGCCGCCACCCCGACGCCGACCCCGACGTACGGCGCGGGCGGAGACAACGGCTACGGCGGCAGCTTCCCCAGCGACAACGGCACAGGCACCGGCACCGGCGCCGGCATTGGCCACGGCACCGGTAACGGCCACGGCACCGGTAACGGCAACGGCTTCGGCGAAGGCCCCGGTGAAGGGGCCGGCGGCTGGGGCGCGGGTGGCTGGGGCGCCTCGTACCAGCAGCCCGCACCGAAGCCGGGCCGCGGACGTGGTGGTGTGCTCGCCGGTGTCCTGATCGCCGCGCTGGTCGCGGGCGGCCTGGGCGGCGGCCTCGGCTACACCCTGGCCAGGAACAACGACGAGGGCGGCTCCACCACGGTCTCTGCCTCCGACACCGGCGGCTCGGTCAAGCGTGAGGCGGGCACCGTCGCCGGCGTGGCGGCCAAGGCGCTGCCCAGCACGGTCACCATCCAGGCCGAGGGGAGCAACGGCGAGGGCGGCACCGGCACCGGCTTCGTCTTCGACAAGGAAGGCCACATCGTCACCAACAACCACGTGGTGGCGGAGGCGGTCGACGGCGGCAAGCTCAGCGCGACCTTCCCCGACGGCAAGAAGTACGACGCCGAGGTGGTCGGCCACGCCCAGGGCTACGACGTCGCGGTCATCAAACTCGAGAACGCCCCCTCGGACCTGAACCCGCTCCCCCTCGGCGACTCCGACAAGGTGGCCGTCGGCGACTCGACAATCGCCATCGGCGCGCCCTTCGGCCTGTCCAACACCGTGACCACCGGCATCATCAGCGCCAAGAACCGCCCCGTGGCCTCCAGCGACGGCAGCGCGGACAGCAAGGCGTCCTACATGAGCGCCCTGCAGACCGACGCGTCGATCAACCCGGGCAACTCCGGCGGCCCGCTGCTGGACGCGCAGGGCAACGTCATCGGCATCAACTCCGCGATCCAGTCGACCGGCAACGGCGGCTTCGGCACCGGCCAGGCCGGCTCCATCGGCCTGGGCTTCGCGATCCCGGTCAACCAGGCGAAGTTCGTCGCCCAGCAGCTGATCAAGAACGGCAAGCCGGTGTACGCGAAGATCGGCGCCTCCGTCTCCCTGGAGGAGACGACGAACGGCGCCAAGCTCACCGAGCAGGGCGTGGGCGGCTCCGACCCGGTCGAGAAGGGCGGCCCCGCCGACGACGCCGGCCTCAAGCCCGGTGACGTCATCACCAAGCTCGACGACCGGGTGATCGACAGTGGCCCGACCCTGATCGGCGAGATCTGGACCCACAAGCCCGGCGACGAGGTCACCGTCACCTACCAGCGCGGCGGCAAGCAGCACACCGCCGAGGTCACCCTGGGTTCGAAGCTCGGCGACGACTGACGCCGCTCTCCGCACACCACGATCACGTACTTCGCCACCGGGGCCGGGCTCCGGTGGCGAAGTGCGTTTCGGTGAGGCAGGCGGCCGGGCCCGCGGGACCGGACACCGCGCTGCGCTTCGGGCAGGCTCAGATCACGAGGACCCGGCGCCCGCGCGTATGACCGGCCTGGCTGTCGATGTGCGCCGACGCGGCCTCGGCGAGTGAGTACGACTTCTCGACCGGGATGTGGAGCTTCCCGCGAGAGATCAGGTCGACGGCCTCGGTGAGCGCCGCCGGCACGCTTCCGGCCACACCGGAGAACCGGACGCCGAACTCGGGCGCCCCCAGATCGGCGATGCTGACGACCCGCTCCGGACTCCCGGTCAGCTCGACCAACTCCCGGATCACACCCGAACCGGCCAGGTCGAGAGCGGCGTCGACATCGCCGAGCCGCCGCACCCGCTCGACCCAGCCCTCGCCGTACGTCGTGGCGACGGCACCGAGGTCGCGCAGGTACTCCTGGTTGGCGGCACCGGCCGTACCGATCACCGTGACACCGCGCTCGCGGGCGATCTGCAGCACCGCCGACCCGACTCCCCCCGAAGCCCCGCTGACCAGCAGCGTCTGCCCGGGGAGCACACCGACCTCCCGAATGACGCGCAGCGCGGTCTCCACCACGGAGGGGTACCCGGCCGCCTCTTCGAAGCTCAGCCCCTCCGGCATCCGCGCCCAGGCCCCGAGCACGGCGAACTCGGCGTAGGTGTCGGCGCCCTCGCCGAACACCCGGTCCCCGACCTCGACCCCGGTGACCCCCTCGCCCACCTCGTCCACCACACCGGCGGCGTCCAGCCCGACCCCGGAGGGCAACTCGACCGGATGGGCCCCCAGCACCTGCCCTTCCCTGACCCGCCAGTCGACGGGATTCACGCCCGCCGCCCGTACGGCGATGCGTATCCGACCAGGCCCCGCGTGGGGCTCCTCGGCGTCGACCAGTTGCAGAACGTCCGGACCGCCGAACTCGGCGAAGCTCACTTTCCTCATGCCGCCGAACGTAGCACTACCGGATAGCTTTTCATAACGGTTACTGTTTCCTACCTGCTAGCCTTCGCGTCATGACCGTGCAGCAGTCGGGCCGCCGCGAGCGCAAAAAGGCCGCGACCCGCCAGAAGATCGCCGACACCGCGCTGCGGCTCTTCCTGGAACGCGGGTACGACGCGGTGGGCATCCGTGACGTGGCCGCCGAGGCCGACGTGGCCGTCACCACGCTCTTCTCCCACTTCGCCTCGAAAGAGGCCCTGGTCTTCGAGCAGGACGAGGACTTCGAGCACCGCCTCACGCGGGCGGTCACCGACCGGGCCCCGCACGAGCCGCTGATCCCCGCTCTGCGCCGCGAGATCCTGGCCCTGGTCCGGCACTGCACCGCGGACAGCGCGGCCCCGATCTGGCGCATGATCGACGGGTCCCCCGCCCTGCGGAAGTACGACGAATCGGTCCGCCTGCGCCACGCGGAGGCCCTGGCCACGGCCATCGCCGCCGACGCCACCCTCACCCGGAGCGAAACCGCCGCCCGCACCCTCGCGAGGTTCGTGATCGACGCCTACTCGCTGTCCCGCGAGGCCCCCGATCCCGAGGCCGCCCTCGACGAGATCTTCCCGATGATCGAGGCGGCCTGGGCCGCGGCCCGCCCCGCACACCGCGCCTGAGCCCCGCACGGGCGGAATAATGCGTTGACGCCGCCGGAAGGTGCCCTGTTAACCTCAACTGATCGTTCTGATTCGTTATGGGCCCCTGCGCCCCAGAAGAGGGTGTTTTGATGACCCGGCTCGCGCCGAGTGCGCCTCGCCACACCGCGTGACCGTCCGCCGCCTTTCGCCGCTCGCTTCCACTGGCGGCTGCCGGACGTGTCCTCCGGTGCTCTGACCTGTCCGTGCGCCGACCTGCGGCGCCATCGGGCTGCCTTCTGACGAGGCCACTCGGCCTGCTCTTGCTGTCTCGATCACTTCCCAGCAAGGAGCACCCGGGTGTCCAGCCACACCACCAACAACAACACTCTCAACCTCAGCACCTTCGCCTGCGCCTGGTGCGGGCTGACCGTGTCCGCGTACGCCGCCGACGGCGCGCCGCGCAACCACTGCCCCTCCTGCCTGCATTCCCGGCACGTTCTCGACCACGTCGAGGGCGGCCCGAGCGACTGCGAGGGCCGGATGTCCCCGATCGCCATCGCCGTGCTCCGCACCGGTGACTGGAGGGTGATCCACCGCTGCGTGCGCTGCGACGAACTGACCTCGAACCCGGTCCGCACCGACGACAACCAGCTCATCCTGATGCGCATGGCGGTCCGCCCGCTGGCCCAACCCCCTTTCCCGCTCGAAGCGTTCGGAACACTCTGACCGCCTCCCAGGAAAGGAGCGGCACCATGCCACGCAACAACCACAGCAGCCGCGGGCAGCAACAGCGGCGGCGTCCGCAGCGGCACAAGGACGTCCTGCACACCCGGGGCGGCCACCGCGCCAACGACTTCCGGTGCACGTCCTGCCGCCTCGACGTCTCCCCGGCCGCCCCGGGCACCGCGCACCGCAACCACTGCCCGAACTGTCTGGCCAGCCTGCACGTCGACCGGAAGACACCGGGGGACCGCGACGCGGACTGCCGTGGGCGTATGGAGGCGCTGGGCATGTCCGTCCGCACCGACGGCGAGTGGATGATCATCCACCAGTGCGCCTCCTGCGGTGAGCTGAGCGCCAACCGCATAGCCGGCGACGACAATCCCCTCGCCCTGGTCCGCCTGGCGCTGAGACCCCTGGCCGACCCCAAGCACGCCGGCCGCGCCCTGATCACCCTGTGACAGAAAGGGAATCCCAGCAGTGACGATCCCGGAATAGCAGAGCCGACGCAGCCCCGGGCCGCTGTCCCGGGGCTACGCACCAGGTGGCGACCACAGACCCCGCGCGGCGCCCCGGCCCGGTACGCTGTACCCGCTCCGCCCCTGGTGGACGGCGCACAGGTGGGTTGCCCGAGCGGCCTAAGGGAACGGTCTTGAAAACCGTCGTGGCGCAAGTCACCGTGGGTTCAAATCCCACACCCACCGCGGTGTTTGACGGCCCCTGACCAGGTGTTGTGGTCAGGGGCCGTCGGCGTTGTGGTTGTGACAGGGCTGTGACCGGAGGTGTGGCTTCCGCCATGGCCCGGGTGCGGTGGGGCTGGTGGGGTGGGGCGATGCGAATTCCCCCGTTCCGCACGGTGTTGGCGGTCTCCGGTGTTCTTGTGGCCGGTCTTGTGCTGGGTGGCTGCGGTACTGAGACCGCCGGGTCCGCGGCAGGGGGTGGTGGGGAGACGAAGGGGCCGTGTGCGGGCGGTGCCGCCGCCGGCGACGGGGCTTCCGGTGGCGCGAACGGCGCCGGTGCCGAGCGGGACGGGGTCCGGGTCCTCGGGACCGTGGAGCGGGACGGGGCCGGGGGGAGTGCTTCGCCCGGTGGGCAGGCGAGTCAGCGGCCCGGGGTGTCTGTCACGGCGGACAGTCTGCCGGGGGGCGGGGGAGCGGCCGGGCCGTGTGCCGTTCAGTACGAGGTGACCAACCCGGGGGCCGAGCCCTTCACGTACACCATCACCTTCTCCCTGATGGACGAGCAGGGCCGGGCGATGTCGAACGTCGAGGAGACGGTGGCCTCCGTGGGGGCGGGGAAGACCGTGCGGAGGACTCTTGAGCACGGTGCGTATCCGGGCGGCGGGGCGCTCGATGCCGGGCGGGTGCGGATCCTCGACGTGGAGCGGGTGCCCTCCGACGAGGCGCCGGCGCCCGCGAGTTCCTGCCCGGCGTCCGGGCTGCGGCTGACCGCCGACCAGGGCGACGCGGCGATGGGGCTGCGTGTCGTGGGGCTGCACCTGGAGAACTGCGGGAGCCGGACGTACTCCCTGGAGGGTTACCCGGTACTGCAGTTGCTCGACGCCGAGCACCGGCCGGTGGACGGGATCGAGATCCTGCGCGGTACCGACGGCATCCCGATGGCGGGCGGGGACGAGGGGCCGCCGCGGCCGGTGACGCTGCTGCCCGGGGAGTCCGCCGTGTCGGGGCTGGCGTGGCGCAACACCACCGAGTTCGGCGAGGCGGTGACCGTGCCCTACGTCAGGGTCCGGGCCGAGGCCGGGTCCGACCCGGTGACGGTCGCCCCGCACCTCGACCTCGGCACCACCGGCGAGCTGGGGGTCCGGCCGTGGCAGAAGGACGAGACGGAGGCGGGCAGGGGCACGGGGGAGAGCGGCAGCGGTCGGCCGGGGGCTCAGGGGCCGTACGGCAGGCCTTCCAACTCGTAGTCCTGTGCCAAGGACGTCCAGTCGACCTGCCGCAGGGCGGGGTCCGTGTCGTACGGGTCCGGGACCCGGGGCGTCGGCTGGAACCAGATGACGGTCAGGCCGGAGCGGTGGGCGACCGGGTCCTTGGCCGGGGCCAGGGGCATGGAGGAGAAACGGCCGACGCAGGCCACGCGCGGGAGTGTCTCGACGGGGCCGAAGGCGCCCGCGTACTGGTCCGGGTACTCGCGCGGCGGTGGGATCAGGTGCACCGGCACGGTGGGGGACAACCCGGCGGCGGTGTGCAGGAGTGCCCGGATGCGCAGGTCGTTCACGGGGCGGCACGGGTAGCCCGCCGGCATGTCGCCGTAGGTCGGGGTCAGGCGCAGTTCGGTCAGCTCGACGCTGCGGCCGCAGGACAGGACGATCCGGGTCAGCGACAGGGTCGGCACTCTGGGACGGTCGTGCATCGGGGTCTTTCGGTTGCTTGTGCCGGGTGGGCCGTGTCGCGTGGGGGCGGCTGCGGGCTGCGGGCTGCGGGCTGCGGGGCTCGGGGTCGGGTCCGTCAGGGGTGTCGGGCCGTCATGCGGGCCGCCGACGCGATCGTCGCTCGGGCCTCGCGTTCGGTCAGGCCGGTGGTCCGGGCGGCGTCCAGCAAGGGGGCGAGGAGGGCCGCGCCGACGCCGTTCTCGTAGGCGCGGCAGGCCGCCCAGAAGAGGCGGGTGTTGCGCTGGCCCTCGTGGGCGGCCAGCACGAACTGGACGAGGCCGCGTCCGTCGCCCGTCGACTCGCCGTCGGCACGTCGGACCGGGGGCGGGAGCAGCAGGCGCAGGAGCGCGGGCGGGCAGGGCGCCGGCCTGAGGTGGGACGTGCCGGGGGCGATCGTGTAGGCGCCGTGGCGGGTGCGGGAGCCGGGGCCGACGAGGTAGCCGCCGGCGCCCCGGATGTCGATGCCGGGGGCGAGGCGGCCCGCCGAGTTGGGGACGACGTGGTCCGGCGGGCCGGTCAGCCAGAGGTGGCGGCCTCCGCTGGGGGTGAGGACGACGACCGTGGGCGGGATCGTGAACAGGTGGCGCAGGGCCAGTTCGCGCAGGGCGGTGGCGGAGTCCGTCGGCACCGCCGCCGACTTCGTGTCCAGGTCGACCCCGATCAGGTGATGCGGCGGAAGGCCGCAGGCGATGCCGTAGCCCGTGGCCCACGGGGCGGCGGCGAAGAGCGCGCGGACGCGGTCCGGGTCGGTGGAGGCGTCGTGGACACCGTGACCGAAGCGGCCGCACTCGCCGCGGCAGGCGAAGGGCTCGGTGGCCGGGGCGTCGCGGTGCGGGGAACGCAGCGCCGGGAGCTTCGTCCGGGCCAGCGGGATGACGGCCAGTCCGCGTTCCGCGGCTGACAGGGCGTGTGCGAGGGCCAGCGTCTTGGCCCGCCGGTCGGTGGTGGCCATGGGTCTATGTTCGTACGTATGTTCGAGAAAGGGAAGGGTGAGGGATGCGACACGCCGGGGAGGGAGGGGTGCGGGGAGAAAGTGGCGGAACGCTTCACCTCTTGCGGGGCTTGAGGTGGAGTCGTCCGTGCTGTCCCGGCATGGGGAGGAAGGGAAGCAAAGGGGTTTATCGACTTGTCCTCACGCTTGAGGGCGAATCAGGGCTTCCGGGGTGGTTCGCCGGGGATTCGGTGGGCAACTCTGATCACGCGACGTCGTGCACAGCGTCGAGGCGGTCGGCCAACTGCCTTGGCAACAGCCCTAGTTCACGTACTTCTCGCGTTGTCGGCTGGAAGCCGGTGCGCACTTGTTCTGGAGGAACAACATGGCAAGCATCCGTACCGCCCGTGTCGTCGCCGCCGTTGCCGCCCTTCCGCTCGCCGCCGCTCTCCTCGGCGGGGTGGCGACGGCGGACAACGGCGCCTTCGCGGACGACGGATCGAACGCGACCGCCGCCAGCGCTTCCGCGGGCATCATCGGCAGCGGCGTCGGCGACGACAACAACGGCAACTCGTCCACCACGCAGCAGCAGGCGGTCGGCTCGGGGGCCTCGAACCAGAGCAACACCGCGCAGGTCGACGGCTCCGCCTTCACGTCGATCAACCAGGGCAACGACAACGTGGCCGTCACCTTCTCCCCGCTGTGGTGGTGAGCTGAGGGGCCGGCGCGGGTGCGCTGCCGCGCCGGCCCCTCGGTACTTGTGCGGGTGTGCTTCATGGGGTCGCAGTGCGTCCGGGCGACGGTACTCAGGTACCGTCGCCCGGACGTTTTCGTGCCTGCGTCAGGCCGTGTCTGCGTCAGGCCGTGCCCGCGCCGACCAGGCCCGCGTCGACCAGGCCCGCGTCGGCCGTGCCCGCGCCGGCCGCGCCCGGGGCGACCACGCCCGCGTCAGTCGTGCCCGGGATGGCCCGGTCAGCGTCGGCCGGGTCCGCGTCGGCCGTGCTGCGGGTGCCGGGCCGTCCTCGCCGGGTGCAGGCCTCGCGGGGGCATCCTGCCCCCTGCCGGAGTGCGCCTCGCAGGTGCTCCGCGCCCCCACGGGTGCTTGCCTCGTGCGAACCCTCAGGGGTCAACCCGCAGTACCCCTCCTCCCCCACTCCACCTACAGGAGGTGGGGCCAACACCACCCCTACAACCTGAGGCGGACTCGGCTTCGGGACCTGCGGCCGATCCGCCGGGTGCTCCCTCGCTCATAGCGTTGAGCCATGACCACACCCGTCTGCACCAGCGCTTCGAACGCCGCCACAGTCATGGCGCCGGCCACGGCGAGGGCCGCCGCACCGGCCGCGTCCACGGCACGGACGCAGACCTTCCCGTACCCGTCGTTCTCGTCGTACGTGAAGGCACGCCAGCCGGTGCTGCTGCGTACCGCCCGGTCGCTCACCGCGAACCCGAGCGACGCGGAGGACCTGCTGCAGACCGCGCTCACCAAGACCTACGTGGCCTGGGAGCGCATCGAGGACCACCGTGCCCTGGACGGCTACGTGCGCCGGGCGCTGCTGAACACCCGGACGTCGCAGTGGCGCAAGCGCAAGGTCGACGAGTTCGCCTGCGACGAGCTGCCCGAGCCGGAGCCCGTGACCGGGGCCGACGACCCGGCGGAGCGGCAGGCCCTGCACGACGCGATGTGGCGGGCGATCATGAAGCTGCCCGCCCGGCAGCGGGCGATGGTCGTCCTCAGGTACTACGAGGACCTCAGCGAGGCCCGTACGGCCGAAGTGCTCGGAGTTTCCGTGGGCACGGTGAAGTCGGCCGTCTCCCGGGCCCTCGGCAAGCTCCGCGAGGACCCTGAGCTGGGGTTCGTGCGGTAATGACCCGGTGTGTGAACACCCGGTGGGATCGCGTATTCGGCGCCGCCCACTGATCGATCACCCGGGACTAGTGACATACCGCGCGGTATGTGCGCAGAATCAGCGCAACCCTTACCGCCGCGTAGGCAATGTCGCCCCGGGAGGACACCGTGCTGAGCACGATGCAGGACGTACCGCTGCTGATATCGAGGATCCTGACCCACGGGTCGACCATCCACGGCAGCTCGCAGGTGACCACCTGGACCGGTGAGGACGAGCCGCACCGCCGCTCCTTCGCCGAGATCGGTGCCCGCGCCGCCCAGCTGGCGCACGCCCTGCGCGAGGACCTCGCCGTCGGCGACGACGAACGCGTGGCGACCCTCATGTGGAACAACGCCGAGCACGTCGAGGCCTACTTCGCGATCCCCTCCATGGGCGCGGTCCTCCACACCCTCAATCTCCGCCTCCCGCCCGAGCAGCTGGCCTGGATCGTGAACCACGCCGCCGACCGGGTCGTGCTCGCCAACGGTTCGCTGCTGCCGCTGCTCGCCCCGCTGCTGCCGCACCTGAAGACGGTCGAGCACGTCGTCGTCACCGGGCCGGGCGACCGCTCGCTGCTGGACGGGGCCGCCGTCCAGGTGCACGAGTACGAGGACCTGATCGCCGGGAAGCCGACCGCCTACGACTGGCCCGAGCTGGACGAGCGGGCCGCGGCCGCCATGTGCTACACCTCCGGCACCACCGGCGACCCCAAGGGCGTGGTCTACAGCCACCGCTCCATCTACCTGCACTCCATGCAGGTCAACATGGCCCAGTCGATGGGCCTGACCGACCAGGACACGTCGCTGGTCGTGGTCCCGCAGTTCCACGTCAACGCCTGGGGGCTGCCGCACGCCACCTTCATGACCGGCGTGAACATGCTGATGCCGGACCGCTTCCTGCAGCCCGCGCCCCTCGCCGCGATGATCGAGGGCGAGCGGCCGACGCACGCCGCCGCCGTCCCCACCATCTGGCAGGGCCTGCTGGCCGAGCTGACGGCCACGCCCCGCGACGTCTCGTCCCTCACCCAGGTCACCATCGGCGGCTCGGCCTGTCCCCCCTCCCTCATGGAGGCGTTCGACGCGCTCGGCATGCGGGTCTGCCACGCCTGGGGCATGACGGAGACCTCGCCGCTCGGCACGATCGCCCGGCCGCCGGCCCACGTGGTCGGGACGCCGGAGGAGTTCGCCTACCGCCTCACGCAGGGGCGCTTCCCGGCCGGCGTCGAGGCCCGGCTCACCGGTCCCGGCGGCGAGCGCCTGCCCTGGGACGGCGAGTCCGCCGGTGAGCTGGAGGTGCGCGGCAACTGGATCGCCGGTGCTTACTACAACGGCCCCGGGGCCGATCCGCTGCGTCCCGACGACAAGTTCAGCGCGGACGGCTGGCTGAAGACCGGTGACGTCGGCACGATCTCCCCGGACGGTTTCCTCACCCTCACCGACCGGGCCAAGGACGTGATCAAGTCCGGCGGCGAGTGGATCTCCTCGGTCGAGCTGGAGAACGCGCTGATGGCCCACCCGGACGTCGCCGAGGCCGCGGTCGTCGCCGTACCGGACGACAAATGGGGCGAGCGTCCGCTGGCCACCGTCGTCCTCAGGGAGGGCGCCAGCACCGACTTCGCCGCCCTGCGCACCTTCCTCGCCGAGGACGGCAAGATCGCCAAGTGGCAGCTGCCGGAACGCTGGACGGTCATCGAGACGGTGCCGAAGACGAGCGTCGGCAAGTTCGACAAGAAGGTGCTGCGCCGGCAGTACGCCGACGGCGGTCTCGACGTCACCCGCCTCTGACCGGCGCGGGCACGAGGATGCCGGTCGGCGGGCCGCACGGCCTCCCGCCCGGCACCCCCTCCGCCCTCACCGCGCGGTCCGCGCGGTCCGCGCAGTCCCGGGAGTGCGCGCAGTCCGCGCCGGGCGTACGGCCGTGGCCGTCCACCCCAGCACCAGCCAGGCCCCCGCCACGGCGCACACGCCGCCCCAGCCCCAGTGGCCGAACGCGGGCCCCGCGAGGGCCGAGGCCAGCGCGCCGCCCGCGAAGCCGGCGACGACGTACGCCGTGTTGGCGGTGGCCGGGGCCGAGGTCGTGGTGAGGGCCAGGGTCTGGTTGGCGACGTGCGAGGCGACCAGGGCGGCGTGCACCAGGACGGCTGCGGCGCACAGTGCCGCCATCACCTGGCCGCCCAGCCAGAACAGCGGCACCGAGAGGGCGGCCAGCGCGTACGCGGACCGTACGACCTTGGCCGCGCCGAACCGGTCGACCATTCCCCCGGCGAGCGGCGCGACGACACTCGCCGCCAGCCCGAACAGGCCGAACAGTCCGGCCGCGGCGGTGGTCATGCCGTACCCCTCGTCCTGCGTGAGCAGCAGGGCGAGCGAGGTCCACAGGGCGCTCCAGGCGCCGTACATCCCCGCCTGCCGCACGCACGCCCGCCACAGGTCGGGCGAGCGGCGCACCAGTCCCGGTATCGCGACGAGCCCCGCGAACAGCGGCCCCCGCCGCTGTCGCCGCTCCACCGGCAGGATGTACGCGGTCGCCAGCCCCAGTACGGCGGTGAGGACGGCGGCGCCCACGAACACCGCCCGCCAGCCGAAGGCCTGCCCGGCGAGACCGCCGAGCACCCGGGCCGCGACGACGCCGGTGAACAGGCCCGCGATGACGGCCGCGACGTGCCGGGCCCGGCGGTCGGCGGGGGCGCGTTCGGCGACCAGCGGGACGAGGAGCTGCGGTACGACGGTGGCGGCCGAGGCGACCAGGACGGCGCCCGCGAGCGCGCCGGTCCCGGCCGACGCGGCGGCGGCGAGCAGGGCGGCGGTGGCGACCAGCGAGAGGGCGGCGACCAGGCGGCGCCGGTTCACGCTGTCCCCGAGCGGCGCGAAGAAGAGCAGGCCGGCCGCGTATCCCAGCTGGGCGACCGAGGCGAGCCAGGCGACCCCCGACGGGGTGGAACCCATGTCGTGGGCGATGAGGGGGAGCAGCGGCGCCGCGAGGTAGATGTTGGCGGCCGTCACGGCGGTGCACAGGGCGATCAGGGGGAGGAAGAGGCGTGCGGCGGCGCCGGACGGCCCCTTCCCGGAGGGCACCCTCCCGGCGGCCGGGGTGGACGTGGGGGCGGGAGTGGTGGAGGACGGCGATGACGGCATGGGCGGAGCGACTCCTTCGAGCGCGCATTAACAACTAACTGGTTGGTTGGAACTAACCCGGGGAGTCTCGCCCGCATTCCCGAGTCGTGTCAACCAAATAGTTGGTTGGTTCGCCCGTCCGGCTACCCTGGCCCCATGGCAGCAAGGGACCCCGAGGCCACCAAGGCCCGGATCTTCGAGGCGGCGGTGGCGGAGTTCGCCCGCCACGGCATCGCCGGCGCGCGCATCGACCGCATCGCGGCCGAGGCCAGGGCCAACAAGCAGCTGATCTACGCCTACTACGGCAACAAGGGCGAGCTGTTCGCGTCCGTCCTCGAGAAGAAGATGCTCGACCTCGCGATCTCCGTCCCCGTCGACCCGGACGACATCGAGGGCTGGATCGACCGCCTCCTCGACTACCACGCCGCCCACCCCGAGCTGCTCCGCCTGCTCTTCTGGGAGGGCATGGAGTACGGCACCGCCGAGCTGCCGCACGAGGCCGAGCGCCAGGAGCACTATGCCCGCAAGGTCGCCGCCGTGCGGGACGGCCAGGAGCGCGGCGTGATCACCGACGCCATCCCGGCGCCCGACCTCCTGTTCCTGCTGGTCGCGATGGCCAACTGGGCGGTCGTGGTGCCGCAGATGAAACGCATCCTGGTCGGTGGCGGGGACGCCGACACCGACGGCCTGCGTGCCTCGATCAAGAAGGCGGCCCGCCGCATCGTCGACCGGTGACCCGGAGGGACCCGTCGGCCGGTGCCGCCGCGGACGCCCTCAGTTGGTCCCGATCCGCGAGAGCAGCTCGACGATCCTGGACTGCACCTCACCGCTGGTGGAACGCTCCGCCAGGAACAGCACCGTCTCGCCCGAGGCCAGCCGCGGCAGGTCGTCCTGGTCGACGGCGGCGGTGTAGACGACCAGCGGGGTGCGGTTGAGCTGCCCGTTGGCGCGCAGCCAGTCGACGATCCCGGCGGACCCCTCCTGGCGCCGCTGCACCCGCATCAGGTCCATCACGACCAGGTTCGGCCGGAACTGGCCCGCCAGCGTCACCGCGTCGGCGTCGCTCGCCGCCCGCGCCACCTGCATCCCGCGCCGCTCCAGCGTCGAGGTCAGCGCCAGCGCGATCTCCGCGTGCTCCTCGATCAGCAGGACGCGCGGCGGATGCTGCTCGCTGTCCCTGGGCGCGAGCGCCTTCAGCAGGACGGCCGGATCGGCGCCGTAGGCGGCGTCCCGCGAGGCCTGTCCGAGCCCGGCCGTGACCAGCACCGGCACCTCGGCCGCCACCGCCGCCTGCCGCAGCGACTGGAGCGCCGTACGCGTGATCGGCCCGGTCAGCGGGTCCACGAACAGCGCGGCCGGGAACGCCGCGATCTGCGCGTCGACCTCCTCGCGCGAGTTCACGATCACCGGCCGGTAGCCGCGGTCGCTGAGCGCCTGCTGCGTGGAGACGTCCGGCGCGGGCCACACCAGCAGCCGGCGCGGGTTGTCCAGCGGCTCCGGCGGCAGCTCGTCGTCCATCGGCTGCGGGCGCGGCGGATCGGCCACCTCCACGGCCCCGCCGGGTCCGTCCAGCGGTTCGGGCCCCTCGGCGGCGTTCCGGTCCGGCGCCCCTATGGCGTACGACCGTCCGGCGCCCTCGGTGACCGGCGCGAGCCGTCCCTGACCGCCGGCCAGGGACGGCTGGTCCTGGGCCTGCCTCGGGGGCTGCGGCGGGGCCTGCTTCTTCGGCTGCGCGCCCGGCGGCTGCTCGGCGGGCGGGTGCGGGCGGGCCGACGGCGCCGTCCCGCCGCTCGCCGGGTCGGGTGGCGTGCCCAGCTTGCGGCGTCGGCCGCCGCCGCCCGGCTGGTGCGGGGCGGGGTCGCCGACGGCTGCTGCACCTGGACCGCCTGCCGGTTGAACGGCACGCCCTGGCCCAGGGTCCGCACACTGATCGCCCGTCCCTGCGTCGAGTTCGGGTCGACGGGCGCGGACGCCTCGGCGGGCAGCGGCTGTGCCGCGCGAGGGGCGGGCGCGTTCTCGGGCGGCAGCGGGGTGCCCCGGCTCGGCGTGGTGGCGGGAACGCCCTGCGGGGCGGCAGGTGCCGCAGGTGCCGCAGGCGCCGGTGCCGCGCCGGGCGGTACGGGGAGCCGGGCAGTACGGGCGTGCCGGGCGGTACGGGCGTGCCGGCGCCCTGGGTGTCCGCGGCGGCGGGCCACGGCTGCGGCGCGGGCGCGGGCTTCCCGGGGCGGCGGGCGCCGCGGCGTCGGCACCGGACTCGGCGGGCCGGGGTGCCTGTGCCTCGGTATGGGGGGCGGCGGCCGGGGCGGGCACGGGGGCTCCGTGCACCGGCGGCGCTCCTTGTACCGGGATGCCCTGGGCGGGCGCACTCCGCGTCTGACGCTGGTCCTGGTCCTGGTCCTGGGCCTGGTCCTGGCCCGGCACCGGTTCGTCGGCCGGGCGGGCGGCCCCGGCCCGTCGGCGGCGTCCCGTGGGCGCCTCGGCCGGATGGGGCTGCGGCGGCGTGTGGTCCTCGGACTGGTCGTGCGGTACGGCGTCGTGGCGGCCCTCGTCGGGCACGGCGTCACCGGGAGCGGCGGGTCCCGGCACCCGGACCCGACCGGGCTGGACCTGCCCCGGCTCCTGAACCCGTCCCTGAGCCTTTGCCGCCCCCTCGGAAGGACGGTCGGCGTCGGCGTCGGCGGGCGGCAGGGCGAACACCTGGCGCGGAGCGGCCTCCTGCGCGGCGGCGCGCTCGTTGGCGGAGGCCAGGGCACGGCGTCGGCGCCCCGTCGGCCGGTCGGAGGCCTCAGGGTCCGCCGGGTCGGCCAGGTCTGCCGGGTTCGACCCGCCGGCCTGCGCGGGCAGCGCCGGAGGCAGCGCGTGCTGCTCACCGCCGTCCTGCCCGGCCCGGCGTCCGGTGGGCGCGGGGACGCCCTGTGGCGGCACGGTCCCGCCCAGACCGGTGTTGGACGCCGCGGCCCCGCCGCCGTGCTCGCCGGCCATGACGACGGCACCCTCGGACACCCCGCCGAGCGCGGCCTGGGGCACCCCGGCCGTCTCGGCGCCCGAACTCTCCGCGGGCCGTCCCCGCCGACGCCCGGTACCACCGGCCCCGGCACCCGCGCCGGGCCCCGCCTGCGCGGGCACGGGCAGCGGACCCGGTACGTCGCCGCCCTGCCCCTGAGCGCTGGCCCCGGCCCGGGCCTCGACCCCGGCCTGCGCCTCGGCCTGGGCCGCGCGCCTCCTGCGCCGCCCGGTCGGAGCGGAGTCCGCCTCGGGCCCGGCTCCCGCGCCGCCCGGCGCCTCGGCGACCCCGCTCTCCAGGAACGCGTCGACGGAGGCCCGGCGGGCCCGCCGCCGTCCGCCCCCGTGAGCCGGTTCGCGAACGGCCACGGTGCTGCCCTGCGCACCCACGCCACCGGCCGAGTCGGCAGGGGCGTCCGGCACGGCGGGGGCGATCTGCGCGAGCTCGGCGCCCTGGGCGGTGACGGCACCCGCGCCGCCGCCGATCGGCACCTCCAGCACGAACGCGCTGCCGCTCATGCCCGGCACGTCGTGCGTCTGCAGCACGCCACCGTGCGCCCGCACGATTCCGCGCACGATCGGCTCGTGCACCGGGTCTCCCCCGGCGTACGGCCCGCGCACCTCGATGCGTACGACCTCGCCGCGCTGCGCCGCCGCGACCACGACGGTGTTGTCCAGGTAGCCGCCCGTCGCCGACACGGGCGAGTTGCCGGTGGCGTCGACGCCGGCGACGTCCGCGACCAGGTGCGCGAGCGCGGTGGCCAGCAGCCGGGGGTCGACCTCGGCCTCGATCGGCGGCGCGTGCACGGCGAACTGCACCCGCCCCGGCCCGATCAGCTCCACGGCACCGTCGACACCCGCCGCGACGACGGCGTCGAGCATCACCTTCGTACGGGCGACCTGTTCGTTGCCCACGTCCAGGCGCTGGTAGCCGAGGACGTTGTCGATGAGGGTGGTGATGCGCGAGTAGCCGGCCGACAGGTGGTGCAGCACCTGGTTGGCCTCGGGCCACAACTGCCCGGCGTCGTCCGACGCGAGTGCGGCCAGCTCCCGGCGCAGTTCGTCCAGGGGGCCGCGCAGGGAGTCGCCGAGGAGGGTGAGCAGCTGCTCGTGCCGCCCGGCGATCGCCTCGTACCGGTCCTTCTCCCGCTCGCCGAGGGCGGCGTAGCGGTCGGCGTCCGCGGCGATCTCCTCCGCGTGCTGCTCCTTCAGCTCCTCCAGCTCGGCGACGTGCCGCTGGCGCAGCGCGGTCAGCTCGGCGGCGTGCTCCTCGGCGAGCCGCTCCAGTTCCTCGGCGTGCCGCCGCTCCGCCTCCTCGTGCTCCTTGACGAGGGCGTCGTAGGGGCGCCGGTCGGTGAAGGTCATCACGGCGCCGACGAGCTGGTCGCCGTCGCGCACGGGCGCGGTCGTCAGGTCGACCGGCAGCTGGTCCCCGCTCTTTGCGAACAGCACCTGCCCGCGCACCCGGTGCTTGCGCCCGGAGCGCAGGGTGTCGGCGAGCGGCGACTCGTCGTACGGGAAGGGCGAGCCGTCGGCACGCGAGTGCAGGACCAGGGTGTGCAGCTCGCGCCCGCCGAGTTCACCGGCCCGGTAGCCCAGGATCTGCGCGGCGGCCGGGTTGACGAGGACGATCCGCCCGTCGGTGTCGGTGCCGACGACGCCCTCGGAGGCGGCCCGCAGGATCATCTCGGTCTGCCGCTGCGAACGGGCCAGCTCGGCCTCGGTGTCGACGGTGCCGGAGAGGTCGCGGACGACCAGCATCAGCAGCTCGTCGCCGGTGTAGCCGTAGGTGTCGTAGGCCTGCTGGCCGGTCTCCAGGTTGGCGCTGGTGACCTCGACCGGGAACTCGGAGCCGTCGGTGCGCCGGGCGACCATCCGGGTCGGCTTGGTGCGCGCCCGCGGGTCGATGTGGTCGGGGCGCCGCATGGAGCCCGGGATCAGCCGCGAGTCGAACTGCGGCAGCAGATCAAGGAGCCCCCGCCCGACCAGCGCGGTGCCCGGCGTCTCGAACGCCTCGAGCGCGATGGTGTTCGCGTTGACCACGGTGCCGTTCGCGTTGACCAGGACCAACGCGTCCGGCAGCGCGTCCAGTATGGCTGCGAGGCGAGCAGCGCCTCGGGATGGCCTGCTGCTCACGAGACGCTTCCCTCCTGTTACCGCACTTGCCGACCGCCTGGGCCATCTTGCCAATCGGCCCGCGACGTGTCACGCGAGGGAGTCTAAGGGAGGGGGCCCCTCGGACGGTGTGGGATGGGACGGAGGTCGCACGAGGAAGTGACGTAGAACGTGTGACCGGTGACCGTCCGGGCCCTACGACCGGGCCGGGGCCCCCACCTCGGGCAGCAGCGGCACCATGCGGTCCCACCGGGAGATCTCGCAGCCGTCGCGCCGGTCGTACGTCGCGTCGACGGGGCGTCCGGCCCACGTACCGGTGACGCGCGCGGTGGCGGGGCCGCCGTACTGCATGGTGCAGACGGTGCCCTCGGGGACCGGCGCGAAGACCTCCTGGCCCCACCGGGTGTCGCGGTCGACGACGGCACAGGCGCCCTCCGTGTCGGGGTGGTCGCCGCCGACGGGGTGGCAGTACAGCTCGTAGGTGCCGTCCATGTCCGGGCCGGCGTCGCGGACGGTGACCGTGAGGTGGTCACCCTCCGGAGCGGCGGGACCGGCGACCGCGGCCGAGGGCGCGGCGCAGACGGAGGCGAGGGCGGCGGCGGACAGGGCGGCGGCGCCGAGGAGGCGGGCGGCGGGGGTGCGGGTCACCTGGAACATGACCTGACCAACGCGCCGGCCGCCCGGACGTTGCGCGACGGCCCGGTGGACTACGCCGTAAGGGCTTTGCTCTGCGGCCTGCCCGCCTAGTACCGTAGGGGCCGATTGGTGACAGCGCGCTCAACTGTGTCATCATCGGCACGCGCCACTCGCGCTCGCCCGCGAGACGGTGCTGTTGTCTGGAGGCGTCGCCTAGTCCGGTCTATGGCGCCGCACTGCTAATGCGGTTTGGGTCTTAAAGCCCATCGAGGGTTCAAATCCCTCCGCCTCCGCACGAACACGGAAGCCCCGGCCCACCCGGCTGGGGCTTCTGTGTTGCCGACCGCCCGCAACCGGCATTTGCCCAGGTCACAAGGGGTGCGGCCAATGGATTTCACATGACGGCGGCAGTCATGTAATGTTCTTCCTGTCGCCGCGAACGGGCCGGAAGGAACGGGAGCGGCGGTAAAACTGAACAAGACAAGCACTCGTAGCTTAACGGATAGAGCATCTGACTACGGATCAGAAGGTTGCAGGTTCGAATCCTGCCGAGTGCACAGTGCGGCGGAAGCCCCGTGGATCTCTCCACGGGGCTTCCGCTTTCTCTTGGGGCAGCTGAGTAGGCGTACTCATGTGCCCGTTCCGTGTGCGGGCCAGAGTGGCGGACATGGACCTGCCTGTCGCTCCGCCGGCGTTCGACGCCACCACCGGCTCCGGACGTCGGCGCCGTGCCGACCTTGGTGCCGACATCGGGGCCGGATGCGGTCTCGTGGTCCTGGAGTTGATCGCCTTGGCGGTGATCTTCGGGCTCTGGTTCCTGTCCGGACTGAGTCTCGATCCGGCGGAGAGCGTCCCGCCCGATCCCTTGTGGAACTACCTGGCCGCCGTCGGCGGCGTCGGGGTCCTCGCCGGGGTGGCGGCCGCGGTCGCCGCGCGGGCCGGGGCCGTGGTGACGGTGGCCGGGCAGGCCGTCGTGGTCGGCCTGGTCTGTGTCGTCGTGTTCGGTGGCGTCGCGCTTCAGTCGCACCAGGACGAGCGGTGCCGTGACGTGCCGGCGGCGACCGGCTGCACGGGGAGCGGTCAGGGCGGGTCGCCCCTCACGTGACGGCCCGCCGCCGCGGAACGCGACGCCCGGCGAGGAGTGCGCGCAGGGAGGGGCCGCCGCGCAGGCACCACAGGGCGATGACCGGGTCGCAGATCGCGCAGCCCAGGGACGAGTCGTGGGCGAAGGGGAGGATCGGGTTGCCCTTCAGATGGTGGACGACGTCCCACGCGGTGTGCAGCAGCCAGCCGATGCCGATGAACGTCCAGGACGTGAGGCCCCGGTAGGCGACGTAGAGCATGAGCGCGCCGAACGGGAGCTCCCAGGCGCCCAGGCCGCCGCCCGAGAAGTAGACGCCCCCGGCACCGGCGATCCCGAGGGCGTTCAGTGGGCGGCGGTGCGGGTCCGGGACGAGGGACAGCAGCAGGACGACGAGGAGGCCGATGCCGATCGGCATGACGTACGGAAGGAGGCCGGCGAGGTTCATGCGGGCACGCTATGCAGGGCACGGAGGGTGTCCCAGTGGCGTGAGCGACAGGTTCCGACGGATTGTCGCCGACGGGGCTCGAAGGCCGTGGGCAGCGGGAGTTGGGCGACACGGCGGGTGCGGTGGCCGACCGGACGTGAGTACGGTCCGCAACTGTGTCTAGGGTGTGCGCATGTTGAGAGGACCAGTCTTCATATCCGACCGGCCGCACATCGACGGGGGCCGACGGTGAACAAGCCGCTGAGGGCCGTGGCGATCTTCTGCGGACTGCTGGTGCTCGGCCTGCTGATCCGCGCGAACTGGCTGCAGTACGTCCGGGCCCCGGAGCTGGCCTCCGACACCAAGAACAGACGGGTGCAGATCGAGCAGTTCGCCACCCCGCGCGGCGACATCATCGTCGGCGGCCGGGCCGTCACCGGTTCCAAGGAGACCGAGACCACCGACCTCAAGTACAAGCGCACCTACGTCGACGGTCCGATGTACGCGCCGGTGACCGGATACGCGTCGCAGGCCCAGGGCATGACGCTGCTGGAGAAGACCTACGACTCCATCCTCACCGGCAAGGACGACCGGCTGGCGTTCCAGCGGTTCGCCGACGTGGTCAGCGGTGAGGGGCGGCGGGCCGGCTCGGTGGTCACCACCATCGACCCGAAGGCGCAGAAGGCGGCCTGGGACGGGCTGACCGACCTGAAGGGCGCCCGGGGGGCCGTGGTCGCGCTCGACCCGCAGACCGGGAAGGTGCTGGCGATGGTCTCGGCGCCCTCCTACGACCCGTCGACGTTCGCGGGGAGCACCTTCAAGGAGTCCGACCGCTTCGTCGCGCTGGACAAGAAGAAGAACAAGCCGCTGGCCAACCGCGCGCTGCGGGAGACCTACCCGCCGGGCTCCACCTTCAAGATCCTCACCGCGGCCGCCGCGCTGGAGCACGGCATCGTCACCGACGTCGACGCCCGCACGGACGCCGTCTCCCCGTACCCGCTGCCGCAGTCCACCAACAAGATCGGCAGCGAGGCCGGTGACGCGGTCTGCAACAAGGCCTCGATGAAGACCGCCATGCAGCACTCCTGCAACAACGTCTTCCTCGACGCCGCCTCCAAGCTCGGGCAGGACAAGATGCGCGAGACGGCCGAGAAGTTCGGCTTCAACGAGGACGTCTACTCCGACGACTTCGGCGACCTGCTCGCCACCAAGAGCCTCTACCCCGAGGACCTCGACAAGCCCGGCACCGCGCTCACCGGCATGGGACAGGGCAGCCTCACCAGTACGCCGATGCAGATGGCCCTGGTCACCGCCGGGATCGCCAACGACGGAAAGGTGATGCAGCCCTACGTCGTCGACGAGGTCAAGGGCCCGGACCTGGACACCCTGGAGAAGACCGAGCCCACGGTGATGAGCGAGGCGGTCTCCGCCGAGACCGCGCAGAAGGTCCAGGAGATGATGGAGTTCACCGCCAAGGAGGGCAGCGCCCGCCGCGCCCAGATCGACGGCATCACGGTCGGCGGCAAGACCGGTACCGCGCAGCGCGGTGTCGACGTCAACGACGAGGTGCCGTACGGCTGGTTCGTCTCCTACGGCAAGAAGGACGACGGGTCCTCCGTCGCGGTGGCCGTGTTCATCGACCCGACCGACATGGACATCTCCCGCGCGGACATCTCCGGTGGCGGGCTCGGCGCGCCCATCGCCAAGAGCGTCATGAAGGCGGTCCTGAAGTCGTGACGCCGTCGGGGGCGGCGGCGCGTCACACCCTGGCCGCGTCGTACGCCCCCCGGGACCGCTCGACCGCCGCCATCCGCCGCTCGGTCCAGCGCGCGAGGTCCCGGACCTGTTCGGCGGCCTCGCGGCCGAGGTCGGTGAGGGAGTAGTCCACCCGGGGCGGGATCACGGGCGCGGCGTCCCGGTGGACCAGGCCGTCGCGCTCCAGGGTCCGCAGGGTCTGGGTCAGCATCTTCTCGCTGACCGAGCCGATCTCCCGGCGCAGTTCGCCGAAGCGGTGGGGGCGGTCGAGCAGAGCGATCAGGGCCAGGGTGCCCCAGCGGCTGGTGACGTGCTCCAGGAGCAGGCGCTCGGGGCACATCGGTTCACTTTCTGCCATGGTCATACGGTACGTCCGGGCGGGCGCTCACCATGAGTGAGTGCCCGCCCGTTGTCAGTGCTGCCCCCTACTGTCGGTGGGGATGGCAC
Organism: Streptomyces rubrogriseus; assembly: GCF_027947575.1. NCBI lineage: Bacteria > Bacillati > Actinomycetota > Actinomycetes > Kitasatosporales > Streptomycetaceae > Streptomyces > Streptomyces rubrogriseus. The sequence continues at coordinate 8,294,729 of NZ_CP116256.1, read as the reverse complement.
AGGCATGGAAGTGCGCGGGGCTGCGGTGGGCGGCGGACGGTCCCGTGCTGACGTGGGTCGGGGGCCGGCGCAGTGCGCTGGTCCGGGGGAAGCGGGTGGCCTTCGGCGTCGCCGAGGGGGGTGTGCGGACGTGCGTGGGAGCGCGGGGACACGCGTGTCCGGTACGGGCCGGGGTGTCGGGGCGCAGTACGGGGGCGCGGTGCGAGGAGTGCGCACGCCTTGACCGGGCCCACTCGGTGGCCGCCGACACCATGGCCGACGATCCGCGGCCGTACCACGTCTATCTGGCCTGGTTCGGTCCCGGCCTCGTCAAGGTGGGGATCACCGCGTACGAACGGGGGTCCGCCCGGCTGCTGGAGCAGGGGGCCGTGTGCTTCAGCTGGCTGGGGTGCGGTCCGCTGATGGCCGCGCGCCGGACCGAGGAGCTGCTGCGGGCCGCGCTGGGCGTGCCCGACCGCATCCCGTACGCCCACAAGCGCGCGGTGCGGGACGCCCTGCCCGAGTCGGAGGCGGAGCGGGCGGCCGAGATCGCCGGGCTGCACGCGCGGGCGGTGGCGCTCGGCGGCTGGCCCGAGGCGCTGACGCCGGAGCCGTTCCGGGGTGTCGACCACGCGGGCGTCTTCGGGATCGCGGGCGCGGAGCGCGGGCCGGCCGCCGTGGCGGAGGTCGCCGAGCTGGTGGCGGGCGGCGCGATCGGGGGTGAGCTGGTGGCGGCCGCCGGGCCCGATCTGCATCTGGCGACGGAGCGGGGGGTCGTCGTGCTCGACACACGGCTGATGACGGGGTGGGAGCTGGTGTCGGCCGGGGGCGAGCCGTGTGCGGTGCCCCTGCGGGAGATCAGACGAGCGCCGGGAGTACAGGACGGGCTGTTCTGACCTCGTCCCCTCGCCCCCTCGCCTCCTCGTCCCCTCGCCCCCTTGTCCAGGTGAGCGCGGGGCGCGATCGTGGCCGCATGAGTGATCACGAAGTCGGGCAGGTCCGCCGGTTCTGGGAGGGGCTCGGGCTGCCCGGGCTGGTCGACGTGCACACGCACTTCATGCCCGAGCGGGTGCTGCGCAAGGTCTGGGCCTACTTCGACGCCCTCGGGCCGCTGACCGGCGGGGTCGAGTGGCCGATCACCTACCGGCACGAGGAGGACGAACGCGCGGAGCTGCTGCGCAGGTTCGGGGTGCGGGCCTTCACCGCCATGCTCTATCCGCACAAGGCGGGCATGGCCCAGTGGCTGAACGACTGGGCGGTGGACTTCGCCCGCCGCACGCCCGACTGCCTGCACACCTCCACCCTCTTCCCCGAACCGGGCGTCGAGACGTACGTGCGCCGGGCCGTCGAGGCGGGGGCGCGGGTCTTCAAGGCGCACGTGCAGGTGGGGGCGTACGACCCGGCCGACGAGCTGCTCGACCCGGCGTGGGGGGTGCTCGCCGAGGCGGGGACACCGGTCGTCGTCCACTGCGGTTCGGGGCCGGCGCCCGGCAAGCACACCGGGCCCGAGCCGATCGCCCGGGTCCTGGCCCGCCACCCGCGGCTGCGGCTGGTCGTGGCGCACCTCGGGATGCCCGAGTACGAGGACTTCCTGGACCTCGCCGAGCGGTACGGGGAGGTGCGGCTGGACACGACCATGGCGTTCACCGACTTCAGCGAGCGTCTCGCGCCCTTCCCGCGCCGGGCGCTGCCCCGGCTGGCGGACCTCGGCGACCGGGTCCTGCTCGGCACCGACTTCCCCAACATCCCGTATCCCTACCTGCATCAACTGCACGCCCTGGAGCGGCTGGAGCTGGGAGACGCGTGGCTGCGCGGGGTGTGCCACGACAACGCGGCCCGGCTGTTCGGGCTGCCGGAGAGCCGGGAGAGCCAGTGGAGCTGAGGGGCGTCCCCGGTGGGCACCGGCCGCCGGAACCGGTCGGTGCCCACCGGGGTCAGAGCGGGGCGACGAAGACGTGCGCGGCGGTACGTGCGGGGAGCCGGGCGGTCCGGCCGTCGCTGCCGACCCGCACACCGCCGGGCCACGGCGTGACGCGCACGACCGCGCCGGGCCGCACCCCGGCCCGCCGCAGGGCGGCCAGCAGGCCACCGTCGGCCTGGACCGGCTCCCCGATGCGCCGGACGACCGCGCTCACGCCGTCCGGCCCGGGGCGCAGGTCACCGAGGCTGACCGTGCTCCCGGCGGCGGCGGCGGGGGCGGACGGGCGCGGCGCCGCGGGGTTCGCCCCGCCCAGTTCCTCCAGGCCCGGGATCGGGTTGCCGTAGGGCGACTCGGTCGGGTGCCGCAGCAGGCGCAGGAGGCGGCGTTCGACGGCGTCGCTCATCACGTGCTCCCAGCGGCAGGCCTCGGCGTGGACCTGCTCCCACTCCAGGCCGATCACGTCGACGAGCAGGCACTCCGCGAGCCGGTGCTTGCGCATCACACGCGTCGCCAGCCGCCTGCCCGTGTCGGTCAGCTCCAGATGCCGGTCGGCGGCGATCCGCAGCAGGCCGTCGCGTTCCATGCGGGCGACGGTCTGGCTCACGGTGGGGCCGCTCTGGTCCAGGTGCTCGGCGATGCGGGCGCGCAGCGGGACCACGCCCTCCTCCTCGAGTTCCAGGACGGTGCGGAGGTACATCTCCGTGGTGTCGATGAGCCTGGACACGCGGTGGGTCAGGCGGAGGTCTCGGCGGTGACGGTCAGGACCGCGCGGCCGAGGATGTGCCCGGCCATGGTGAAGCCGAGGACGGCCGGGGTGGCGTCGGCCGGGACGCCGATGGACTCGACGTCCAGGGCGTGCACCACCACGAAGTACCGGTGCGGGCCGTGCCCGGCCGGCGGGGCGGCGCCGATGTAGCGGGCGGCGCGGGCGTCGTTGGGGAGCTGGAAGGCGCCCTCGGGCAGACCCGCGCCGCTGTCGTCGCCGGCGCCCTCGGGCAGCTCGGTGACGGCGGCCGGGATGTCGGCGACCGCCCAGTGCCAGAACCCGGAGCCGGTGGGGGCGTCGGGGTCGTAGACGGTGACGGCGTAGCTCCGGGTGCCCTCCGGCGCGCCGCTCCACGACAGCTGCGGGGAGACGTCCTTGCCGCCGGGGACGCCGGAGGAGTGCTGCGCGGGCGGCCAGGCGGCGCCGTCGGCGACGGTCGTGCTGGTGAGGGTGAAGGAGGCCGCCTCGGGGAGGCGGGCGAACGGGTCGTTGGCGCTCATCGCGTCGTTCCTTTCGGCCGGGCCGGTCCGTGTGGGCCGGCCGCTGCAATCGACCATAACACTGATAATCGATTATCCAAGCGATCGTCTATGCTGCTCCTATGACTCAGACCGGCCCCACGTCGCCCCAGCCGCCCCCGCCGGCGGGCAAGCGGATGCTCTCCGAGCAGGTCTACGCCCATCTGCGGGACGCGATCATGCGCGGCGACCACGCCCCCGGTGCCGCCCTCAAGCCGCAGGACCTCGCCAAGGAGCAGGGCGTGAGCCTGGCCGTGGTGCGCGAGGCCCTCGTGCGGGTGGTCGGGGACGGGCTCGCCGACCGGCTGCCCAACCGCGGCTTCGCCGTCCCGGCCTACTCCGACCGGCGCTGGCAGGAGATCGCGGAGGCCCGCCGCACCATCGAACCGGTCCTGCTGCGCATGTCCGTCGAGCGCGGCGACGTCGACTGGGAGGCCCGGGTGCGCGCCGCCCACCACCGGCTGTCCCGCACGCCCGCGTACACGCCTCAGGAGGGCGAGTACTACAGCGAGGCGTGGTCCGAGGCGCACCGGCTCTTCCACCGCGCCCTGATGGAGGGCTGCGGCAACCCCGTGCTGCTGGAGACCTTCGACCGGCTGTGGACGGCGAGCGAACTGGCCCGCCGCTGGTCCACGCACCGCAATCCCGGCCGGGACGGCGTCGAGGAACACCGCCGGCTGGAGGAGGCGGCGCTGGCCCGCGACGCCGACACCGCCGCCGAGGTGCTGGTCCGGCACCTCACCCTCACGGCCGAGGGCCTGACCGCGGCGGGCTGACGGACGGTGGCGAAGGGTCGACGGGCGGCGGCGGAGGGCTGACGGACGGTGCCCGCGCGGTGCCCGTGCGTTTCTCAGAGAAATCACAGGTTGGGGAAAGGGCCTTCTCAGAGCGTCCCGACAAGGTGACCGCTATGACCACGACCTCGCCCCAGGGGCGCACCGAACTGCTGAGGCCGGACGGGAGCCCCGTCCGGGTGCTTGTAGTGGACGACGAGCAGTCCATCACCGAACTGCTGTCCATGGCCCTGCGCTACGAGGGCTGGCAGATCCGCAGCGCGGGCGACGGCCACGGCGCCGTCCAGACCGCGCGCGACTTCCGGCCCGACGCCGTCGTACTGGACATGATGCTGCCCGACATGGACGGCCTGAGCGTGCTGGGGCGGCTGCGCCGCGACCTGCCGGACGTGCCGGTGCTGTTCCTGACCGCCAAGGACGCCGTGGAGGACCGGATCGCCGGGCTGACCGCGGGCGGCGACGACTACGTCACCAAGCCGTTCAGCCTGGAGGAGGTCGTCGCCCGGCTGCGCGGTCTGATCCGCCGCTCCGGCGCCGCCGACCGGCGCTCCGACTCCGTCCTCGTCGTCGGCGACCTCACCCTCGACGAGGACAGCCACGAGGTCACCCGGAGCGGCGACGGCATCCACCTCACCGCCACCGAGTTCGAGCTGCTGCGCTTCCTGATGCGCAACCCCCGGCGGGTGCTGAGCAAGGCGCAGATCCTGGACCGCGTGTGGTCCTACGACTTCGGCGGCCAGGCCAACGTCGTGGAGCTGTACATCTCCTACCTGCGCCGGAAGATCGACGCGGGGCGCGAGCCGATGATCCACACCCGGCGCGGCGCCGGATACCTGATCAAGCCCGCGGTCTCGTGAGCGGGCGGCGACGACCGCGGCCGCGCACCCTGCGGACGCGGCTCGTCGTCGCGTCCGTGGCGCTGATCGCGGTGGTGTGCGCGGTGATCGGCACGGTGACGACGGTCGCGCTGCGCTCGCACCTGTACGAGCAGTTGGACGGCCAGGTGCGCGAGGTCGCGGCCCGGGTGTCCGGCTTCGGCCCGCCGGGCGAACCGGGGCCCGGCGGCGGGGTGAAGCAGCGGATGGACCTCGACGACTTCGTCACGCACGGCGGTCCGCAGCCGCGCGACACGATCGTCGCCGAGACCCGCGACGGTGCCGTCGTCGACGCCAAGTACGGCGAGAAGGACGACGAGAGCACGGACCCCAGCGGGACGACGGCGGTCTCCCTCGACGAGGGCCAGCGCACCGCGCTCGCCTCCGTCCCCCGGGACGGGGAGGCGCACACCGTGGAGATCCCGGGCCTCGGTGACTACCGGGTCGAGTACCACGACGGCTACTACGCCGCTCTGCCCACCTCCGACGTCGACGGCACCATCAGCACCCTGATCCTCGTGGAGGCCAGCGTCACGGCCGCGGGCCTCGTCGCCGCCTCCCTCGCCGGGGCCGTCATCGTCGGCGTCGCCACCCGCCCCCTGCGCCGGGTCGCGGCCACCGCCGGCCGGGTCTCCGAACTGCCGCTGCACGCGGGCGAGGTGAACCTCGACGAACGGGTCCCGGAGTCCGAGTGCGACCCGCACACCGAGGTCGGCCGGGTCGGCTCCGCGCTCAACCGGCTGCTCGACCACGTGCACGGAGCCCTGCACGCACGGCAGCAGAGCGAGACGCGGGTACGGCAGTTCGTCGCCGACGCCAGCCACGAGCTGCGCACCCCGCTCGCCTCCATCCGCGGCTACGCCGAACTCACCCGCCGGGGACGCGAACAGGTCGGCCCCGACACCCGGCACGCGCTGGGCCGCATCGAGTCCGAGGCCGGCCGCATGACCCTGCTGGTCGAGGACCTGCTGCTGCTCGCCCGCCTGGACGCGGGACGCCCGCTGGAGTTCGGCCCCACCGACCTCGTACCGCTGGTCGTGGACACCGTCAGCGACGCCCGCGCGGCCGGTCTCGACCACACCTGGCGGCTGGACCTGCCCGAGGAACCGGCCCTGGTGTCGGCGGACCCGGCCCGGCTCCAGCAGGTGCTGGTCAACCTGCTGGGCAACGCCCGCAACCACACCCCGCCGGGCACGACCGTCACCGCGCGCGTGCGACGCGACGGGCCGTGGCTGTGCGTGGACGTGGCGGACAACGGGCCGGGCATCCCGGCCGAGTTGCTGCCGCGCGTCTTCGAACGGTTCGCGCGCGGGGACTCCGCGCGGTCCCGTGCGACCGGCTCGACCGGCCTCGGGCTCGCCATCGTGCAGGCCGTGACGGCCGCGCACGGCGGTGGTGTGACGGTGGACAGCGCGCCGGGCCGGACGGTCTTCACCGTGTATCTCCCCGCGGTCCACGACCGGTCCCTGTCCGCGGTCAACGACCGGTCGGACGGGCGAGCGTTCTCACAGGCACAGCACAGCACCACCACACGGGTGCGACAGGGGAGTTGAGAAGAGTCGGTCCCATGCGAACCGACTCTTCTCCCGGCTCCCTGCCGGCGCGGGAGCACCTCCCGGCCGCAGGAGCCGGTACGCCTGTCCTGGACGTAGTGGTCCCCGTCTACAACGAGGAGAAGGACCTCGGGCCGTGCGTCCGGAGACTGCACGAGCACCTCAACCGGACGTTCCCCTACGCCTTCCGCATCACGGTCGCCGACAACGCCTCCACGGACGGCACCCCGCGGGTCGCGGCCCGTCTGGCGGCCGACCTCGCGGCGGTCAGGTCGGTCCGGCTGGAGCAGAAGGGGCGCGGCCGGGCCCTCCGGACCGTCTGGTCGGCCTCGGACGCCCCGGTCCTCGCCTACATGGACGTGGACCTCTCCACCGACCTGAACGCGCTGCTGCCGCTGGTGGCGCCGCTGATCTCCGGCCACTCGGACCTCGCGATCGGCTCCCGGCTCGCCCGCAGCTCACGGGTGGTGCGCGGGGCCAAACGGGAGTTCATCTCCCGCACCTACAACCTCATCCTGCGCGGCTCCCTCCAGGCCCGCTTCTCCGACGCCCAGTGCGGCTTCAAGGCCATCCGCCGGGACGTGGCCCAGGTGCTGCTGCCGCTGGTGGAGGACACCGGCTGGTTCTTCGACACCGAGATGCTGGTGCTGGCCGAACGCGCCGGGTGCCGGATCCACGAGGTGCCCGTCGACTGGGTCGACGACCCGGACTCCACCGTGCACATCGTGCGGACGGCGACCGAGGACCTCAAGGGCGTGTGGCGGGTCGGCAGGGCCCTGGCCACCGGTTCCCTCCCCCTGGACCGGCTGGCCCGCCCCTTCGGCGACGATCCGCGCGACCGCGACCTGACCGGCGTACCGCAGGGACTGGCCCGGCAGCTCGTCGGCTTCTGCGTGGTCGGCGCCCTGTCCACCCTCTTCTACCTGCTCCTCTACAGCGGCTTCCGGCACTTCGCCGGTTCCCAGCTCGCCAACGCGCTCGCGCTGCTGGTCTCGGCGGTCGCCAACACCGCCGCCAACCGGCGGCTGACCTTCGGGGTGCGGGGCCGGGGCGGCGCCGTGCGGCACCAGGCGCAGGGGCTGGTCGTCTTCGGCATCGGCCTGGCGCTGACCAGCGGTTCGCTGGCGGCCCTGAGCGCGGCGACCGCCCACCCGGACCACTCCACCGAGCTGGCGGTGCTGATCGCCGCCAACCTCGCCGCCACCGTGCTGCGCTTCCTGCTCTTCCGCGCCTGGGTGTTCCCGGACGCGCAGCCCACGACCCACACGCCGGACCCCCACCTTCCGGACCCCCACCTTCCGGACCCGCACCTTCCCGACCCGCATCGCACCTGGAGCGACGCCCGATGACGACGCACTACGACCCGACCACGCACGCCGACGGCACGCCCACCCCCGTCGGCGAGGACGGGGGACCGCCGTCCGCGGCGCCGCCCGCCCACCGGCAGCCCCGGCCTTCGCGGCGGCCCCGGCTCGCCCGGGTCTGGCGCGGCCGCCCCGAGGACCCCCGCTGGGTACGCCCAGCCTTCCTCGGCCTCCTGCTGGCCACCGCCCTCCTCTACCTCTACAACCTGAGCGCCTCCGGCTACGCCAACTCCTTCTACTCGGCGGCCGTACAGGCGGGCAGCCAGTCCTGGAAGGCGTTCTTCTTCGGCTCGCTCGACGCGGGCAACGCCATCACCGTCGACAAGCCCCCGGCCGCGCTGTGGCCGATGGCGCTGGCGGTGCGGATCTTCGGCCTCTCCTCCTGGTCGATCCTCGTGCCCGAGGTGCTCATGGGGGTGGGCACGGTCGCCGTCGTGTACGCGGCCGTCCGCCGCCGGTTCAGCCCCGCGGCCGGACTGATCGCGGGCGCCGTGCTCGCGCTCACGCCCGTCGCCGCGCTGATGTTCCGGTTCAACAACCCGGACGCGCTCCTCGCCCTGTTGATGTCCGTCGCCTGCTACCTCGTCGTACGGGCGCTGGAGGACGGCCGGAGCAAGTGGCTGGTCTGGGCGGGCGCGGCGATCGGCTTCGCGTTCCTGGCGAAGACCCTCCAGGCCTTCCTGATCCTGCCCGCCCTCGCCCTGGTCTACGGCGTCTGCGCGCCGGTGCGGCTCAGGAAGCGCCTCGGCCAGCTCGCGCTGGCGACCGCCGCGATCGTCGTCTCCGGCGGCTGGTGGGTCGCGGTCGTCGAGCTGTGGCCGGCGTCGTCCCGCCCGTACATCGGCGGCTCGCAGAACAACAGCTTCCTGGAGCTGACCTTCGGCTACAACGGCCTCGGCCGCCTCAACGGCGAGGAGACCGGCAGCGTCGGCGGCGGGGGCGGCGGCATGGGCGGCGGCGGTGGCGGACAGTGGGGCGAGACCGGCTGGGACCGGATGTTCAACTCGGAGATCGGCGGCCAGATCTCCTGGCTGCTCCCGGCCGCCCTGATCCTGCTCGTCGCGGGCCTGGTCGCCACCCGCCGCGCCGCCCGCACGGACGGAGCACGCGCGTCCTTCCTGGTCTGGGGCGGCTCGCTGCTGATGACGGCGGCCGTCTTCAGCTACATGGCCGGCATCTTCCACCAGTACTACACGGTGGCCCTCGCGCCGTACCTGGCGGCCGTGACCGGCATGGGCGCCGCGACGCTGTGGGAACGCCGCGAGCGGCCCTGGGCGTCGATCGCCCTCGCCGCCGCCGTCACGGCGAGCGCGGCCTGGGGATACGTGCTGCTCAACCGGACGCCCGACTACCTCCCCTGGCTGAAGGTGCCGGTCCTGGTCGGCGGCCTGGTCGCCGCGCTGGGGCTGGTCTTCGCGGGGCGGCTGGGGAGGCGGACCGCCCTCGCGGCGGCGGGCCTCGGACTCGTGGCCGCGCTGGCCGCACCCACCGCGTACACGCTGAGCACCGTGCGGGAGGGGCACAGCGGCTCCATCGTCACGGCCGGTCCGGCCGGCGCGAGCATGGGCGGCGGCCCCGGCGGCGGCCGCTTCCCGGGCGGCGGGAACCCCCCTGGTCAGGGTCAGGGTCAGGGACAAGGACAGGGACAGGGACAGGGCGGGCCCGGTGGCGGCGGCTTCCCCGGCGGCGGCACCGCTCCGGGCGCCGGAGGCACCAACCAGAACGGCCAGACGCCCAACGGCCAGGCACCGAACGGCCAGAACGGCGGTCCGGCCGGCGGCCCGACCGGCGAGGGCGGCCGTACGGGCGCGGGCGGCGGCGGCATGGGCGGCCTGCTCAACGGCGCCGAAGTGGGCTCCGAGGCGAAGAAGCTGCTGGAGACCGACGCCGACGCGTACACCTGGGCCGCCGCCGCGATCGGCTCCCAGAACGCCGCGAGCTACCAGCTCGGCACCGGCGCCCCGGTGATGGCGATCGGCGGCTTCAACGGCACCGACCCGTCGCCGACCCTGGCCCAGTTCAAGAAGTACGTGGCGGACGGCCGGATCCACTACTTCATCGGTGGCGGCGCGGGGGGTGGCATGGGCGGCGACTCCGGTAGCGCGTCCCAGATCACCTCATGGGTCGAGGACAACTTCAAGGAGGTCACGGTCGGCTCGGCCACCTTCTACGACCTGACGTCGCCGACGGCCTGACCGCCGTCCCGGACGGGAAACCGTTGTACAGCGTATAGGGCTCTCCTATACGCTGTACAACATGTCGACGTCACCCCAGGAATCCGCCGAGGAACGCGAACGGGAACCCGCACCCCCGGTCCAGGGCCACCCGCAGCGCTGGCTGATCCTCGGCGTCATCAGCCTCGCCCAGCTCACGGTGGTCCTGGACAACACCGTGCTGAACGTGGCCATCCCCTCGCTCACCAACGAGCTGGGCGCGGCCACCTCCGACATCCAGTGGATGATCAACGCCTACTCGCTGGTCCAGTCCGGCCTGCTGCTCACCGCGGGCAGCGCGGCCGACCGGTACGGCCGCAAGAAGATGCTGGCCACCGGCCTCGCCCTGTTCGGGGCCGGCTCGCTGGCGGCCGGGCTCGCGGAGACCACCGAGCAGTTGATCGCGGCGCGGGCCGGCATGGGCGTCGGCGGTGCCCTGCTGCTGACCACCACGCTGGCCGTGGTCATGCAGATCTTCGCGCCCGCCGAGCACGCCAAGGCCATCGGCATCTGGAGCGCGGTCAGCGCGCTCGGCTTCGCCTGCGGGCCGCTGATCGGCGGCTTCGTGCTGGACCACTTCTGGTGGGGTGCGATCTTCCTGATCAACCTGCCGGTGGTGGCCCTCGGCCTGGTCGCGGTCGTGACCCTGGTCCCGGAGTCGAAGAACCGGCAGGGCGACCGCCCCGACCTGCTCGGCGCCCTCCTCTCCACGATCGGCATGGCCGCGCTCGTCTACGCGATCATCTCCGGCCCGGAGCACGGCTGGACGTCGGGCCGGGTCCTGGCCACCGCCGCCGTCGCCGTGGGCGTGCTCGCGCTCTTCGCCTACTGGGAGAGCCGCGTCCCGTACCCGATGCTCGACCTCACCTTCTTCCGCGACCAGCGGTTCACCGGCGCGGTGGCCGGTCTCGTGCTGATCACCTTCGGCATGGGCGGTGCGCTGTTCCTGCTCACCCAGCACCTGCAGTTCGTGCTCGGGTACGGCCCGCTGGAGGCCGGGCTGCGGACCGCGCCGCTGGCCCTGACGGTGGTGCTGCTGAACTTCTCCGGGGTGGCGGCGAAGTGGCTGGCCAGGCTCGGCACGCCGGTGGCGGTGCTGCTGAGCATGGTGCTGATGGCGGCGGGCCTGGTGGCCATCGCCACGCTGACCGGGCACGGCTACGCCGGCACGCTGCTGGGACTGCTGCTGATCGGCGTGGGGTGCGCGCTCGGCAACCCGGCGATGGCCCACGCGCTGATGAGCGCGATCCCGCCGGCCAAGGCCGGGGTCGGCGCGGGCGTCAACGGCACGCTGGCCGAGTTCGGCAACGGGCTGGGCGTGGCCGTCCTCGGGGCGGTGCTGAACTCCCGGTTCGCGGCGCTGGCGCCGGTCGCGGCGACGTCGCTGCCGGCGGCGTTGGCCTCGGCGCGGGGAGAGGGGGAGCGGGACCGGGTCCTGGACGCGTTCTCCTCCGGAGTGGAGAGCAGCCAGTTGGTGGGAGCGGTGGCGGTGCTGCTGGGCGGAGTGGTGGCGGCGGTGTTGTTGCGGCGGGCGGAGCGGGTGGGCGGCTGAGGGGGCGGGTGCCTGAGGGGGCGGGGAGTGGGGGCATGTTCACGGCCGCGGGTCGGCCGGGGCTGGTCGCGCCCGCGCGGCGGAGCCGCATATCGTCACGCCCCGCGCCCCTTTCAGGGGCGCCTAGCATGACCGGTGACGGTGAGAGCGAGGTAGGCGCGCATGGCGAAGGCAGGGCGGGAGGGGCCGCGGGACAGCGTGTGGCTGTCGGGGGAGGGGCGGCGCGGCGGTCGCCGTGGGGGGCAGCCGTCCGGGCTCGACCGGGACCGGATCACCGGGGTCACCGTCCGGCTGCTGGACGCCGAGGGCCTGACGGGGTTCTCGATGCGCCGCCTGGCCGCCGAGCTGAACGTCACCGCCATGTCCGTGTACTGGTACGTCGACACCAAGGACCAGCTGCTCGAGCTAGCCCTGGACGCCGTCTTCGGCGAGCTGCGCCACCCGGACCCGGACGCCGGGCTCGACTGGCGCGAGGAGCTGCGGGCCCTGGCGCGGGAGAACCGGGCGCTGCTGGTGCGCCATCCCTGGTCGTCCCGGCTGGTCGGCACCTACCTCAACATCGGGCCGCACTCGCTGGCCTTCTCCCGCGCGGTGCAGAACGTCGTGCGCCGCAGCGGGCTGCCCGCGCACCGCCTGACCGGCGCCATCTCGGCCGTCTTCCAGTTCGTCTACGGCTACGGCACCATCGAGGGCCGCTTCCTCGCCCGGGTGGCGGACACCGGGCTGAGTCCGGAGGAGTACTTCCAGGACTCGATGACCGCGGTGACCGAGGTGCCGGACACCGCGGGCGTCATCGAGGACGCGCAGGACATCATGGCGGCCCGGGGCGGCGACACCGTGGCGGAGATGCTGGACCGGGACTTCGAGTTCGCCCTCGACCTGCTCGTCGCGGGCATCGACGCGATGGTCGAACAGGCCTGACCGACCCGGCGCCGGCCGTTCCCTCCGGCGCCGACGGTCCAGCCCGGTGTGCGGCCTCCGGGGCAGGCCCTAGTCGTCCGCCGCCAGCCGCGCCGGGAAACCGCCCGTCGCCACCGGCCCCCACTTCTCCGGTGTCACCCGGACGATGGACTTGCCCTGCTTGACCATGGCCCGCCGGTACTCGTCCCAGTCGGGGTGCTCGCCGGAGATGTTGCGGAAGTACTCCACGAGCGGCTCCACGGAGTCCGGCGCGTCGATGACCTCCGCGGTGCCGTCGATCTGGACCCACGGGCCGTTCCACTCGTCGCTGAGCACGATGAGGCTGACCCTCGGGTCGCGGCGCGCGTTGCGGGTCTTGGCCCGCTCGGGGTAGGTCGAGACGACGATCCGGCCGGCGTCGTCGACCCCGCAGGTCAGCGGCGAGCCCTGGGGGCTGCCGTCGGCCCGCCGGGTGAGCAGGATCGCCCGGTGCCGGGGGCGTACGAAGTCCAGCAACTCGTCCAGTGAGACACGGGTGTTCGTCGCGATGTTCGGTGCCATGCCGCCAGCCTAGGCCGCCGTGCCGCTCCCCGCCGTCCCGCTCCCGGCGATCCCGCTCGCGGTGCGCAGCGCCTCCGCGAGGTTGTCGTGGACCGGCACGTCGCGGCGCAGGTTGGAGAGTTCCAGGACGCGGCTCGGTACGCCCTTCGGGACGGCCACCACGCGCAGCGGAACGTGGTCGGGCAGCCGGCGGCGTACGGCCGCGACGAGGCGGACGCCCTGGGAGTCCATGAAACTGGTCGGGGAGAGATCCAGGACGAGCAGGCGCAGTCCGTCGGAGCGCTGCTCCACGGCGGTCATGATCAGGGGCAGCAGCCCCGCGGCATTGCAGAAGTCGATCTCGCCGGGCATCGCGAGCACGACGCACCCTGGCGGTTCACCCGGCTCACACGGCTCGCAGGGCTGGGGGAGGAAGGTCACAGCACTCACCTGACAGACGTCCGTCGGGCTTCCGGCCGGGCCGCTTCCTGACCCGGTCCCCATTGCACCATGCGGCGGGGCGGCGCGGAAGGCGCGCCGCTCGCCCGGCCGCGGGCCCGCCCGGACCGTCGGCCGAGCGTCACCGGCACGCAACCGAGCAGCTAAAGTGCTGTTCGTCCTGTGCTCGCAGTCGGGAATGTGCTGCGGAGCTCTCCTGCGCACGGCCGTGAGGCCGCGCTTGCCGAAGAGGTTCGTGGTGGCTGCGTCCGAATTTACTGATTTGCCGCGTTTTCCAGTGGGTTTCGAGCTGGCCGAAGCCCTGACCGCCGCGGCCGGTGAACTGCACGCGACGGGCTCCCCCGGCGACACCATGAACACCGCCGTCGCACTGGCGGTACGCCTGCTGCCCGAGGCCGAGCACGCGGCCATCTCGGAGATCCAGCGCGGCGGCCGGCTGCGTTCCCTCGCCTGGACCGACGAGACCGTGCGGTTTGCCGCCGATCCCCGGCAGGGCGGCCACACCCCGCACCCGGACTGGGAGCGCCTGTGGACCACGCCCGTGGTGCGGACGGACGACAGCGAGACCGACGGCGGCGGCAACGTCCTGTCCGGGCTCGGCCTGCGCTCCACGCTGTCCCTGCGGCTGCGCGCCGACCGGCGCCGGCTGACCGTGCTGACCGCGTACGCCCGCAAGCCGCAGGCCTTCGACGAGGACGCCACCCGCATCGGACGGCTGTTCACCGCGCACGTCTCCCTCGCCCTGGACTCGGCGACCGTGCGCGAGCAGCTCACCGAGGCGATGCGCACCCGGGACCTGATCGGCCAGGCCACCGGCATCCTGATGGAGCGTCTGGACATCGACGCGGGCGGCGCCTTCGAGTCCCTGGTGAAGGCCTCCCAGCGCGAGAACGTGAAGCTGCGCGACCTGGCCCGCCGCATCGTCGACGCCAACTCGGGTACGGGCGGCAGAGGCGTGACCGAGCGGTGACGGGACATCCGTACGGTCATGACCTCGCGGACCAGGGAAACGGACACGGGCCGAGACGCGGACACGAACCGGGCGACGGACGTCGACCGGGCGACGGACACGGACCGGATGTCGGCCACGCTCGACCACGCCATGGCCCGCAGCCAGGGTCTCGACACCCTGCTGCGTGATCTGACCGACCGGGCGGTCGTGCAGGTGCCCGGTGCCGTGGCCTGCTCGGTCACGGTGCGCCGCGCCGACCGGCTGATGACGCTGGCGGGCAGCACCGGCCTGCCCAGCGGCCTGGACCTGCGCCAGTACGAGAACGGCTCGGGCCCCTGCGTGGACGCCGCCGAGTCGGGGGACCCGAAGTACTCCGCCGACCTGGCCGAGGAGACGCGCTGGCCCGCGTACACGGAGTACGCGCTGGCCACCGGCGTGCGCTGTGTGCTGGCGCTGCCGCTGCCCATCGAGGGCGAGACGGGTGCGGCGCTCAACCTCTACGGCCTCGTGCCCGGTTCCCTGGCCCAGGGGCTGGACGCGGCCCGTGCCTTCGCGGAGCGGGCCGCGGACGCGGTGAACGAGGCCCTGCGCATCGAACGGCGGCAGGCCTCGGCGGCCGACGTGCGCACCGCCCTGCTCTCCCGCAGCGTCATAGACCAGGCGGTCGGCATGCTCATGGCCCGGGAGCGCATCGACGCCCACCGGGCCCTGGAGCGGCTGCGCCGGGCCTCACAGGACCGGAACGTCAAACTCCGGGACCTGTGCGCCCAGGTGGTGGCCCGGGCGTCCGGCAGTGCCTCACACCGCGGGCAGTGACTCCCCCTGGACCGCCTGGATGTCCAGCTCGACCCGGAGCGTCGTGCCGATGGCGGCGATGCCGGCCTGGACGACCTGGTTGTAGTTCATGGCGAAGTCCTCGCGGTGCAGCTCCGTCGTCGCGCGGAAGGCCGCCCGGGTGCCGCCCCAGGGGTCGGCCCCGGTCCCGAGGTAGGCCAGGTCCAGGTCGACCTCGCGGACGACCCCGTGCAGACCCAGCTCACCGTGGACGGTCCAGCGGTCCGGGCCCGCCTCCGAGACACCGGTGGAGCGGTAGGTGATCTCCGGGTGGCGCTCGACGTCCAGGAAGTCGGCCGAGCGCAGGTGGGTGTCGCGCATGCCGTTGCCGGTGTCGATGGAGGCCGCCTTGATCACCGCCTCCACCCGGGACTTGGTGACGTCGTCCGGGGCGATCTCGACGGTGGCGGCGAAGTCGGTGAAGCGGCCGCGCACGCTGGAGATGCCCAGGTGCTGCGCGACGGCGGCCACGCTGGAGTGCGCCGGGTCGACCGTCCACGGCCCCGGCGGGGGCAGTTCGGTGCCGCCCTGCCGGGCCAGCGTCACCGTGCCGACCTCGGCCCGGCCGCTCGCGGTGACGATCGCGCTGGAGGCGGCCGGCGCGTAGCCGACCGCGGTGACGATCACGGTGTACGCCCCCGGCGTCAGCGCGGTGGTGTCCCGCACGGCGCCCTCGGTGTCCGCCTCGGCGCGCAGCACCTGCGTGCCGGTCATGTCGGTCACCGTGACGACCGCGTGCGACACGGCCCATCCGTCCCGCGTTCGGATCCTCGCGGTCAGTCCCATCCCGTTTTCTCCCTGCAAAGGCTCAGAAAGTGGTCGTAAAGAAACCGGCCCGTGGTGGGCGGGCGCACCTCCGCTCAGAGCGCGCACGCCACCACGGGCCGGGGTTCTGCTACTCGCCGGGGTGGGCGAGCTCGATGTCGTGGCCGTCGGCACCCGGGCCGGCGACCGTCAGGGCCGTCGCCACGGGCGGGTAGCCGGTCGCGATGACGGTGTACTCACCGGCGTCCAGGTCGGTGAAGGCGTACGCCCCGTCCGCCCCGGTGGTGGCCGTGCCGACCACGTTGCCCGCCGCGTCGACCAGGGTGACCCGGGCGTCGGCCAGCGGACCGTGCGGGGCCCGCACGACGCCCTGGACCTGGGCCCCGGCCTGGAGGTCGACCTCGACGCGGGTGACGCCGGTGCCGCCGACCTCCAGGGGCAGGGCGCGGGGCCGGTAGCCGGCGGCGTTGACCGCGACGGTCACCGTGCCCGGCACCAGCTCGGTGAAGGCGAACTCGCCCGCCTCACCGGTGGTGGCGCTGGCCAGCAGGTCACCGCGCACGTCGGTGACGATCACCATGGCGTCCTTGACCGGCAGCCCGCCCTCCATGGCCCGGACCAGGCCGGTGAGCCCGCTGGTGCCGCTGAGCAGGATGTCGTAGGCGACCGGCTCGTCGTTGACGACGATGGTGGAGGCCTGCGGCTGGAAGCCGTCGGCGGAGGCGATCAGCACGTACGACCCGGCGCTCGGCGCGTCGACGGCGTAGGAGCCGTCGGCCTGGGCGACGGACCGGCCGAGCTGACGGCCGGCCAGCGAGATCAGCGTGACCGCGGCCTGCGGGACCGGGGCGGACTCGGCGCCGCGGACGAAGCCGCGCACCGCGATGCCGCCGGAGACGGGGGCCTGCGGTTCTCCGGAGCCGGCCGTCGTGGCGACGGCGGCGAGCCGCTGCGTGGCCGCCGGTCCGACGGCCGGGGAGACCGCGGTGTCCGCGACGGCCGGGCCGCCGGACGGCGTGGCCGACACGGCCGCCATCGCACCGGCCGGAACCGGCTCGCCGGCGACGCGGACGGCCTCCGCGGGGGTGCCCGCCACCGGCGGGGCGGCCTCGGCCGAGGACTCCGCCGCCTGGGCGAGGGCGCCCTTGGTGCGCAGCGGGACCTCCTTGATGAACAGCGTCACCAGGAAACCGAGCAGGGCGATCGGCGCGACGTACAGGAAGATGTCGGCGATGCCGTGCCCGTAGGCGCTCTCCAGCCAGGTGCGGATGGGCGCGGGCAGCAGGTCCATGTCGGGGATCTGCCCGGAGCCCAGGGCCTTGCCGGCCGCCATCTGGTCCTCGGGCTTGAGCTGCCCGATGCTGTCGGTGGCGTAGTGGCTGATCCGGGTCGACATGACGGAGCCGAGCACCGAGACGCCCACGGCGCCGCCGAGGGACCGGAAGAAGGTGACCGTGGAGGACGCGGAGCCCAGGTCGCTCGGCTCCACCTGGTTCTGCGTGCAGAGCACCAGGTTCTGCATCATCATGCCGACGCCGAGGCCCATCAGCGCCATGAAGATCGCGATGTGCCAGTACGCGGTGTCGTAACGCATCGTGCTGAGCAGGCCCAGGCCCGCCGTCAGCAGCACGCCGCCGGCCAGCAGCCAGCGCTTCCACTTGCCGGTCTTGGTGATGACGATGCCGGAGACCGTGGACGAGACGAACAGGCCGCCGATCATCGGGATCGTCATGACGCCCGACATGGTCGGGGACTTGTCCCGGGCCAGCTGGAAGTACTGGCTGAAGTAGACGGTGCCCGCGAACATCGCGATACCGACGAACAGCGAGGCCAGCGAGGCCAGGGTGATGGTGCGGTTCCTGAACAGGCGCAGCGGGATGATCGGCTCGCTGGCCTTCGACTCCACGAGGAGGAAGATCAGCGTCAGCACGATGGCGCCGCCGACCATGGCAGCGGTCTGCCAGGACATCCAGGAGTACTTGTCGTCGGCGAAGGTGACCCAGACGAGCAGCAGGCAGACGGCCGCGGTGACGAAGAAGGCGCCGGCCCAGTCGACCTTGACCTTCCGCTTGACCACGGGCAGGTGCAGCGTCTTCTGGAGCACGATCAGCGCGAGGATCGCGAAGGGCACGCCGACGTAGAGGCACCAGCGCCAGCCGAGCCAGCTGGTGTCGGTGATGACGCCGCCGAGCAGCGGGCCGCCGACGGTGGCGACGGCGAAGGTGGCACCGAGGTAGCCGGAGTAGCGCCCGCGCTCACGCGGGGCGATCATCGCGGCCATGATGATCTGCGCCAGGGCGGACAGACCGCCGGCGCCGAGGCCCTGGATGGCCCGCGCGGTGATCAGCATCGCGGGGTTCTGCGCCAGACCGGCCACGACGGAACCGATGACGAAGACGATCAGGGCTATCTGGACCAGGGCCTTCTTGCTGAACTGGTCCGCGAGCTTGCCCCACAGGGGGGTCGAGGCGGTCATCGTCAGCAGCGAGGCCGTGACGACCCAGGTGTAGGCGCTCTGGCCGCCGCCGAGGTCCCCGATGATCTCGGGCAGGGCGTTGGTGACGATGGTCGAGGACAGGATCGCGCAGAACATGCCGAGCAGCAGCCCGGACAGTGCCTCCATGATCTGCCGGTGCGTCATCGGAGCGTCTCCGGTGGAGCCTCCCCCGTGCTTGGCATGAGCCCGCACACCGGCTGGTGTGGTCGTTGCCATGGACTTCCTTTACTTACGTGGTGATCGCGGGTGTACGGGTGGACTGTTCGTCCCCGGACAGTGCGGGAGGCCGGGCCGCGGGGGCCCGGCAGTCGTCGAAGCTGGCCCTGAGGCGGGCCATGAGCCGGGAGAGCTGGCCGACCTCGTCGTCGGACCAGTCGCTCAGGCGGTGGGAGAGCAGCTGGGTGGTCCGCTCGGCGATCTCGTCGAGCTGGTCCTGCCCCGCGGGCGTCAGGCGCAGGATGCGCGAGCGCTTGTCCGCCGGGTCGGGAAAACGTTCGATCCAGCCTCGCTCGGCGCCGTGGGCGACGTGGCGGCTGGTCACCGACATGTCCACCGCGAGCAGCTCCGCGAGCTTGCTCATGCGCATGTCCCCGTGGCGGCCGAGCAGCGTCAGTACGGCGACGGACCCGCCGGGACAGTCGGACGGCAGCAGCCGCCCCATCTCCCGCTTCACGGCGCCGAAGGCGCTGAACTGGCGGATCAGCTCCTCGTACTGCGCCTTCTCGGCCATGCGCACCTCCCGATTCGTTGCTTAGGGCAACCATAAGGACAGTTAGTTGCTACAGGCAAACAAAAAGGGTCGGTGCGGCATAAAAAGTTGGCAAAGACAAGTATTGCGAAAGTAAACGCGCAGGTGATAAGGGGTGGCGCGGGCCAAGAGGGCTCGGCGGCCCCGCACTTGGGCCGCACTCGCGGATTCGCTAGTGTCTCGGCCCATGGCTAACACCCAGGGCCCCCAGGGCACCAACGACCCCGCAGGCAGCACCCAGATGTTCCGCGCGTTCGTCGACGACGCCCCGCAGACCCGGCAGGCGGCCCCCGCCGCCTCCTCCGGACCCCGCGTCGGCCTGATCGTCGGCATCGTGGCCGCCGTGATCGTCGTCGCGGCCGTGGCCTGGCTGGCGCTCGGCTAGAGCGGGCGCGGGTACCGGCCCCCTGCTGCGGATACCGGCCCGTACGAAGGCGACCGCCGCGGCACCCCCGAGGTGCCACGGCGGTCGCCGTGCTGTCGTACGGGCTCTCCCGTGGCGCGGGCTCAGTCGGAGATGAGCCCCTCGCGCAGCTGCGACAGGGTCCGGGTGAGCAGCCGGGAGACGTGCATCTGCGAGATGCCGACCTCCTCGCCGATCTGCGACTGCGTCATGTTGGCGAAGAAGCGCAGCATGATGATCCGCCGCTCCCGGGGAGGCAGCTTGGCCAGCAGCGGCTTCAGGGACTCGCGGTACTCCACGCCCTCCAGCGCCGTGTCCTCGTAGCCCAGGCGGTCGGCGAGCGAGCCCTCGCCGCCGTCGTCCTCCGGGGCGGGCGAGTCCAGCGAGGAGGCGGTGTAGGCGTTGCCCACGGCCAGGCCGTCGACGACGTCCTCCTCGGACACGCCGAGGACGGTGGCCAGCTCGGCCACGGTCGGCGAGCGGTCCAGCTTCTGGGACAGCTCGTCGCTGGCCTTCGTCAGGGCCAGCCGCAGCTCCTGGAGGCGGCGCGGGACGCGCACCGACCACGAGGTGTCGCGGAAGAACCGCTTGATCTCGCCGACGACGGTCGGCATGGCGAACGTGGGGAACTCGACCCCCCGTTCGCAGTCGAAGCGGTCGATCGCCTTGATCAGGCCGATGGTGCCGACCTGGACGATGTCCTCCATCGGCTCGTTGCGGGACCGGAAGCGCGCGGCGGCGTAGCGCACCAGCGGGAGGTTCAGCTCGATCAGGGTGTCCCGGACGTAGGCACGCTCGGGGCTGTCCTGGTCGAGGGCGGCGAGCCGCAGGAACAGGGAGCGGGACAGGGTGCGGGTGTCGATGGCCTCCGTGGCCGGGAGGGACTGGGCCGGCACGGCGTCGAGGCCGGGCACGGCGTCGCCGGCCCGAGCGTCGTCGACGGAGCCGGCCGGGCCGACGGAGTCGATGGGGCCGACGGGCTCGACGGGGCCGAACGCCTCGATCGAGTCGGGCGCGGTCTCGCTCTCCGCGAGCGCGAGCACCTTCGAGCTGCCCTGTTCTGCGGACATGCCACCCCCTTTGGGTCGCGGGACGGTCGCGGCACACGCTCCCACGCCGGGAACGCAGCCTTCACCTGAATACCGGAGCCGAAGCTCCGGCAAACGCGTCTCCGGCAGAATGTCACATGTCGGCAACGCGCTGTAGTGACATGTCGACATCCGAGATGCGAATACCCCCTGGAAACAGGGGGTCTGATGGGCTTTCAGCCCGATTCCGTCCGCAACGGCCCTGGTGAGCGATTCGCTCTCCCCGGTGACCCCTCGCTCGCGCTTTCGACTCCGCCCGGACTCCGGGCCGAGCTTACGCGTCGATCCGGTTCGCGGACCTCAACCGCTGGAAACTACGCGCCAGTAGCCGCGAGACGTGCATCTGGGAGACGCCGAGTTCGGCGCTGATCTGAGACTGCGTGAGGTTGCTGTAGTAGCGCAGCAGCAGGATCCGCTGCTCCCGCTCGGGGAGCTGGACGAGCAGGTGGCGCACGAGGTCCCGGTGCTCGACCCCGTCCAGCGCCGGGTCCTCGTAGCCGAGCCGGTCGAGCAGTCCGGGCAGCCCGTCGCCCTCCTGCGCGGCCTCCAGCGAGGTGGCGTGGTACGACCGCCCCGCCTCGATGCAGGACAGCACCTCCTCCTCGGTGATGCGCAGTCGCTCGGCGATCTCGGCGGTGGTCGGGGAGCGCCCGAAGGCGGTGGTCAGGTCCTCGGTGGCGCTGTTGACCTGCACCCACAGCTCGTGCAGCCGGCGCGGCACGTGCACGGTGCGCACGTTGTCGCGGAAGTACCGCTTGATCTCCCCGACCACCGTGGGCATCGCGAACGTCGGGAACTGCACGCCCCGCTCCGGGTCGAAGCGGTCGATGGCGTTGATGAGCCCGATGGTGCCGACCTGGACGACGTCCTCCATCGGCTCGTTGCGGGAGCGGAAGCGGGCGGCGGCGTAGCGCACCAGCGGGAGGTTGGCCTCGATGAGCGCCGCGCGCACCCGGTCGTGCTCCGGCGTGCCCGGGGTGAGGCCCTTCAGCTCGCCGAACAGCACCTGGGTCAGGGCCCGGGTGTCGGCGCCCCGGCTGCGCTGCGGCGCCGGAGCCTCCTGGATCTGGTCCTGGGCCTGGGCCTGGGCGGGCGGCGCGGGCGGTGCTTGAGGCGCAGTACTGGCCGGCACGGTCAACTCCACCTCGTGATCTGTCAACTCTTCCGTCAACTCATCCGTCAAAAGCGGTCATAGCATCACAAGACATGTCCACTGTGTGCAAGCACCGCATAAGGTCGTGTTGAGTGAACGCGAAAAGGCCCCGCACCGGGCAGGTACGGGGCCGAGGGCGTCGGAGCCCAGGAGCCGGAAGGCGCGGTCGTACTAGAACTCGTAGTCGGCGATCACCCAGGTGGCGAACTCGCGCCACAGCGCGACGCCCGCCTGGTGCGCCGGGTGTTCGAGGTAGCGCTTGAGCGCGTCCGCGTCGTCCACGGCCGAGTTGATGGCGAAGTCGTAGGCGATGGGCCGGTCGCTGATGTTCCAGGCGCACTCCCAGAAGCGGAGGTCCTCGATCCGGCCGCCGAGCGCCCGGAAGGCCTCGACGCCCGCCAGGACGCGCGGGTCGTCGCGCCCGACACCGTCGTTCAGCTTGAACAGCACGAGATGGCGGATCATCATTCTCCTCCGTTGGCGGCCCAGGTCATGAAGTCGCCCACGGCGCCCGCCGCGTCGGATATGCCCTGGAAACCTATCTGCACGTAGTCGGCTGCCTTGGCCGGATCAGTGATGATCACGTACAGCACGAAGACCACGACCACATAGACGGCGATCTTCTTCGAGTTCACCGCCACCGCGGCCTCCCCTGTCCCTTTCGACCCACGCCTTTCGGTCGCTCATGATCGCACGAAGGGCCCCGTCTTTCGACGGGGCCCTTCAAAAGCGGTAGCGGAGGGATTTGAACCCTCGGTGACTTGCGCCACACTCGCTTTCGAGGCGAGCTCCTTCGGCCGCTCGGACACGCTACCGAGAGAGACCTTACAGCACGGAGCGGCGTGCTCAGAAATCGGTATTGGGGCCGACGAACAACCGTCCGGACGCCGGGTCAGCGGCCGCGGAAGAAGTCCGTGAGCAGCCGGGCGCAGTCGTCCGCGAGCACGCCCTCGATCACCTCGGGACGGTGGTTGAGGCGCCGGTCGCGCACCACGTCCCACAGCGACCCGGCCGCCCCCGCCTTGTCGTCGCGGGCGCCGTAGACGACGCGGTCCACCCGGGACTGGACGAGCGCGCCCGCGCACATCGTGCAGGGCTCCAGGGTGACGACGAGCGTGCAGCCCGACAGCCGCCACTCGGCCAGCTCCGCCGCGGCCCGCCGGATCGCCAGGACCTCGGCGTGGGCCGTCGGGTCCCCGGTGGCCTCGCGTTCGTTGTGCCCGGCGGAGAGCACGGTACGTCCGTCCGGCGCCAGGACGACGGCGCCGACGGGCACGTCCCCGCCCGCCGCGGCCCGTCCGGCCTCGGCCAGGGCGAGCCGCATCGCGGCCCGCCACCGGTCGCGCACCGGATCGGGCGGTGCCCCCTCGGGATCCTCCTCGGCCGGCCCGGTCAGCGGACGGTCTCCAGTACGTCCAGCGCGCCCAGGGCCTCGGCGATCTCCCCGACCGCGTCCCCGGACATCGAGCGCAGCTCCTTCTCGCTCACGCCGAAGTCGTCGAGGACCTCGGCGTCGCCGACCGGTCCGTGCGGCACGGCCTCGCCCGAGCCGGCGGTCGCGTCGGAGCCGCCGCCGTCCTCGTCCTCCTCGTCGTCGGACTCGCCGTCCTCGGTGCCGTCGAGGTCGAGGTCGTCGAGGTCGTCGCCGTCGTCACCCGGCTCCCGGCCGAGCAGCTCGTCGGTGAGCAGGATCTCGCCGTAGCTGCTGCGGGCGGCCGCGGCGGCGTCCGACACATAGATACGGGGGTCCTCCTCGCCGTCCACCCGGACGACTCCGAACCACGCGTCCTCCTGCTCGATCAGCACGAGCACCGTGTCCTCGTCGGGAGAGGCCTCCCGGGCCAGGTCGGCAAGATCCGACAGGCTTTCCACATCGTCGAGCTCCGTGTCGCTCGCTTCCCACCCGTCTTCGGTGCGCGCGAGCAGTGCGGCGAAGTACACCGTGACTCTCCCACTGGTCCTAGGCGTGCCGGTTGGGGATCCCCCCGGCGGAGGCTACGGGCGGGGGAGCGGTGCTCCGAGCCCCACCCACTCGGAATCGTGGCAGAAACAAGGCACTCAGGGGACGTCTTCGGCGCCCTGTGTCCGGCTGTTTTGACCGGCGTCCCGGAAGGTGCGCACCCGGGCAGCCGCCCAGCAGCGCCCTTGTCGCCGCCACGTGCGGATCGTACGCGGATTCTCGCGGTCCCCGCGTACGTCCGTCACCACCAACGTCGGCGCGGCGCGCGATCTTCCCCGGCCGGGTCAGGAAGTTCTCCCGGGCGGCGGGACCACCGGGGAACTACCAGCGAAAGGTGCGCATGCGCATCGCGTGCCGCAGCCGGGCGGTCTTGGCGCGGCGCGGCTGCACGCGGTCCCGCAGCTGCCGGGCCTCCGCCAGGTCACGCAGGAACTGGGCCCGGCGCCGGCGCCGTTCGGCCTCCCGCTCACGCTCCCGCTCCCCCTGCGGCACCGCACTCGGCTCGGCCCCGCGCTCCGCACCCCGCTCGGCGCCGGGGGACGGCATGTTGTGGAAGTCCCGGTCAGGCACAGTCTCACCACCCAGCGTCTGTCCCTCCCACCTTCCCCCGACCGGGCGGTTTGACGCCCGCGGACGAGTGGAGCCCCGCCCCGGGCCTTGCCCGCCGCGGGGACGCCGCCCCCACGGGGCCCGGTTAATGTGGTGGACATGCGTCTCCACGTCGTCGACCACCCCCTGGTCGCCCACAAGCTCACCACGCTGCGCGACCAGCGCACCGACTCCGCGACCTTCCGCCGTCTCGCCGACGAGCTGGTCACCCTGCTCGCCTACGAGGCCACGCGGGACGTCCGCACCGAACAGGTCGACATCCACACGCCGGTCTCCCGGACCACGGGCGTCAAGCTCTCCCACCCGCGCCCGCTGGTGGTGCCGATCCTGCGGGCCGGTCTCGGCATGCTCGACGGCATGGTCCGGCTGCTGCCGACCGCCGAGGTGGGCTTCCTCGGCATGGTGCGCAACGAGGAGACGCTCCAGGCCTCCACGTACGCCACGCGCATGCCGGACGACCTGTCCGGGCGCCAGGTGTACGTCCTGGACCCCATGCTGGCCACCGGCGGCACGCTGGTCGCGTCCATCCGGGAGCTGATCAAGCGCGGCGCCGACGACGTGACGGCGGTGGTGCTGCTCGCCGCCCCCGAGGGTGTCGAACTGATGGAGCGCGAGCTGGCCGGTACCCCGGTGACGGTCGTGACGGCCTCGGTCGACGAGCGTCTCAACGAGCAGGGCTACATCGTCCCGGGCCTCGGCGACGCGGGCGACCGCATGTACGGAGCGGCCGAGTAGCGGTCGGCGAAGTCCCGGACCCGCTCAGCAGCCCTTCTTCTCCGCGGCGGGCGTCGACCGCGGCGCGGTCAGCTCGGCCAGCGCCGTGTCGGCGTCCGCGGGCTTCGCCAGCCCCTTGAAGCCGTTGCCGATGATGAGGTCGACGGCGGCGCCCTTGCGGGCCGCGTCGGCGCGGTGCTCGGCGCCGGGCAACTGGGTGCCGAGCACGGTGAGCGACGTCTTGAGGGAGGCGGTCGGCCCGAGCAGCAGCCCCGTGCCGGCGACCTTCTTGTCGTACTCCTTGGGCGCGTTGCTCACGTCGCCCACCCGGAAGCCGCGCTTCTTCAGCTCGTCGGCGGTCTTCTGCGCCAGGCCGCCGCGGGTCGTCGCGTTGAGCACGTTGACGGTGACCTGACCGGGCTTCGGCAGCACCACGGCGGCCGGCGAGGCACTGGCCCTGGCGGTGGTGGCGCAGCCGGCGGCACCGGCCGCCGAGGCCTTGTCGCCGCCGGTGAAGACGTCGATGAGCTGCAGCGTGCCCCAGCCCAGCACCCCGAGAACGGTGACGCAGGCGACGGCGACGACCGCGAACCGGCCACGTCGCCGGGCCGGGCGCATCCGCGGGTACTTGTCCCCCGTGATCTTGTACTGGCCACCCATGCCGGGAGGAGTCAGCATGCTCATGGGCGCAGCGTAGTGCGCCGGAGCAGGGATGCCTATTAGATGATCAGTCGACGTTCCGAGGTTCGGCGCAAGGCAACCCGAAAGGGTCAACCGAAAGCGCCGCCGGCGTCGTCAGTCGAGCTCGAGGACCCGGGCGTGCAGCACCTGGCGCTGCTGCAGCGCGGCCCGCACCGCCCGGTGCAGACCGTCCTCCAGGTACAGATCGCCCTGCCACTTCACGACGTGTGCGAAGAGGTCGCCGTAGAAGGTGGAGTCCTCGGCCAGGAGCGTTTCCAGGTCGAGCTGGCCCTTGGTCGTCACGAGCTGATCGAGGCGGACCGGGCGCGGCGCGACGTCCGCCCACTGCCGGGTGCTTTCCCGGCCGTGGTCGGGGTACGGCCGGCCGTTTCCGATGCGCTTGAAGATCACACGGAAAGCCTACCGGCCCCGGCGTTGCGGGCGCAGCCATGGCGCCGGAGTGCGGCGCCGGAAAAGCCGCCGCAAACCGGATCAATCGGCAGGGCCGGTGCGAGTTCGGCGACCGCGGGGCGCTCCGCGGGCGGCGGAGACGGCGCCCGACCGCCCCCGCCGCCCGGCCCTCACGTCAGCCGCGCCGCCGTTCCCGCGCGGGCCGCTGCTGTTCGCCGGCCGCCTGCGGAGCGGCGGGCCTGGGCGCACGGCGGGCCGCCTCGGCGCGCAGGAGGGCGCGCAGGACGGCGTAGGGGTCGTTGGGCATGTCGATTCCTCGTTCCTGGTTCGCGTGTCGGGTTCGCGGGGGACCGGCGGTCGGGCCGGTCCGGCGCGGTCAGCAGCGCAGAACCACGGAACGGGGGCCGCGGGGGAGGACGGCGGCCCGGTCGGTACGGGCGTCGAACCGGAGATGAGCCCGACGCCCCGCCGCGAAGGGCGGCGCAACCGGCCGAGCCACAACGACCCGCCGGCCGCTTCGCCCCGGCGCCCTCAGGACGGTGTCGAGATGGTCGTACTCCCCCGCCATGCCGGCCGCCGCGGCCACCGGCGCGACCGGTGCCGCCTGGGCCGCCACGTGCGTGCAGGGCACGAGCAGGACGAGCAACAGGACCAGGGCCCGCAGACAGGCGTCCCGGCGGACGGCGGCGTGCGGTGCGGGTCTCACCTCAGTCGTGTCCCCGCCCGGCGTACGCCGTCCATCGCGCCGGGGACGTAATCCGCCCGCTCGGCGTAGGCGGGGCGCCGCTCACAGCGCGCGGGGAACCTGGTGCGCCCGCCCGCGCAGCCGCACGGACGTCACGATCTCGACGACGCCTACGACGACCAGCCACCAGCCGCCGACCAGCATGAGGACGGTGGCCGACTCGACCGGCGAGTCGATCAGGACGATGCCGGCGACCACGGTGACGGCGCCGAGGAAGATCTGCCAGCCGCGCGCCGGCATCGTCGGGTCGTGCGCGGCCGCCACGATCTGGGTGACGCCGCGGAACAGCCAGCCGATGCCGATCCACAGCGCGAGCAGCAGCACCGACTGCAGGGGGCCGCGGAAGCAGAACAGACCCAGCAGGATCGACACGGCGCCGCTGATGAAGGCCAGCACCCGCAGCGAGGTCCTGCGGTGCGTACCGAAGGCCGCGGCCAGCTGGAGGACGCCGCTGATGACGAGGTAGAGCCCGAAGAGCACGCCGGCGGCGAGCAGCGAGGCGCCGGGCCAGACCAGGACCAGGATGCCCAGGATCAGCGAGGCGATGCCGGTGAACAGCACGGTCTGCCAGGCGGCGCGGGACAGGAGGTGCAGCGGCCCCTCGAAGGCGGGCTCGGGCTCCTGGTGTCCGGAGGCCGGGCCGTGCGTCGTCCCGTGCCGGGCGTGCACCCCGCGGTCGTCGTACGGCGTCCCGCCGGGGGACCCGCTAGGTGGTTCGGTCATGCCCCATGCTGGGAGCAGACGCCACACGGATGCCACCTGGGTTGGGCCACGGGGCTGATGCGCTCCGGCGCGGCCCGGCGTTGCGGGGTGCCGCTGCGCCCACCCGTGCCGCCCCAGCGGCACGACTGCCCGCAGCGGCGGCGGGGGGCGGCGACTGCCCGCAGCGGACGGCGGGGGCGACGCGGCGGGGGAGCCGCGTACGGCGAGAAGGGGTCGTGTCGGGGGGTGTCCGCCCGCAGCGGTTGGCGCGTCAACAAAGTTCGCTTCTGTGGCCGACCGATTCCGCGCCGTTCCGAGGACGGACACCCCCCGGCGCGACCCCGACCCACCCACCGCACGCACCGCGCTACGCGCACCCCCACCCCGCCGCAGCCGCAGCCGTACCTACTTGCCGGAGGCCTTCGCCGCCTTGGCCGCCGCCTTCATCTCCTGCTTGTGCGCGCGCACCTTGGTCAGGGACTCCGGCCCCCTGATGTCCGCGACCGACCGGAAGGAGTCCGCCTCCCCGTACGCCCCCGCCGCCTCGCGCCACCCCTCGGGACGGACGCCGAGCTGCTTGCCGAGCAGCGCGAGGAAGATCTGGGCCTTCTGCTTGCCGAACCCCGGCAGTTCCTGGAGCCGTTTCAGCAGCTCCTTCCCGGTGCTCACCCCCCGCCAGACGGCCTCGGCGTCACCGTCGTACGTCTCGACGAGGTACCGGCACAACTGCTGCACCCGCCCCGCCATCGAACCGGGGTAGCGATGGACGGCCGGCTTGTCGGACAGCAGCGCGGCGAACGACTCGGGGTCGTACGCGGCGATGTCGTGCGCGTCGAGGTCCTCCGCCCCCATGCGCCGGGCGATGGTCGAGGGACCCTTGAACGCCCACTCCATGGGCACTTGCTGGTCCAGCAGCATGCCGACCAGCGCGGCGAGCGGGCTGCGCCCGAGGAGTTCGTCGGCCTCGGGGTCCTGGGCGAGGTGAAGTGTGACGTCCATGGTCCCGATGATCGCGCGTACGGGCTCAGGTCGCGCGCCAGTACCCCAGCGCGTTCACCCGCTGCTTCGGCACCCCCAGCTCCTTGCGGACGTACGACGAGAGCGCCCGCGTCGTCGCCGTGTCGCAGGCGATCCAGACGTACGGCTCCGACGAGGCCGACAGCAGCTCCGGCAGCTCCTCCTTCACCCGCGCCACCAGCCGCGCCCCCGCGTCCCGCCGCTCGACCGCCCGCACCTCGTGCCGCCCGGAGTCGGTACGAAACGGCAGGCCGTCGTCCGGGTCCCCCTCGAACCAGACGGTCGCCGGCACCGACCCGAACGCGTCGAGCAGGGAGTTGAGCGCGGGCAGGGACGCCGGGTCCGCGACCGCGAAGACACGGGAGGGAGCGGGCTGCGGCACCTCGAACCCGGTGCCCTGGACCGTCGCCTCGACGGTGTCCCCCGGCTTCGCCGCCCGCGCCCAGTCGCTGGCGCACCCCTCGTGCAGGGCGAACTCCATGGCGAAGGTCCCGGCCGCCGGATCCGGGTCGACCAACGTGTACCCCCGCTGGTGCGGCCTGCCCGCGTTGTCGAACCACAGCCGCACCCACATGGTGGGGTGGACCCCGGTCACCGCAAGCATGCCGCCGTCGCTCAGCCGCAGCCGCCGGTAGTGCGGGGTCACGTCCTCCACGCCCGTCACGGTGAACTCGAAGTCCTTCGCGCGCATCAGCTTGAGGACCGCGCCCTCCCAGCCCCGCCCCTGCCCCATGTTTCCTTCACCTTTCACGTACTATTCGGCCACGACGCACAAACTTAGGTGAGCCTAACCTAAAGGAAAGTAGAGGCACAGGGGTGAGCGCCGAGACCTACCGCGACGCCTGGGGGATCCCGCACCTGCGCGCGGACACCCCGCACGAACTCGCCCGTGCCCAGGGCCGGGTCACCGCCCGCGACCGCGCCTGGCAACTGGAGGTCGAGCGGCACCGCGCCCAGGGCACCTCCGCGTCCTTCCTCGGCCCCGAGGCCCTGTCCTGGGACCGGCTCGCCCGCCGCGCCCGCCTCGCGGACACCGCCCGCCGCTGCTTCGCCGCCCTGGAACGGAAGGACCCGGAGACGGCGGCCTGGGTGCGGGCGTACGCGGACGGCGTGAACGACGGGCTCACCGGGACCGGGCACCCGAACCCGGCCCCGGAGTTCGCCCGCACCGGCCTCGCTCCGGGCCGCTGGGACCCCTGGACCCCGCTCAGCGTCTGGCTCGCCACGCACATCCTCTTCGCGGGCTTCCCCGCCAAGCTCTGGCGCGAGCACATCTCCACCCACCTCGGCCCGGAGGCCGTCGCCCTGTTCGCCGCCGACGGCCCCGGCACCGCGGGCAGCAACGGCTGGCTGGTGAGCGGCGAGCGGACCACGACCGGACACGCACTGATCGCGGGCGACCCGCACCGCTTCATCGAGGACCCCGGCGTCTACCAGCAGATCCACCTGTCCTGCCCGGAGTTCGACGTCGTCGGCCTCGCCGTTCCCGGCGTCCCCGGGGTCGCGCACTTCGGCCACACCGGCACGGTCGCCTGGGCCATCACCAACGCGATGGCCGACTACCAGGACCTCTACCGCGAACGCCTGCGCCGCACCGGCGCCGGAGTCGAGGCGCTCGGCCCCGACGGCACCTGGCACCGCGCCGCCCGCCACACGGAGACGATCCACGTCGCCGGGGAGGACACGGTGGAGGTCGAGATCATCGAGACCGACCGCGGCCCGGTGATCGCGGGCGGCCCCGAGGGCCTCGACGACGGCACCCCGGCCGCCCTCAGCCTGCGCTACCCGCCCCGCGTCACCGCCGACCTCGGCTTCGGCGCCCTGCTGCCGCTGCTGCGGGCCCGCCGGGTCGCCGACGTGGACCGCGCCCTGGACGCGTGGGCCGAGCCGGTCAACGTGGTGCAGGCCGCCGACACGGAGGGCGGCCTGCTGCACCGGGTCGCGGGCCGCGTCCCCGTGCGCCCCGCCGCGAACGGCCTGCGACCGGTCCCCGCCTGGGAGCCCGGCCACGAGTGGACCGGCTGGCACACCCCGCCCCGCGCCGGCCTCACCGACGGCGTCGCGGTGATGGCCAACCAGCGCGGCCCGGCCACGCCCCTGGGCGTCGAGTTCGCCCCGCCGCACCGCGCCGACCGCATCAAGGCCCTGCTCGCGGACAAGGAGCACTGGTCGGCGGCGGACATGCCCGCGATCCACACGGACACCCACCTGGGCTCGGCCGCCCCCCTCCTGTCCCACCTCGCGGCCGTGCCTCCGGATCCCGCCCTGGCTTCCGAAGCCGCACCGCCGCCCGAAGCCGCCCTGGCTTCCGAAGCCGCACCGCCGCCCGAAGCCGCACCGACACCCAAAGCCACCCCGACACCCGAAGCCACCCCGACCGCCGCGCCCCTCGCGCCCCCCGAGGCCACACCGACCCCCCTCACTCCCCTCACCCCCGAGGCCGCCGCCCTGCGCGACCGCATCCTCGCCTGGGACCGGCGCATGGACGCCGACAGCACCGACGCCGCGGCGTACGCGGCCGTGCGCGCGGCGGTCGTACGAAGACTGGCGGCGCACCCGGTCCTCGCCCCCGCGTCCGTGCCGCCCGCGTACCCCGAGGTGCTCCTGCCGTGGCTCGCGCTCGTGCCGCGCCTCGGCCACGCCCTGGAGCACCTGCTGCGCGCGGAGGACCTGTACGGCATCGACCGCGCCGCGACCGTCCGCGCCGCGCTGGAGGAGGTCGCCGCGTCGCCGCCGTCCGGCACCTGGGGCGACACCCACCGCCTGGCCCCCTGGCGGGCGCTGCCGGACGCCGCCACCGCCCCCGGGGACGAACCCGGCCTCTCCGGCGACCACGACTGCGTCCTGTGCACCTCCCCGGTGCCCGGCCTCACCGACCGCGCCGCACGCGGCCCGGCCGCGCGGTACGTCTGGGACCTGGCCGACCGCGCGAACAGCCGCTGGGTGGTGCCGCACGGCGCCTCGGGCCTCCCCGGCTCACCCCACCACCACGACCAGCAGCCCCTGTGGCTCGGCGGCGAACTCGCCCCGGTGGTCACCGACTTCGACCGGCTCACGAAGGAATCCGATGACTGACGCACCCGCGACCCCGTACGCCGCCCGCACCCCGGTCCACGAGCAGCACCTCGACGGCTTCGGCACCGTCCGCGTCCTGCCCCTGGACCCCGCCGCGGACGCCGCGGTGGTCCACGGCTGGGTGGGCGAGGAACGGGCCGCCTTCTGGGGCATGAACGACCTGACGCGCGACCAGGTCGCCGCCGTGTACGCGCACATGGACACCCTCGACACCCACCACGCCTACCTGGTCGTGAAGGACGGCGAGCCGGCTGCCCTGCTCCAGACCTACGATCCCGCTGCCGACCGGGTGAGCGAGTGCTACGCCGCCGAGCCGGGCGACATCGGCGTCCACCTGCTCCTCGCCCCCGCCGGAACCGAGGGCGCGCGCCCCGGCTGGACCGCCGCGCTGTCGGGCGCCCTCATGGCGTACGTGCTGCTGGGCCTGGACCGGACGCGGATCGTGGTCGACCCGGACGTGGCCAACGAGAAGGCGATCGCCCGTTTCCTCAAGCAGGGTTTCACCGCCGGTCCCGCGGTGGTCCTGCCCGAGGTGGACCTGCCGGACGTGTACCTGCCGGAGAAGAAGGCGCAACTGGCCTTCCTGCGGCGGGAGGTAGCGTTCGGCGCGTGACTCCCGCGCCGACACCGACCGCCGAAGACCTGATCGCGCACTACGCACTGGAGCCCATTCCGCGCGAGGGCGGACTGTTCCGGCGCACCTGGGCGGGCCCCGGGCGCCCGGACGGACGCCCCGCGGGTTCCGCCATCGTCGCCCTGCTCACCGCCCGGCCGGGCGACTTCTCCGCCCTGCACCGCCTGCCCGCCGACGAGGTCTGGCACTTCTACCTCGGCGATCCCCTCGAACTGCTCCTCCTCGCCCCGGACGGCAGCGCGCGTACGGCCGTGCTGGGACCGGACGTCCTGGGCGGGCAGCACGTGCAGTACACGGTGCCCGCCGGTACGTGGATGGGCGGCCGGGTGGGCGCGGGCGGCGCGTGGTCGCTCTTCGGCTGCACGATGGCGCCCGGCTTCACCTACGGGGACTACGAGCACGGCGACGCCGCCGAACTCACGGCGCGCTACCCGGCCGAGGCGGCCCGGATCGTGTCACTGTGCCGCCCATGACCTCTTCGACCCCTTCCCCCGCCTCCACCCGCCTCCTTGAGGGACGGATCGCCCTGGTCACCGGCGCGGGCGGCGGCATCGGCCGGGGGATCGCACTGCGCTTCGCCGAGGAGGGCGCTGCGGTGGCGGTGCACTGCCGTACGGCGGTGGAGTCGGCGCGGGAGGTGGCGGAACGCATCCGCGGCCGGGGCGGGCGCGCCACGGTCCTGCGCGCCGACCTCACCGAGGAGGACGCCTGCCGGCGCCTGGTCGGGGAGGCCGCCGAGTGGGGCGGCGGCCGGCTCGACGCGCTGGTCAACAACGCGGGCGTGCAGCCGCTGCGGGAACTGCCCGGCATGACGGCGACCGAGTGGCGGGAGGTGGTGGACACCAACCTGACCGGCGTCTTCGCGTGCACGCAGGCCGCGGCCGCCGTCATGCGCGCCCAGGACGGCGGCGGCACGGTCACCCACATCGCCTCCATCGAGGCGGGCGCCCCCGCTCCCGCGCACGCGCACTACAGCGCCTCGAAGGCGGCGGTGGTGATGCACGCCCGGTCGGCGGCGCTGGAGTACGGCCCGTGGGGCGTGCGGGTGAACTCCGTCTCCCCCGGCCTCGTCGACCGCGAGGGACTCGCCGAGGCCTGGCCGGAGGGCGTACGGCGGTGGCGGCGGGCGGCACCGACGGGACGGCTCGGGCGCCCGGAGGACGTGGGGGACGCGTGCGTGTTCCTGGCCTCGCGGCTGGCGTCCTGGGTGACGGGCCACGACCTCGTGGTGGACGGCGGGGTGACGGCCCGCCCGTCGTGGTGAGGAGCCGCCGGGCAGCCCGGTGAGCGGGACGGCCGCCGCGTCCGTACGTATCCCCGAGGCAGTGGGTCCCGACGACGGAGATGCGACGTGAGGTGTGGTGACGATGCGCACGCTGGACGCCGGGGGAGAGGGGGAGGACGCGACCGGACACAGCGGTGGGACCACAACGACCGAGGTGACGGGAACCCTTCCCGGGGTTTCTCCCGGCCGGGCCGGGACCGTTGGCTCGACCTCCGGGGCGGCCGGGGACTCCGGCGGCTGGTGCTGCTGGGCGCCATGCTGGTCCTGCTCCTCCTCGGTGGTGCCGGGCCGGCGGCCGCCCACGCCGCCCTCGGCTCCACCGCCCCCGCCGACGGAGCGGTCCTCCAGCGGGCCCCCGGCCACGTCACCCTGACCTTCAGCGAGTCCGTCGGCCTGCGCGACGACTCCTTCCGCGTCCTGGACCCGGGCGGCCACCGCGTCCGCACCGGGGCGGCCGGGCACGCGGACGGCCGGTCCGACACGGCCGGGGTCGCGCTGCCGGACGGCCTGGGGGAGGGCACGTACACCGTGGCCTGGCGGGTGGTGTCCGCCGACAGCCACCCGGTGTCGGGCGCGTTCACCTTCTCCGTGGGCAAGCCGTCGCAGACGTCCGCCCCCGTCGACACGGGCCCCACCGAAAACCCGCTGACCGCGACCCTCCACAAACTCGCCCGCTACCTCGCCTACCTCGCCGCCGCCCTGCTCATCGGCACCGCCGCCTTCGCCGCCCTGTGCCGCCCGCCGGACCCGGCCCCGTTGCGCCGCCCGCTGGTGGCGGGCTGGTGGGCCCTGCTGGCGGCCACCGTCGCCCTGCTGGTGCTGCGCGCCCCGTACGAGGCGGGTACGGGGCCGTCGTCGGCCCTGGACGCCGAGGCGCTCGCCGACACCCTCACCGCGCGCCCCGGCGTGCTGCTGCTGATCAGGCTGGCGCTGCTGGCCCCGGTCGCGCTCTTCCTCGTCCGGGCGTCCCGCGCGGACCGGCTGGGGGAGCGCACCCCGCTCGCCGGCGCGGTGGGCACCGCCCTGGCCGTCGGCCTCGCCCTGACGTGGGCCGCCGCGGAACACGCCTCCGCCGGTGTCCAGGTGCCCCTCGCGATCACGTCCTCCACCCTGCACCTGCTCGCCACCGCGGTCTGGCTGGGCGGCCTCACCGCCCTGATCCTCACCCTGCGCGCGACCGCCGACGCCGCCACCGTGGCCCGCTTCTCCCGTGTCGCCTTCGCCGCCGTCACCGTCCTGGTGACCACCGGCGTCTACCAGTCCTGGCGCGGCCTCGGCTCCTGGCAGGCGCTCACCGGCACGACGTACGGCCGGCTGCTGCTGGTCAAGGTGCTCCTGGTGGCCGTACTGCTGGCCGGGGCGGCGGTGTCCCGGAGATGGACGACGGCCCTGGCGACGGCGGCGCTCGCCGTGCGCGAGCCCGGCCGGACGACTCTTCGCGAGCGGATCCCCCAACCGGCGGGCGGCCCTCCGGAGCCGGAGTCACAGCCGGAGCCGGAACCACCCACCACGGCGACGGCCACCACGGCGACGGCCACCACGGCCACGGCCACCACGGCCAAGGCCACCACGGCCCCGGACGCCGCAGACACCACGGCCGCCGCAGACACCGCCGCCCAGGCCGCCCTCCGCCGCGGCCTGCGCCGCTCCGTCCTCGCCGAGGCAGCCGTGGCCGCGGTCGTCCTGGCGGTGACGACCGTGCTGACCGCCACCCTCCCCGGCCGTGCGGCGGAGGAGGCGGCGCGGACGGCCGTACCGGCGGGCGGTGTACTGCCCGCGTCCGTCACCACGATCCCGTTCGAGATCGGCACGGCCGCCCGCGGCACGGTCCAGATCACCCTGGACCCCGGCCGCACCGGCGACAACTCCGTCCAGGTCGTCGTCTTCGGCCCCGACGGCAGCCTGGCCGCCGTACCCGAGCTGCGCCTCTCCTTCACCCTCCCCGACAAGGACGTCGGCCCCATCGAGGCGGACCTGGTCGACCGGGGCGGCTACTGGAGCGCGAACACCCTCACGCTGCCCCTGCCCGGCGTCTGGACGATGAAGGCGACCGTAAGGGTGTCCGAGGTGGACCAGGTGAGCGAGCAGCGCCGGATACGGATCGTGTCCTGAGGGGCACTACGGGTGCAGGACCACCTTCGTGTAGCCCTCGATCCGCTTGTCGAACTTGTCGTAGCCGGACGGAGCCTGGTCCAGGGGCAGCTCGTGGGAGACGACGAAGCTCGGCGTCGCCCTGCCCTCGATGATCATGTCGCGCAGCTGCCGGTTGTAGCGCTTCACATTGCACTGACCCGTCCCCACCCGCAGGCCCTTCTCGAAGAGCTTGCCGATCGCGACGAGGAGCATGCCCTGCTTGGCCTGCTCGTCCGGACCGCCCGGGTCGGCCGGGACGTAGAGCCCGGGAACGCCCAGGGCCCCGGTCGGCCGGACCGTGTTGACCAGCGAGTTCAGGACGGTCGCCGGTTCCTCCTTGCCCGTCCCGCCCGCCGTCGCCTGGTAGCCGACGGCGTCCACGCCCTTGTCCGTGCCGGCGCCCTCGGTCTGCTCCTTGATCTGCTCGACCGGGTCGCCCGCGGAGAAGTCGACGGGCACCGCTCCGATCTCCTCGGCCTTCCGCAGCCGCTCCGGGACGCGGTCGACGACGAACACCTTCTTCGCGCCGCGCAGCAGCGCCGAGTAGGCCGCCATGAGCCCGACCGGACCGGCCCCGTACACGGCGACGCTCTCGCCGGGACGCACGTCGGCGAGTTCACAGCCGTGGTAGCCGGTCGGGAAGATGTCGGCGAGCAGGATGAAGTCGGTCTCGTGCGCGTCGCCCTCGGGCAGCTTCAGGCAGTTGAAGTCGGCGTACGGGACGCGCAGGTACTCGGCCTGGCCGCCCTGCCAGGGACCCATGGACACATAGCCGTACGCACCGCCCGCGAAGCCGGGATTGACGGTCGTGCAGTAACCCGTGTAGCCCGCGGCGCAGTTGGTGCAGAAGCCGCAGGCGACGTTGAAGGGCATGACCACGCGGTCGCCCTTCTTCAGCCCCGTGACGCCCTGCCCGACCTGATCGACGATCCCCATGTTCTCGTGACCGAAGACGATGCCGGGCTCGGCCGCGGTGCGCCCCTCGTACATGTGCAGGTCGGAGCCGCAGATCGCGGTCGACGTGACGCGCACGATCACGTCGTTCGGATGCTGGATGTCCGGCTTCTCGACGTCTTCGACCGCTACAGAGAACGGTCCTTTGTAGACAACAGCCTTCATGGTCGTGACCTCCGTCCGCGCGCGGATTCCCGTGACCCATCTCTCATCGTTCTCCGGTCGATGAGAAGGGGCAAGTCGGTAATCTCGGGAATCTCGGGCGTACGAGACGCCCGCCGCACACCGCGAAAGGAGGCCAGAGGGTGTCAGCGCAACGACTGGGAACTCTGCTGGTTCCCGTGCCGGGCCTGTCCGGCACCACCTACCCGCCCGGCACGACGGTGACCGTCCGCGGCCGCGGCGCCACCGTCGACGCCTTCGTCAACGGTGACTGGCTTCCGCTGTCGTGGTGGGAGTTCTCCGACGGACTCCGCGAGGACATCGCCGACCGCTAGGAGACCGGGGCCCCGGCCGCCGTCAGGAGGGCTCCTCGGTGGCCGGCCCCTCCTCGCGCTCGACCAGCCTGGCCTTCAGTACCGGGCTGACGAGCAGGTCGTACACCAGGACCCCGACGACCCCGCCGATGAGCGGGCCGACGATGGGGATCCACCAGTAGCCGCTGAACCACTGGAAGGTGCCGGGCAGGGCGATGTCGCCCCATCCCTCGAAGAAGGTGAACAGGCGCGGGCCGAAGTCGCGGGCCGGATTGATCGCGTACCCGGCGTTGGTGCCGAAGGCGAGGCCGATCGCGACGACGACCAGCCCGATGAGGTACGGGTGCAGGTTGGACATCGGCGCCGTGTTGCGGGTGTCGATGAGCGCGCAGATCAGCAGGAGCAGGATCCCGGTGCCCACGATCTGGTCGAGCAGGGGACCCCACCAGGAGTCGCCGAAGTACTCCGCGGGGAACGTGGCGAAGATCGAGTACGTGTTCAGGGACGTCTCCCGTGTCTCGCCCGCCTTGGCGATGGCCGCGTCGATCGCCCACCGGTAGCAGGCGTACACGAGCGCGGCGGCGACGAACGCGCCCACGACCTGGGCGAGCCAGTAGGGCAGCACCTTCCGCCACGGGAAGTCCCGCCGCACCGCGAACCCGAGGGTCACCGCGGGGTTGAGGTGGGCCCCGCTGATGCCCCCGGCGACGTACACGCCGAAGACGACGGCAAGGCCCCACCCCCACGAGATGATGAGCCAGTTGGCGGGTCCGAAGTCCGCGGTCTGCCGGCCCGAGCCGGGCAGCCCGGCGACCGCGACGGCCACCGACCCGATGCCGAACAGGATCAGGACGAACGTCCCCAGGAACTCGGCGCACATCTCACCGCCGAGGCCCTTTCGATAACCGCGTCGATGAACAATGCGTTCGGCCACCGGCCCTCCTTCGCTGGAAACGGAACAGACCAATCCGCTCCCTACCCGCAAAGCGGCCCCCGGGCGGCTCAACCGGGTGAGAGTGCGACCTGTCCGCGCGAGACTCCCCCTCGATGGAGCAACGCGGGGACATGATGTGCAACCGCCAGGTTGCTAATAGGCCCTCGATGTGCAACCGTTTAATTGCAATACAACCCAACGCGGCACTCAGCAGTACGGAGAAGGGGACCAGTCATGAACGAGTCGGCACATTCCGCTACCGATACGGCCGAGCTGGACCGGATCGCCCGGCAGATCGACATCGACGCCCCGGCCGACCGGGTGTGGGAGCTGGTGGCCCGGCCCGGCTGGTACGTCAACGACGGCGTGGTCGAGGCGGACCAGGACGTGCGGTACGAGGGCGACACGGCGGTGGTGCGCCATCCGTCCCTCGGTGAGTTCCGGTTCCGGACGGTGGAGCTGGACAGGCCGCGCTACGCGGCGTTCCGGTGGATCGGCACCCCCTCGCGCGACGAGTCGGCCCCTTCTACCCTGGTCGAGTTCTGGATCGACGAGCGGGACGGCGGCGGGGTGACCCTGCGGGTGGTGGAGAGCGGCTTCTCCGGCCTCGCCGACGACCCGGCGACCTGGCTCGAGCAGCGCGAGGGCAACGACAAGGGCTGGCTCACCGAACTGGCCGCGGCGAAGGCGTACGCGGAGCAGGCCACGCCCACCACGCCCACCACGCCCGCCACGGGGCACCGGTGACCGCCCCCGCCCTGCCCGCGGTGTGCGCGGCGCTCGGCGACCCGACGCGCTGGGAGATACTCGCCCGGCTCGGCGAGGCCCCGGTGTCGGCGTCCGAGCTGGCCAGGGCCCTGCCGGTGAGCCGGCAGGCGATCGTCAAGCACCTGGAGGTGCTGCGCGAGGTCGGCCTGGTCGAGTCCGAGCGGCGGGGACGCGAGGTGGTCCACGTCGCCGTCGGCGCCCGCCTCGGCGCACTGGCCCGCGAGCTCGACCGCATCGGCCGCTCCTGGGAGACCCGCCTGCTCCGGATCAAGACACTGGCGGAACAACCCGAGGCGAACCGACCGGACTGAAGACGCGCGCCTCGGCCTGCGTACCTCGTACGCCACCGAACACGTCGAAGGGCCCCCTGTTTCCAGGGGGCCCTTCGACATCGTGCCCGGTGAGGCACTGGCGGAGGATACGAGATTCGAACTCGTGAGGGGTTGCCCCCAACACGCTTTCCAAGCGTGCGCCCTAGGCCTCTAGGCGAATCCTCCGCCGAGAACATTACATGACGCCGGGGAGTGCTTGCGAACTCGTTCTGAGGCCCCCACATCGGGTAACGTGTGGCCCAGCCCCTCACGCGGCGCTATCTGACTGAACTCCCCCAGGGCCGGAAGGCAGCAAGGGTAGGTCGGCTCTGGCGGGTGCGTGGGGGGCGTCTCCTTTGCGGGCGGTCCGGTTGTCGGTGGGCGCCTATAACCTCGTATGCGTGTCGTCTCTCGCGCTCTACCGCCGTTACCGCCCGGAGTCCTTCGCCGAGGTCATCGGGCAGGGGCATGTCACCGACCCGCTGCAGCAGGCGCTGCGGAACAACCGGGTCAATCACGCGTACCTGTTCAGCGGTCCGCGCGGCTGCGGCAAGACGACCAGCGCCCGGATCCTGGCCCGCTGTCTGAACTGCGAGCAGGGCCCCACGCCGACCCCGTGCGGCGAGTGCCAGTCCTGCCGCGACCTCGCGCGCAACGGACCGGGTTCGATCGACGTCATCGAGATCGACGCCGCCTCGCACGGCGGTGTGGACGACGCCCGTGACCTGCGCGAGAAGGCCTTCTTCGGGCCCGCCTCCAGCCGGTACAAGATCTACATCATCGACGAGGCCCACATGGTCTCGCCGCAGGGCTTCAACGCCCTGCTGAAGGTCGTCGAGGAGCCCCCGGAGCACCTGAAGTTCATCTTCGCGACCACCGAGCCCGAGAAGGTCATCGGGACCATCCGGTCGCGGACCCACCACTACCCGTTCCGGCTCGTGCCGCCCGGCACCCTGCGCGACTACCTCGCCGAGGTGTGCGGTCGGGAGGGGATCGCGGTCGAGGAGGGCGTGCTCCCGCTCGTCGTGCGGGCCGGGGCGGGGTCCGTGCGTGACTCCATGTCCGTCATGGACCAGCTGCTCGCGGGCGCCGGCGCCGACGGTGTGACGTACGACATGACCACCGCCCTGCTCGGCTACACGGACGGTTCGCTGCTCGACTCCGTCGTCGAGTCCTTCGTCTCCGGGGACGGCTCCGCCGCCTTCGGGGTGGTGGACCGGGTGATCGAAGGGGGCAACGACCCGCGGCGTTTCGTCACCGACCTGCTGGAGCGCCTGCGTGACCTGGTGATCCTCGCCGCCGTGCCCGACGCCGCGGAGAAGGGGCTCATCGACGCCCCCGCCGACGTCGTCGAGCGGATGCAGGAGCAGGCCCGGTCCTTCGGCGCCGCCGAGCTGAGCCGCGCGGCCGACATCGTCAACGAGGGGCTCACCGAGATGCGCGGCGCCCACTCGCCGCGCCTCCAGCTGGAGCTGATCTGCGCGCGCGTGATGCTGCCCGCCGCGTACGGCGACGAGCGGTCGGTGATGGCCCGGCTGGACCGGATCGAGCGCGGGGTGCAGTTCTCGGCCGGTGCGGGCGCTCCCGCGATGGGGTACGCGCCTGGGCCCGAGGCGCACGCCGGTGCGGGGGCCGGGGCGCCCGTCGCGGCTCAGGTGCCGCCGGGCGGCGGGCCCGCCGCGGCCCGTGCGGCGGTACGGGGGCAGGGCGCCGGGACCCCGGCGGGCGCACCGGGCGGCGGCCCTTCCGCCGACACGGCTGCCGGTGCCGGTGCTGGTACCGGTGCCGGCCCCGCCTCCGACGCGAGTGGGGCTCCCACCGGTGGCGGACATGCGCAGGCCGCGCCCTCTTCCGCCGACGTCGCTCCTGCGCCTGCGCCACCTTCGCCTGCGACTCCCGCACCTGCGCCCGCTCCCTCACCTGCTGCCGCTCCCGCTCCGGCGCCCGCGCCCGGTGCCTGGCCGAGCGCGGCCCCCGCGGGTGGCGGGCGCCGCCCCGGTGGATGGCCCACGGCGGCACCGACGGGCGGTGGACAGCCCCGGACCCCGGCTGCCCCCGCCTCCGGCCCCGCAGCGACTCCGGCCCAGGCGCCGGCTCCAGCGGCGGCCGCCCCCGCCCCCGCGTCCGTCTCGCCGCCGCCGGGTGCTTCCGGGGTCGACCCCCGTTCGCTCTGGCCCAACATCCTGGAAGCGGTCAAGAACCGCCGCCGCTTCACCTGGATCCTGCTCAGCCAGAACGCCCAGGTGACCGGCTTCGACGGCACCTCCCTCCAGCTCGGCTTCGTCAACGCCGGCGCCCGAGACAACTTCGTGAGCAGCGGCAGCGAGGACGTGCTGCGGCAGGCCCTGGCCGAGCAGTTCAACGTGCAGTGGAAGATCGACGCGGTGGTCGACCCGTCCGGCGGCGGAGCGGCGCCCCCGCCCGCCGGTGGTCCTTCCGGCCCTTCCGGCTCCTCCGGCGGCCTCGGCGGATCCGGAGGCGGTGGCTTCGGCGGCGGATCCGGGGGCGGTGGCGGCTTCGGTGGCGGTGGCGGTGGCGGCTTCGGCGGGGGCGCGCCCGCCCAGCGGCCCTCGGCGTCCGCGTCCACGCCCGCCGCGCCACCGCAGGCCCCCGCGTCGGCCCCGGCGCCCGCTCCCCGGCCCTCGGCACCCGAGCCGCCCCCGGTCTCCCCCGAAGACGACATCCCCGAGGACGACGACCCGGACCTCGACGAGTCGGCTCTTTCCGGCAAGGAGCTGCTGGTCCGCGAGCTGGGCGCCACGGTGGTCGAGGAGATCACGAACGAGTAGCCGCCGTCGGTCTGCCGCCGGGCCTGGAGGAAGGTACGAGTCTCCGCCTCCCGTCCCTTCGGAAGCCCGCACAAACCGCACCGGCCCGCTCCCATTAGGCTTCACCCCGTGAAGGTCCTTGTCATCGGCGGCGGCGCCCGCGAACACGCCCTGTGCCGTTCCCTGTCCCTCGACCCCGACGTCACCGCGCTGCACTGCGCACCCGGCAACGCCGGTATCGCCGAGGTCGCCGAACTGCACCAGGTCGACGCCCTCGACGGCGCGGCCGTCACCGCGCTGGCCACCCGGCTCGGCGCCGAGCTGGTCGTCGTCGGACCCGAGGCGCCCCTGGTCGCCGGGGTCGCCGACGCCGTCCGCGAGGCCGGCATCCCGGTCTTCGGCCCCTCGGGGGAGGCGGCCCGGCTGGAGGGCTCCAAGGCCTTCGCCAAGGACGTGATGGCCGGCGCGGGCGTGCCCACGGCCCGCTCCTACGTCTGTACCGACCCCGCCGAGGTCGACGCGGCCCTCGCCGCCTTCGGCGCGCCCTACGTCGTCAAGGACGACGGGCTGGCCGCGGGCAAGGGCGTCGTCGTCACCGACGACGTCGAGGCGGCCCGCGCGCACGCGAACGCCTGCGACCGCGTCGTCGTCGAGGAGTTCCTGGACGGCCCCGAGGTCTCCCTGTTCGCCGTCACCGACGGCGAGAACGTCCGCCCGCTCCAGCCCGCCCAGGACTTCAAGCGCGCCCTCGACGGCGACGAGGGCCCGAACACCGGTGGCATGGGCGCCTACTCTC
Source organism: Streptomyces rubrogriseus (assembly GCF_027947575.1). NCBI lineage: Bacteria > Bacillati > Actinomycetota > Actinomycetes > Kitasatosporales > Streptomycetaceae > Streptomyces > Streptomyces rubrogriseus. Next base: position 8,251,882 of record NZ_CP116256.1, on the reverse strand, counting down.
CGCTGCCCTGGGCCGACCCGAAGCTGGTCGACGAGGTCGTACAGAGCGTGCTCCAGCCGACGGTCGACGAGATGCGCCGCCGCGGCACCCCGTTCTCCGGACTTCTCTACGCCGGGCTCGCGATCACCTCGCGCGGTGTGCGCGTGATCGAGTTCAACGCCCGTTTCGGCGACCCCGAGACCCAGGTCGTGCTGGCCCGGCTGAAGACCCCGCTCGCCGGTCTGCTGATGGCCGCCGCCACCGGCAACCTCGCCGATCTCGAGCCGCTGCGCTGGAGCGACGAGGCGGCCGTCACCGTGGTCGTCGCCTCGCACAACTACCCCGGCACCCCGCGCACCGGCGACCCGATCACCGGCCTCGACGCGGTGGCCGCCGAGGACGCCCCGCACGCCTACGTGCTGCACGCCGGCACCCGCGCCGAGGGCGACGCCGTCGTCAGCGCCGGGGGCCGCGTCCTGTCCGTCACGGCCACCGGCGCCGACCTCACCGAGGCCCGCGACCGTGCCTACCGGGCCGTCGCCCGTATCGGCCTCGACGGCTCGCAGCACCGCACCGACATCGCGGCGAAGGCGGCGGGCGCGTAGCCCCGCAGTCGCCCCGTCACCGAACCCGGCAGGCCCCGGCTCCGTCTCAGGAGTCGGGGCCTGACCTTTGCTGTCCGTCTTCACCTTTCCCCAAAGCCATTCCATCGGGTGACCGATGGGCCATACGGCTGACGGGGGCGGGGGCCCCAACTATGGTGCCGCGCAAGCGTTCCGGCACTTGGCCCACCGGCATTGCGATGTCAGTGCTGGGTGCCACAGTGGGTGGAGTGAGCAAGAGCGGAAGCACGCAAGAGCAGCAGGACGGTCCAGGACAGACAGGACAGCGATGAGGGGGTGAGGTCCGGCCGTGACCGGTATCGGTGGTGTGGAGATGGGCGCTCAGGCCGCGCGTGCCCGGGCACTGGCGGTGCTGCGGGTCCGCAGCCGCGCGCTGGCCGTGGCCCTGCTGCCCGCCGCCGTCGCCGTGATCCTCCTCGTCGGCGGCTCCACCGGGCATCTGGCGGGCGCCGCCTGGGACGTCCTGCGCTGGGTCGTGTCCGTCCTCGCGCTGCTCGTGCTGCTGGCCGCCGCCGGAGTCGCCCTGGTCGTGGCCCGCTCCCGGCCCGCCGTGACCCCCACGGTCACGGTCGCCGAGGAGTCGGCGCCCGACCTCTACCGGATGGTGCGCGACCTGGCCGACCGCCTCGACGTCCCCGCCCCCTCCGCGATAGCGCTCACCCCGGACTGCGACAGCTGGCTGGAGGACCGGACCCACCCGGCCCACGGCCCGCCCCCGGCGGTGAAGCACGACGACGACCCGGCCGGCCTGAGCGGCCCCGCCCACCGGCGGAGCGCGGCCGCCGCGCCCGTCCTGGTCATCGGCTCACCGTTCCTGTGGTGGATGCGGGTGGGCGAGCTGCGCGCCGTCCTCGCCCCGGTCGTCGCCGGTACGGGGCCCTCGGCCCACCCCGACATAGCCGCGGCCCGGCGTTTCATACGGGGCCTGGACGCCGCGGTGGCGGTGGCCTCGGCGGGCCGACGGGATCCGCTGTCCCGCGTGGCGTGCGCGGGCCTCGGCTGGGCGTCCCGGCTGCTGCTGCGCAGTTGCCGGGGTCACGCGACCGAGATGGAGCGCGGGGTCGCGGCCGCGGCCGCCGAGCGTGCACAGGCTGTGGACTACGGTCTGCGGATCGTCGCGCAGGAGCAGGTCGGGCTCGCGTACGCGGGCTGGGACCGGCTGCTGACCCGGGTGGCGCTGCCGGCCTGGCGGATGGGCCGCTGGCCCTCCCGGCTGGACGTCGGTGTCGTCGCCGCCCTCACGGAGCTGTCGCGCCGGGACCGCCTGGCCGAGGGCTTCGCCTCCCGGCTGGGCGAGCGCCCCGCCTGTGACCTGCTGGAGGAGCCCGGGGTGATGGACGAGGCGGTCTCGCTCCTCGCCGCGCGTCTGTTCCACGGCGGGCCCGCCGAGACCGGCCCGGACTGGTCGCCGGTGGGGTGGGACGAGTATCCCGAGGAGGTCGTCGACCGCACCTGGCGCACGGACGCGGCCCGCCTGCACCGCGTGCTGGACACCCTGGGCGTCCGCCGCGCCGCCGGGGGCGTCGCACCGGGCACGGACGGCCCGACCCTGGCCCGCGTCCTGGACCACCTCACGACCCCGGACAACGCGGTCACCGTCCCCCCTGTCACCGGCGCCGACACCGAGACCGCAGCGGCCCCCGAGGCAGGGACGGAGGCACCGGCCGGGGACGGCACCCCGCACCCACCCGTGCCGCACGCCGACGACGAGGCCCCGCACGTGCCGCACGCCGACGACGAGGCCCCGCACGTGCCATACACCGACGACGAGGCCCCGCACGTGCCGCACGCCGACGACGCCGTCCACGCCGTCCACGCCCTCCACGCCGACGACGCCGTCCACGCCGTCCACGCCGCCGACGACGTGGACGACGAGGACGATCTCGCCGGCACCACCGCCCGTGGCGCCGCCCTGGCCGCCGGGCTCAGCGCGCAGCTGGCCCGCGAGGAGGCCCAGGCGCGGCCCGCCGCGGCCGGTGCCACCTCGCCGACCCCGCAACCGGGAGCCGGGACCGGTCCCGACGCGGCCCTCTGGGACGACCGCGCGCTCCCCCTCCTCCCGCTTCAGCCCCCGCGCACCGGGCGCGAGATCCTCACCGCGCACATCACCGCGATGGTGTGCTGCGCGGCGATGGACACCGCCGGGGCGGCCCCCGGTCTCGACTGGCTCGACGGGCCCTCGCTCCTGTTCGACGGCGCCCGCTCCGCGGACCTGGCGCCCAGCGTGCTCAGCCTCGTCGAGACCGGCGACCCGGGCCCGTTGCGCGCCTGGATGACCGACCTCGGCATACGTCCCGAGAAGCCGGTGCGTCTGGTCTGATCCCCCGGGCCTCCAACGAATCGGACCCTCCCATTCCACTTTCGGCCAGTTCGCGACGAACAGTGACAGCCCGCGTGCGAAATGTGATGTGCTGGGACCGATCGCGCACATGGCAAAGGCGTTCGTCATACGCACGACCACGGGGGCACGAGGGAGGGGACTGTCCCATGGGCTCCGAGCAGATCCGCCGTTGGGAGTCGGGAGCACTCGCGCACGCCGTGACGGACCCCTTCGGCCAGGGGCCCGTCCCCTGGCTGCGCGGCGGCGAGACGTACTTCGGCGACACCGGCCAGGTGGTCGCCTGGTACGCGGACCAGGACCGCACCGACACCGACACCACCACCGGCACCACCACGGGCACCCGCACCCGCACCCGCACGGGAACCGGCACCGACTCCGGCGGCGGCCCCCGCGCCGCGGACGACGTCCGCCGCCAGATCAAGGGCTTCACCGCGACGGGAGCCGCCGCCCCCGGCGAGGCCATCGACTTCCACGTCACCGTCGACCCGCCGCAGCAGTTCAGCGTCGACGTGTACCGGATCGGGCACTACGGCGGCGACGGCGCCGCCAAGATCACCACCAGCCCCCGCCTGTCCGGCATCGTCCAGCCCCCGCCGCTCGCCGCCGACCGCACGGTCTCCTGCCACCACTGGTGGCTGTCCTGGCGCCTGCAGATCCCCACGTACTGGAACATCGGCGCGTACGTGGCCGTGCTCACCACCGCCGACGGCTACCGCTCCCACGTCCCCTTCACGGTCCGCGACGACCACCCGGCCGACCTGCTCCTCCTCCTGCCCGACGTCACCTGGCAGGCGTACAACCTCTATCCCGAGGACGGCCGCACGGGTGCCAGCCTCTACCACGCCTGGGACGAGGAGGGCCGGCTCCTCGGCGAGGCGGACGCCGCGACGACCGTCTCCTTCGACCGCCCGTACGCGGGCGCCGGGTTGCCCCTCCACGTGGGCCACGCCTACGACTTCATCCGCTTCGCCGAGCGCTACGGCTACGACCTCGCCTACGCCGACGCCCGCGACCTGCACTCCGGCCGGGTCGACCCGGCCCGCTACCGGGGCCTGGTCTTCCCCGGCCACGACGAGTACTGGTCCACCGCCATGCGCCGCACCGCGGAACTGGCCCGCGACCGGGGCACGTCCCTGGTCTTCCTCTCCGCCAACACCATGTACTGGCAGGTGGAGCTGGCCCCCTCGCCCTCCGGTGTCGCCGACCGCCTGCTGACCTGCCGCAAACGCAAGGGCCCCGGCCGGCCCGCGCTGTGGCGGGAGATCGACCGCCCCGAGCAGCAGCTGCTCGGCATCCAGTACGCCGGCCGCGTCCCCGAACCCCACCCGATGATCGTCCGCAACGCCGGTCACTGGCTCTGGGAGGCCACCGGGGCGCACGAGGGCGACGAGATCGAGGACCTGGTGGCGGGCGAGGCCGACCGCTACTTCCCGCGCACCGCGCTCCCCGAGCACGACGAGCGGGTCCTGCTCGCCCACTCCCCGTACGCCGACGTGGACGGCGTCCGGCGCCACCAGGAGACGTCGCTGTATCGGGCCCCGTCGGGCGCCTGGGTCTTCGCGTCCGGCACCTTCGCCTGGTCCCCGGCCCTGGACCGCCCCGGCCACGTCGACCCGCGGGTCCAGCGCGCCACGGCCAACCTCCTGGACCGCATCTGCAAACGGGACTGAGCCGCGCACCCCGGGCCGCCCCCGTCCCTGCCTGCCCCGCTCGTCGCCCTCCCCCCGACGTACGGGACAATCGACGTATTGTTCAGAACCACGGGGAGGAACCGTGTCCGGATTCGTTGAAAAGCCCGAGCCGATCCAGGTTCCGGGTCTGGTGCATCTGCACACCGGCAAGGTGCGCGAGCTGTACCGGAACGAGGCGGGCGACCTCGTGATGGTCGCCAGCGACCGCATCTCCGCCTACGACTGGGTGCTGCCGACCGAGATCCCGGACAAGGGCCGGGTCCTCACCCAGCTCTCCCTGTGGTGGTTCGACCAGCTCGCCGACCTGGCCCCCAACCACGTCCTGAGCACCGAGCTGCCCCCCGGCGCCCCCGCCGACTGGGAGGGCCGCGCCCTGGTCTGCAAGTCGCTGCGGATGGTCCCCGTGGAGTGCGTGGCCCGCGGCTACCTCACCGGCTCCGGCCTGGCGGAGTACGACCAGACCCGCACCGTGTGCGGCCTCGCCCTCCCCGAGGGCCTGGTCGACGGCTCGGAGCTGCCCGCCCCGATCTTCACCCCGGCCACCAAGGCCGAGGTCGGCGAGCACGACGAGAACGTCTCCTACGAGGAGGTCGCCCGCCAGGTCGGCGCGGACACCGCGGCCGCCCTGCGCCAGGCCACCCTCGCCGTCTACTCCCGCGCCCGGGACATCGCCCGCGAGCGCGGCATCGTCCTCGCGGACACCAAGTTCGAGTTCGGCTTCGACGGGGACGACCTGGTCCTCGCCGACGAGGTCCTCACCCCGGACTCCTCCCGCTTCTGGCCGGCCGACCGGTGGCAGCCGGGCCGCGCGCAGCCGTCGTACGACAAGCAGTTCGTGCGGGACTGGCTGACCTCGGCCGAGTCCGGCTGGGACCGGGGGAGCGAGCTGCCCCCGCCGCCGCTGCCGCAGCAGGTCGTGGACGCCACCCGCGCCAAGTACGTGGAGGCCTACGAGCTGCTGACCGGCCAGAGCTGGTCGTAGCGGCAGAGGCCGCAGAAGGCCGCACACGAAGAAGCCCCCGGCCGATAACCGGGGGCTTCTCGTCTGGAGCGAACGACGAGGTTCGAACTCGCGACCTCAACCTTGGCAAGGTTGCGCTCTACCAACTGAGCTACGTTCGCACTGCGTGCCGTGGATTTCTCCGTGGCGCGACAGCCACTATACCCAACCGCGCTCCCTCGCGAGCCGCACCGCCGCGTGCCGGTTCTCCGCACCGAGCTTGCTCGCGGCCGACGACAGGTAGTTCCGTACGGTGCCCTCGGCGAGCGCGGCCCGCTCGGCGATCTCCGAGACGGGCGCCCCGTCGGCGGCGTGCTCCAGCACCTCGGCCTCGCGCGCGGTCAGCGGCGAGTCCCCGGCGGAGATCGCGTCGGCGGCCAACTCCGGGTCGACGTAACGGTTTCCGGCGTGCACCGTGCGGATCAGCTCGGCGAGCCGCTGGGCGCTGACCGTCTTGGGGACGAACCCGCGCACCCCCGCCGCCAGCGCCCGCTTCAGATGGCCGGGGCGCCCGTGACTGGTCACGATCAGCACCTTGCAGGCGGGCAGCTCGGCCCGCAGTGATGTGGCGACCTTCACACCGTCGGCGCCGGGCATCTGGAGGTCCAGTACGGCGACGTCCGGCGTGTGCGCCCGCGCCATCGCCAGTGCCTCGGGGCCGGTGGCCGCCTCGGCGACGACGACCAGGTCGTCCTCCAGGGACAGCAGGGCCGCCAGGGCCCCGCGGATGAGGTGCTCGTCGTCGGCGAGCAGGACGCGCACGGTCGTCGTCACGGCGCGACCTCCAGCGCGGTGCCGCCGACGGGCAGCGGTACCTCGGCCGTGAGCCGGAACACGCCCTTGCCGACGGCCCCCGCCTCCAGCGTCCCGCCCACCGCGGCGAGCCGCTCCCGCAGCCCGGCGAGGCCGGAGCCCGCCGGGCGCCCGTCCGTGCCGCCCGGGGCGCCGGTCGTCTCCGGCACCCCGTCGTTCTCCACCGTCAGCACCACTCGCCCCTCCGCCGGACGTATCGTCACGGAGCACTTCTCCGCGTCCCCGTGCCGCAGCACGTTCGTCGTCGCCTCCCGCACCACCCAGCCGAGGGCCGACTGCACCTCACCGGGCAGGTCGCCGGTCTCGCCGGTGACCTGCGAGAGGATCCCGGCCGCCGAGAGCACGCCCTGGGCACCGGCCAGTTCCACCTCCAGCGCGACCTCCCGGTAGCCCCGCACGACGTCCCGGACCTCGCGCTGCGTCTCCTGCGCGATGCGCTGGGTCTCGATCATCTGCTCCACGGCCTCGGGCCTGCCTCGCCGGGCCAGCTGGACGGCCAGTTCGCTCTTGAGCGCGATCACCGCCAGGTTCCGACCCATCACGTCGTGCAGGTCCCGGCCGAACCGCAGCCGCTCTTCGGCGACGGCGAGCCGGGCCCGGGTCTCCTTGGCTTCGTCGAGCGCGTAGACGGCGTTGAGCAGCCAGACGGAGAACACGCAGGCGAAAGCGACGAAGCCGCTGCCCAGCAGCACCACGCACGCGGTGGCCAGCCCGGCCTGGACCGGAGCGCCCAGCAGGACCACCAGCACCCCGGAGCCGGCCGCGAAACCGGTGACAAGCGCGACCGTGTGCCGCCAGTTGCGCGCTCCGAGCGCGAGGACCCCGGAGCCGACGGTCACCACGCCGCCGAAGGCCATGCCCGCGACCTCGCCCACGTCGTCACCGCCCGCCCCGCGCTTGGCGAGCAGGAGCGCCGTGGCCGAGACCACCACGGTGAGGACGGCGAGGGCCCGCAGCAGCTGTACGGGCTTCCCCCGCTGACCCAGCTCCCAGTCCAGCGCTCGGGAGGCGACCAGCATGAGGACGGTGGCGTGCGCGGTCACCGTCAGGAAGAGCACGGCGGCGAGCCGCGCGTCGAGCCGTCCGAACGCGGACAGCCCCATCACGGCGATCTCCACGATGCCGTAGAAGTGGAACGACCAGCGCGTGTACGCCTCCACCTTCTCCGGCGTGCTCTTGAGCCGCCACCAACCGCCCGGCCTGCGCATCCGTCCGCCACTCCCGCTCGACTCGCACGTCAGTGCCGCGGCTCCCACCGGAACCGCCGCCGTACAGCAAACACCGCGAGGACGGTCCAGGCCACCGCCGTCGCCGCGGCGCCCAGCGTCTCGGCCGCCGACAGGTCGCCGGTCCAGCCGCCGCGCACCAGGGTGACGACGGGGGTCAGCGGCAGCAGCTCGCACACCGAGGCCACCCGGTCGGGCAGCAGTTCCAGCGGGAAGAACAGGCCGGAGGCGAGCATCGACACGAACGTGAACGGCAGCGGCGTGACCTGCGCGCTCTCCCCCGTCCTGGTGAAGCTCGCCGTGACCGCCGCGAGCGCGGCGCACATCACCAGGCCCAGCAGCAGACCGACGACGCTCAGCAGGGGTGCCGACGGCGCCGGCAGGTCGAGCAGGACCGCGCAGCCCACCGCGAGCAGCAGGGACTGCACGAGCCCGCTGAGCACGGCCGGCAGGGCGGAGCCCGCGAGGATCTCCACGTCCCGCAGTTCGCCGGTGCGCAGCCGCTTGAGGACGAGTTCCTCGCGCCGGACGACGAAGACGCCGACGAGGGCCGAGTAGACGGCGAACAGCAGGGAGAAGCCGATCGCGGCGGGCAGCACGAGCGTGCCGATGGTCAGCCCCGCCTTGCCGAGGTCCATCTCCTCGGCTCCCGCCCGCACGCTGAACGGCATCACGAACGGGATGAACAGCGCGGCGAAGACGGTGCCCTTGTTCCGCCCGAGCAGGATCAGCTCGGCGCGGGCGAGGGCGGTCATGCGGCTCCTCGGCGTGGTGACCGCCGTCCGGGCGGGACCCTTCGCGCGGGCCGGTGCGTCCGTGGCGCTCATGCCGCGTACTCCTTCTCCGTCGTGTCCGTCGCGGTGCCGTCCGACCTCGCCGACACCTGCTTGGCGATGCTGAGGAAGGCCTCCTCCAGGGAGGCCGAGCGCACGTCCAGGCGGCGCAGCTCCACCGCGGCCTGCGCGGCCCACACCAGCAGGCCGGTGGCCGCGCGCTGGAGTTCCCGGGTGCGCAGCTTCACCGTCCGGCCGTCGATCTCGTGGTCGCTCACCCCGAGTTCGGCCAGCGGCGGCAGGTCGCCCACGAAGTAGCCGTCGGGCAGTTCGAAGGAGATGTGGGACGGCTGCGCGGCGGTCACCTCGGCCGGGGTGCCGGTGGCGGCGATCCGGCCGTCGTGCATGATCGCGAGCCGGTCGGCGAGGTGCTCGGCCTCCTCCAGGTAGTGCGTGGTCAGCAGCACCGTCGTGCCCTGGTCGCGCAGGGCGCCCACCAACTCCCAGGTGTCCCGGCGGCCTTCGGCGTCCAGGCCGGTGCTGGGCTCGTCGAGGAAGAGCACCTCGGGGTCGCCGAGCAGCGCGAGCGCCAGGTCCAGGCGGCGCCGCTGGCCCCCGGACAGCTGCTTCACGCGGGTGTCGGACTTCGCCTCCAGACCGACCAGCGCCAGCACCTCGGCCGGCGGCCGGGCGCCGCTGACGCACCCGGCCCACATCCGTGCCGTCTCGGCGACCGTCAGCTCGGAGGGGAAGCCGCCCTCCTGGAGCATGACCCCGGTGCGGGGGCGCACGGCGGCCCGCTCGGTGTACGGGTCGTGTCCGAGGACCCGCACCCGTCCGCCGGCCGGGGCGGCCAGCCCCTCCAGGAGCTCGACCGTCGACGTCTTGCCGGCGCCGTTGGTGCCGAGCAGGGCGAAGACCTCACCGCGGCGCACGGAGAAGTCGATTCCGCGCACGGCCTCGAACCCGCCCCCGTACACACGCCGAAGGTCGGTGACCTCAATCACGTGTTCGTGCTCGTTCGTTTGCATGCTTCGAGCATTCCGGCGCACCGGGCGGTGCGACAGTGCGAGCCGTCATCACCGGACATGACAAATGTCAGAGCCGCCGGGCACCCGGGCCCGGGCACACGAAAAGACCCCGGTCCCAGGGACCGGGGTCTGATGCCAGAGCGGACGACGAGGCTCGAACTCGCGACCTCAACCTTGGCAAGGTTGCGCTCTACCAACTGAGCTACGTCCGCAGTTGCTCCCGACCGGCGTTCACCGATCGGTGCGAGCACCAGCCTACCTGATCCCATCGGACCATTGGTACGGCGGTGCAGAGCGGGTGACAGGAATTGCACACTGCGCCTTCCCCCTGGAAGGGGGATGTTCTACTACTGAACTACACCCGCATGTTCCGTGAGCTGGGCCTTTCGGCCTCGCCCCTCGGCGTGCTCCAGACTTTAGCTGATCACCCGGGGTGCCGCGCAAGTCGGTTGCCGCGAGGGGCGGCTGAGCGGCCGTCGGCCGCTCCCGCCGGCTCACCGCACGCACGGCGTACCGCACGCACGGCTCACCGCGCCTCGGCGAACGCCTCGTACACCTTCTTCGGGATCCGGCCCCGCGCGGGCACGTCCATCTTGTTCGCCTGGGCCCAGGCGCGGACCGCCGCCGGGTCGGGGGCGACCTCCGTCTGCCGGTAGGCCTTGCCGGACCGGGAGCGCTTGCGGCCGGCCGAGACGTACGGCTCGAGCGCCTTGCGCAGTTTCCGGGCATTGGCTTCGTTCAGGTCGATCTCGTACATCCGGCCGTCGACTCCGAAGGCGATCGTCTCCGCCGCTTCCGAGCCGTCGATGTCGTCAAAGAGAGTGACCACGACACGCTGCGCCACGAATATCGGTCCCTTCGTGCGGCATCTCCGCGATGACGTGCCCGAACGTGCCGAGACGCCGCGATGATGCCGACTGTTCGCCTGTAATTGGGCAAAGTATCGGCTAATGACATTTCATTTGTACAGTGCCCGGCATTGCAATGGGAAGACCGACTAAATCTGCCCGCGTGTCCGTCGCGCAATAGGTGTCCGCGCCCGATCCGGGATCTTTCCCGAAGCTTTTCGTGACCGCCCCCTCCCGATGCCGAATCGTGACTGGGCTCACGTAGTTTCCTCCAAGGCTACGCGCGTAGAAATTTTGTACGGGTAGTCTGAAGGAACCTGCTCAGCACCACACACCGGGAGTGCCAGTGGCACGCGTCGTAGTCGACGTCATGCTCAAGCCGGAGATCCTCGACCCCCAGGGCCAGGCGGTGCAGCGCGCACTGCCGCGACTGGGTTTCGAAGGGATCTCGGACGTCCGCCAGGGAAAGCGATTCGAACTGGAAGTGGACGGGCCGGTCGACGACGCCGCCCTCGCCCGCATCCATGATCTTGCGGAATCCTTCCTCGCCAACACCGTGATCGAGGACTTCACCGTCAAGGTCGAGTCCGAAGACGTGGTCGCGGGGGCGGCGAAGTGACCGCTCGTATTGGCGTCGTCACTTTCCCCGGCTCTCTCGACGACCGGGACACGCAGCGCGCGATCCGCGTCGCCGGAGCCGAACCCGTCGCCCTCTGGCACAAGGACAAGGACCTCAAGCAGGTCGACGCCGTGGTGCTGTGCGGCGGATTCTCGTACGGCGATTATCTGCGCGCCGGCGCCATCGCGCGCTTCTCGCCGGTGATGGACACCGTCATCGACCAGGCGAAGGCCGGTCTGCCGGTGCTGGGCATCTGCAACGGCTTCCAGATCCTCACCGAGGCCCACCTGCTGCCGGGAGGCATGCTGGGCAACGACCACCTGCACTTCATCTGCCGCGACCAGAAGCTGCGGGTGGAGAACGCGGACACCTCCTGGACCAGCGACTACACCGCCGGTCAGGAGATCCACATCCCGCTGAAGAACATGGACGGGCGCTACGTCGCCGACCGGCGCACGCTGGACGAGCTGGAGGCCGAGGGTCGGGTGGCCTTCCGCTACCTGGACCTGAACCCCAACGGCTCGCTCAACGACATCGCCGGCATCACCAACGCCGCCGGGAACGTCGTCGGCCTCATGCCGCACCCCGAGCACGCCGTCGAGTCGCTGATCGGTACGGGCCGTACCGACGGACTGCCGTTCTTCACCTCGATCCTCAAGAAGCTGGTCAACGCATGAGCCGGACGCCTCTGGACACGGTCGAGCACGCGACCGCGACCCCCGACGTCGAGCTGCCCTGGGCCGAGCTGGGCCTGAAGAAGGACGAGTACGAGCGGGTCGTCGAGATCCTCGGCCGCCGCCCCACCGGGGCGGAGCTGGCCATGTACTCCGTCATGTGGTCCGAGCACTGCTCGTACAAGAGCAGCAAGGTGCACCTGCGCCAGTTCGGCGAGAAGGCACCCCAGTCCGACGCCATGCTCGTCGGCATCGGCGAGAACGCCGGTGTGGTCGACGTCGGCCAGGGCTATGCGGTCACCTTCAAGGTCGAGTCGCACAACCACCCGTCGTACGTGGAGCCCTACCAGGGCGCGGCCACGGGCGTCGGCGGCATCGTCCGCGACATCATCGCGATGGGCGCGCGGCCGGTGGCTGTCGTGGACCCGCTGCGCTTCGGTGCCGCGGACCACCCGGACACCAAGCGCGTCCTCCCGGGCGTCGTCGCCGGCATCGGCGGCTACGGCAACTGCCTGGGCCTGCCCAACATCGGCGGCGAGGTCGTCTTCGACGCCTGCTACCAGGGCAACCCGCTGGTCAACGCCGGTGCCATCGGCGTCATGCGGCACGAGGACATCCACCTCGCGAAGGCGTCCGGCGCGGGCAACAAGGTCATCCTGTACGGCGCCCGCACCGGCGGCGACGGCATCGGCGGCGCGTCGATCCTGGCGAGTGAGACCTTCGACGACGCCAAGCCCTCCAAGCGCCCCGCCGTCCAGGTCGGCGACCCCTTCCAGGAGAAGCTCCTCATCGAGTGCACCCTGGAGGCCTTCGCCGAGAAGCTGGTCGTCGGCATCCAGGACCTCGGCGCGGCGGGCCTGTCCTGCGCGACCAGCGAACTGGCGTCGAACGGCTCCGGCGGCATGCGCGTCACCCTGGACGACGTCCCGCTGCGCGACTCGACCCTCTCGCCCGAGGAAATCCTCATGAGCGAGTCGCAGGAACGCATGTGCGCGGTCGTCGAGCCGGAGAAGGTCGACCGCTTCCTGGAGATCTGCGACAAGTGGGACGTCATCGCCACGGTGATCGGTGAGGTCACGGACGGCGACCGCCTCGAGATCTTCTGGCACGGCGGCAAGATCGTCGACGTCGACCCGCGCACGGTCGCCCACGACGGCCCGGTCTACGAGCGCCCCTACGCCCGCCCCGACTGGCAGGACGCCCTCCAGGCCGACGACGCGAACAAGCTGCCCCGGCCGGGCACGTCCGACGAGCTGAAGGCCCAGGTCCTCAAGCTGGTCGGCTCGCCCAACCAGGCGTCCAAGCAGTGGATCACCCAGCAGTACGACCACTTCGTGCAGGGCAACACCGTCCTCGCCCAGCCCGAGGACTCGGGCATGATCCGGGTGGACGAGGAGTCCGGCCTCGGCGTCGCCATCGCCACCGACGGCAACGGCCGCTACGCCAAGCTCGACCCGTACACGGGCGCGCAGCTGGCGCTGGCGGAGGCCTACCGCAACGTGGCCACGACCGGCGCGAAGCCGCTCGCGGTCTCCGACTGCCTGAACTTCGGCTCGCCGGAGGACCCGGCGGTCATGTGGCAGTTCGCGGAGGCCGTGCGCGGCCTGGCGGACGGCTGCCTCCAGCTCGGCACCCCGGTGACCGGCGGCAACGTCTCGCTCTACAACCAGACCGGCGAGGCCGCCATCCACCCCACCCCGGTGGTCGCGGTCCTCGGCGTCATCGACGACGTGGCCCGCCGCACGCCGGTCGCCTTCCAGGAGGACGGCCAGCTGCTGTACCTGCTGGGCGACACGCGTGAGGAGTTCGGCGGCTCGGCCTGGTCCCAGGTGATCCACGACCACCTCGGCGGCCTGCCGCCCAAGGTCGACCTGGAGCGCGAGCGCCTGCTCGGCGAGATCCTGATCTCCGCCTCCCGCGACGGCATGATCGACTCCGCGCACGACCTGTCCGACGGCGGTCTGGTCCAGGCGGTCGTCGAGTCGGCGCTGCTGGGCGGCAAGGGCGCGCGTCTGGTCGTACCGGACGGGCTCGACGCCTTCACCTTCCTCTTCTCGGAGTCGGCGGGCCGCGCGGTCGTCGCCGTCCCGCGCTCGGAGGAGGTCCGCTTCAACGACATGTGCGGCGCCCGCGGCCTGCCGGTCACCCGCATCGGCGTGGTCGACGGCGACGCGGTCGAGGTCCAGGGCGAGTTCACCCTCCCCCTGACCGACCTGCGCGAGGCCCACGAGGGGACGATCCCGGGGCTGCTGGCGTAGTCGCACACTCGCTGCGAAGCAGAGGTCCCGTCCGGTGGGTTCCGGGCGGGACCTCGTCGTCTCAGCGCACGTAGTTCTTGAGGATCTCCGTGTCGAGTTCGATGCCGACCGGGTCGGGGAGGACCGCAGTCTCGCCGAAATCCGTCAGGCGGATGTCGCGATAGCCACCGACCCGCCGGTCCGGACGGCTGTGCACCGTGACCGTGCAGGCGTCCCGGTCGATCAGGAGATACACGGGGATTCCCGCCTGCCCGTACGCGGCGGGCTTCTCGTGCCGGTCACGCCGGTCCGTGTCCGAGTCGTACGACGTGACTTCGACGACCATGAGGGCGCCGTCCGGGTCGGCCCATTCGCCGTGCCCTGCGAAGTGGGCCTCTGGCGCGAGCACGGCGTCCGGTCGCGCCCTGCTCTGCCGGTAGGCGTCGACGCGTAGCCCTTGTGCTTGGTACAGGTCCAGGTCGGGCCGCGTCTGCATACAGCGTTTGGCCAGCCAGGACACGATGCTGTTGTGGTCCCCGTCTGTCACCGGCTTGACCCCGATCCGTCCGTCAATGAACTCCAACGTGACGGTCTCGGGAGCGGCGGAAGCGATCGTTTCGAACTCGTCCACCGACATCTGAGACGTGTGCTCGGCCATAACCGTCATGTTGCACCTCCTTCCAGGCGCGGACCAGTGTTTCCAGGGCCGGGGTCCTCCCGGGCCGCCTTTCACGACCAGACACACGTACGAGTGACGCTTGCGCGAAATTACGTAGCTACGTAATCTCGTACTCGTGGAGCAACTGGAACAACGCGTGGCCGACCTCGAGCGGCGCCTCGCCGCCCTGGAGGCCGCTGACCGGCCCGCCCCCGGGCCCAAGGAGGGCGACCTCTGGGCCCTGGAAGGTCTGAAGGAGCAGTTGGCGGAGCTGAAGGCCACGGCCGGAGGTGTCCTGTTCACCGGCTCCGTCCGCCTGCCGACCGGGGAGCAGTACGCCTGGCAGCACGGCGCGCTGGTCGAGGGCCTCCTGGACGTCGACTGGGCCGAGTCCGCCGAGGTGTTCGCGGCCCTTGGGCACCCCGTGCGGCTGCGGCTGCTGCGGGAGGTGCTCGGGGGGCGGCGCACCGCCGCCGAGCTGGCCGAGCTGGACGGGATGGGCACGACCGGCCAGATCTACCACCACCTGCGCCAGCTCACCGGCGCCGGCTGGCTGCACACCACCGGCCGGGGCCGTCACGAGGTGCCGCCGGGACGGGTCGTGCCGCTGCTGGTGGCGCTGTCGACCGCACGGAACTGAACGGGACCGCCAAGACGGTCAGCACCGTCAGGAGGGTCAGGACCGTCACGAGCAAGGGGGAACGAACGATGTCCGCACGCAAGCTCGCCATGATCACTTTCCGGGTGCTCCAGCTCGTCTTCCTGGCCCTGGTGGTCGTCGGCGTCCTCTTCGACCCGGGCTTCCCGTGGTGGAGCGTCTTCCTGCCGCTGGTCCTCGCGTACGTCCTCATCACGGTGGTCAACCGCTGGAACGGCGGCGCCCCGGACGCGCCCGGCAGGTCCCCCGAGCCCGTGGAGGTCGCCCCGCCCGTCACCGGCCGCTGGTCCGCGCTGAACAGCCCGGCAGACCGCACCCCGAGCCACGGCGTCCACGCCTACGGCCAGACCTTCGCCATCGACCTCGTCGCCGAGCCGGAGCCCGGCGCCCGCCCCGGCTTCCGAGCCCTGTGGCCGCTCGCCCGGCGCAGCCGCGACTTCCCGGCGTTCGGCGCCCCGGTCCTCGCGGTGGCCGACGGCACGGTCGTACGCGCCGACGACGGCCAGCGCGACCACCTGGGCCGCACCTCGCTGCCCGCGCTGCTATACCTGATGCTCGTCGAGGGCTC
The DNA here is from genome assembly GCF_027947575.1 of Streptomyces rubrogriseus. Taxonomy (NCBI): domain Bacteria; kingdom Bacillati; phylum Actinomycetota; class Actinomycetes; order Kitasatosporales; family Streptomycetaceae; genus Streptomyces; species Streptomyces rubrogriseus. The sequence goes on along the minus strand of NZ_CP116256.1, from coordinate 8,236,143 downwards.
GGTGCGGGAACTGGCGGGGGTCCGCCGCATCGTCGGCAATCACCTGGTGCTGGAAGCAGCCGACGGTACGTACGCCCTGTACGCCCACGTCCAGCGAGGCTCCTTCGCCGTCCGGGAGGGCGACCGCGTCCGGGCCGGCCAGGTCCTCGCCCGGTGCGGCAACTCCGGCAACTCCACCGAGCCGCACGTCCACTTCCAGCTGATGGACGGACCCGACCCGGACACCGCGCGGGGCGTCCCCTTCACCTGGACCGGCATCGGCGTCCCGCGCAACGGCGAGGTCTTCGACGTACCGGAACCGGCCCCCGCCTCTCCCGAGTAGGCACCTGTTAGGTTCGTCCGTGATCGCGGCTCCCACGGGGGCTGCCGGGGGACGGGGGAGCGGTGCGGATACCGGACGGGGTGCGCAGGACGGTCAACGTCGTGCTGTGCCTGGCCGCCGTGGTGGCCATCGGCTGGAGCGGCCGGGAGATCTGGCTGGTGTGGAACAACCACCGGCAGATCGACGCGGCCTGCGGGGGACTCGTCCCGGCGGGCCGGGTGCTGGACCTCTCCGAAGCGGGCGGCACCATCACGCACCGGAAGCTCGACGACGGCAGCTTCGACCCGGACACGGGGATCCCGCACGACTGCGAGATCTTCAGCACGGAGGCCGGTGAACGGGCCGGCACCGACACCGGTACCCGCTGGTTCTTCACCGGCGCGATGGGCGTCCTGCCGGCCGGCCAGCCTCGGATCGCGGACGCGCCGAGGAACGGCCCGCTCGACATACTCGGCCGGGCCACCTACCCGCCGCAGCCCCTGGGCGGCGACATCGCCGGCCGCGTCACCGACTCCTCGGTCACCGTGCAACTGCCGTGCGAGGAAGGAACGACGGAGGACAAGTCCGTGCGGGCCCTGTGGGCGCGGGCCGAGTTGATGCCGCGGCGCGGCAGCCAGGTGAGCGGCCACGACCGCGACGTCCTCGCCGACACGGCCGTGGAAACCGCCAACAACCTCGCCGACCGGCTCGGCTGCGCCGACCGCCTGCCGGACGCCCCGGACCACGTGCCCGCCCTGACCGCGGGGCCCGTCCCGGCGGCGCGGGCGGAGGGAACCTGCGCCTGGTACGGGAAGACCGGCCTCGCCGGCCGGTCGCCCTACCCGGACGAGGTCATCGAGAGCCGCACCGACGGCCGGGTGTGGGACGAGAGCTGCGGTCTCGTGCTCTCCCTCGGCCACGCCGACAGGGTGTACGCGAAGCTGGCCGACGCGCACGACTGGCTCAGCACCCCGGACACGCCGGGCGAGTGGTTCGTCTCCCTCCACACCTACACCGGCCCGGTCGCCGAGAACCTCCAGCTCGCCAGCACCGACGACGGCGAGACCCCGGAACCGGCGGTCCCCGGGAAGGCGGGCCGCGGCGCCACGGACCCGGTCTGGTGGGCCTCCTCCGTCTGCGACGGCCGTCCCCAGGTCCACACCATGACCCTCGGCCACCCCGGTTACGCCAAGCTGGTGGCCTCGCGGATGGAGGACGTCTTCCGCGCCTACGTCGACGACGTGACCACCCGCCGCCACTGCGCGGACGTCGTCTTCCCCGGCCACGACACGTTCCGGGCCGACTGGGGCGAGTCCTAGAGAACGGACTGGGGCGAGTCCCGGAAGACGGACTGGGCCGAGCCCTGGAGAAGGGACTGGTTAGGCTCGCCGCCATGCCGCCCGCCAGGAAACGCCCCCGCGCCTACGACCCCGCCCGTACCCGTGCCGCCGTCCTCGCCCAGTTCGGTCACGTACGGGCGGCCGTCCGCGGCCTCACCCCCGAGCAGCTCGGTCTGCCGACCCGGCTCGGGGAGTGGAGCGTGCGGGAGCTGGTCGCGCACGTCGGGATGGCGCTGACCGCCGTGGACCGGCTGCTGGGGGAGCCCGAGCCGGTGCGGCAGGACGGCCGGCTGCTCGACTGGCCGTTCGCCATCGCCGCCGACGCGGACGCCATCGCCGGGACGGCCCGGCGGCTCGCCGCCGAGCACCCCGATCCCGACGCCCACCTCGCCGAGGTCGAGCGGCGCTTCACCGAGCGGCTCGACACCCACCCCGGAAGCAGGCTGCTCCCCACCAGCGCGGGCGCCCTGCCGCTGGCCGACTACGTCGTCACCCGCACCGTCGAGCTGGTCGTGCACACCGACGACCTGAACGCCGCGGTCCCCGGCCTCGACATCCCGTACGACCGGCAGGCGCTGGCCGCCGCCACCCGGCTGCTGGCCGACGCGCTCGCGGTGAAGGCTCCCGGCGGCTCGACGGAGGTACGGATCCCGCCGTACGCGGTCGTGCAGTGCGTCGAGGGTCTCCGGCACACCCGGGGCACCCCGCCCAACGTCGTCGAGACCGACCCGCTGACCTGGATCCGGCTCGCCACCGGACGGCTGGCCTGGAGGGACGCCCTGGACGGGGCGAAGGTGAGCGCGAGTGGGGAGCGGGCCGATCTCGGGCCGCTGCTGCCGCTGCTGAGCTGAGCGCGGGCCGGGGAGAGGCGGAGAACCGGACGGACGACGGAACCGGACCTTCCTCGTCTCCGTCGAATCGGCATGTACAGGCAGAAGCAGCAGCGCAGCATGACCCTCACTGCGGCGGCCGTCGTCGCGCTCGTCCCGCTCGCCGCGGCCTGCGGGAGCGAGAAGGCCGACGGCACCGGCAGTGGTTCCGTCGGCGCGGACGGACCGCGCGTCACCGGTGTCCGGTGGAGCATCGACAGCGTCACGGTCGACGGCACCACCCACCGGGCGCCGGACGCGGCACACGTACGGATCGACGACGGCGGCGAGGCCGCGGGCAGCACCGGCTGCAACGGCTTCAGCGCCCGTGCCGCCGTCGAGGACGAGGGCGGGGGCGACGGCCAACGGGTCCGGCTCAGCGACGCCCTGTTCACCGAGAAGGCCTGCGCCAAGACGCCCGCCGACTTCGAGAAGTCCCTCGGCCGCGCCCTCACCACCGGCCCCCTCACCACCAGGAGCGAGGGCGACCGCCTGACCCTCACCACCGCCGACGGCGACACGGTCCGGCTCAGCAGGTCCGAGGACGCGTCGCTCCACGGCACGACGTGGGTCGTGGACGCCCCGGGCCGGAAGGGCGACGAGGGCCGCGCCCGGCTCACCTTCGACCAGGACGCGAAGACCGTCTCCGGGCGGCTCCCCTGCAACCACGTCAACGCCAGGGCCACCGTCAGCGACGGGCGTATCACCCTCGGCACCCCGTCCACCACCCGAATGATGTGCGAAGGCTCACTCATGGCCGCCGAGAAGCGGCTGCTGGGCCTCTTCGACGGCAAGGTCGACTACCGGATCGATCATGAAACCCTCACGCTGACCAGCGAAGACGGTGTCACGGTCCGCGCCGTCGCCGATCGGTGATCCATGAGTGGGCCCGCATCCCCAATTCGGACCAGTGGTCGATCTCGCCTACACTCGAAGGCGTGCCACGTGGTGACGGTCGACTCAATCACGATCTGCTTCCCGGCGAGAAGGGCCCCCAGGACGCTTGCGGCGTCTTCGGTGTCTGGGCTCCGGGCGAAGAGGTCGCAAAGCTCACGTACTTCGGGCTGTACGCCCTCCAGCATCGGGGCCAGGAATCCGCGGGAATCGCGGTCAGCAACGGCTCCCAGATCCTCGTCTTCAAGGACATGGGCCTGGTGTCCCAGGTCTTCGACGAGACCTCGCTCGGTTCGCTCCAGGGTCACATCGCGGTCGGTCACGCCCGCTACTCGACCACCGGTGCCTCCGTGTGGGAGAACGCCCAGCCGACGTTCCGTGCCACCGCGCAGGGTTCCCTCGCGCTCGGGCACAACGGCAACCTCGTCAACACCGCCCGGCTCGCGGAGCTGGTCGCCGAGCTGCCCAAGCAGGACGGCCGCTCCACCCGCGTCGCGGCGACCAACGACACGGACCTGATCACGGCCCTGCTCGCGGGTCAGGTCGACGAGGACGGCAAGCCGCTGACCGTCGAGGAGGCGGCCGGCCAGGTGCTGCCCCAGGTGCGCGGTGCCTTCTCCCTCGTCTTCATGGACGAGCACACCCTCTACGCGGCCCGAGACCCGCAGGGCATCCGCCCGCTGGTCCTCGGCCGCCTCGAGCGCGGCTGGGTGGTCGCCTCCGAGTCCGCCGCCCTCGACATCTGCGGCGCGAGCTTCGTCCGGGAGATAGAGCCGGGCGAGTTCGTCGCCATCGACGAGAACGGTCTGCGCACCTCCCGATTCGCGGAAGCGAAGCCCAAGGGCTGTGTCTTCGAGTACGTGTACCTGGCCCGCCCGGACACCGACATCGCCGGCCGCAACGTCTACCTCTCGCGCGTCGAGATGGGCCGCAGGCTGGCGAAGGAGGCCCCCGCGGAGGCCGATCTGGTCATAGCGACCCCGGAATCCGGCACCCCCGCCGCGATCGGCTACGCCGAGGCCTCCGGCATCCCCTTCGGCAACGGCCTGGTGAAGAACGCCTACGTCGGCCGGACCTTCATCCAGCCCTCGCAGACCATCCGCCAGTTGGGCATCCGTCTGAAGCTGAATCCCCTGAAGGAAGTCATCAAGGGCAAGCGGCTGGTCGTCGTCGACGACTCCATCGTCCGCGGCAACACCCAGCGGGCCCTGGTCCGCATGCTCCGCGAGGCGGGCGCCGCCGAGATCCACATCCGGATCTCGTCCCCGCCCGTGAAGTGGCCCTGCTTCTTCGGCATCGACTTCGCCACCCGCGCCGAGCTGATCGCCAACGGCATGAGCGTCGAGGAGATCGGCACCTCGATGGGCGCCGACTCCCTGGCGTACATCTCCATCGACGGCATGATCGAGGCGACCACCATCGCCAAGCCGAACCTGTGCCGCGCCTGCTTCGACGGCGAGTACCCGATGGAGCTTCCCGACCCCGAGCTGCTCGGCAAGCAGCTCCTGGAGACCGAGCTGGCCGCCGGGCCCGCCGGTACGGCCGCCGCCGACGCCATCCGTCGCCCGTAGCCGTCCGTTTCCCCGGATCGCCCGGCTCCCACATGGTTTCCATGGCCTCCCTGCCGTACGACACGAAGGTTCACATCGTCATGCCTGACACAACTGGTGCCAGCTACGCAGCAGCCGGCGTCGACATCGAGGCGGGCGACCGCGCCGTCGAGCTCATGAAGGAATGGGTCAAGAAGACGCGGCGCCCCGAGGTCCTCGGCGGCCTCGGCGGCTTCGCCGGCCTCTTCGACGCCTCCGCCCTCAAGAACTACGAGCGCCCGCTGCTCGCCTCCGCCACCGACGGCGTCGGCACCAAGGTCGACATCGCCCGGCAGCTGGGCGTCTACGACACCATCGGCCACGACCTGGTCGCGATGGTCATGGACGACATCGTGGTGTGCGGTGCCGAGCCGCTGTTCATGACCGACTACATCTGCGTCGGCAAGGTCCACCCCGAGCGCGTCGCCGCGATCGTCAAGGGCATCGCCGAGGGCTGTGTGCTGGCGGGATGCGCCCTGGTGGGCGGCGAGACGGCCGAACACCCCGGCCTGCTGGGCGCGGACGACTTCGACGTCGCCGGCGCCGGTACGGGCGTCGTGGAGGCCGACCGGCTGCTCGGCCCGGATCGCATCCGTACGGGTGACGCGGTGATCGCCATGGCGTCCTCCGGGCTTCACTCGAACGGGTACTCGCTGGTCCGCCACGTCCTGCTGAACGAGGGCGGCCTGGCGCTCGACGCCCACCTGGACGGTCTCGGCCGCACCCTCGGCGAGGAGCTGCTGGAGCCGACCAAGATCTACTCCCTGGACTGCCTGGCCCTCATGCGCACCGCCGAGGTCCACGCCTTCAGCCACGTCACCGGCGGTGGACTCGCGGCCAACCTGGCCCGCGTGATCCCCGACGGCCTGCACGCTGTGGTCGACCGGTCCACCTGGACCCCGGGCGCGGTCTTCGACCTCGTCGGCCGGACCGGCAAGGTGGAGCGCCTGGAGCTGGAGAAGACCCTGAACATGGGCGTGGGCATGATCGCGATCGTGCCCGAGGAGTCGACGGACGTGGCCCTGACAGCCCTCGCCGACCGCGGTGTGGACGCCTGGGTGGCCGGCGAGATCACCGACCGCGCAGACCACGAGAGCGGCGCGGCACTGGTGGGCGACTACGCCGCCTGAGGTGCCGCGGATGCCCGCGGGTAGCACAGAACCCGGTCGGTGACAGAGGTCACCGACCGGGAAGGTGTTCAGTGCAAGGTCAAGCGCCGCGTCGCTGTTGGGATGGGGACTGGCCGTCCTCGTCCTCGTCGTCGTCCTCATAGAGGTCGGCGTACTTTGCGTACACGTCGTCGTCCTGCTCATCGTCCTCGAATTGCTCGCCATTCGGCGGTTGCGAATTCGACGGCGATGCGCCCAGCTCCTCGGCCAGGCGGGAGAGATCAGTCCCACCGCTGTTGTACTTCAGCTGGCGGGCGACCTTCGTCTGCTTGGCCTTGGCCCGGCCGCGCCCCATGGCTCGACCCCCTCAACGACGGGGCTCGACGGCCCCAGAGTCTTGACACGCGTTCATGGTCCGGAACGGGCTCTCCGCAGAGAGACCGGTCCGTAGGGCTTCCACGGTACCTGAGCCCACGCCCATACGGTACGTCGCCCGCACCACGTGGCCCTGCCCAGGACCCTCGAGGCGCCCCGTCCTCGCTGGTCAAAGGCGATTTTAACCACCTTTCGACGGTCGACCCGCCGGGATAAGTGAGAGTTCTCTCCAACTGCCCCCCGACGGGTACCGGTCAAACCCCGCGAAGATCCTGCCGGGCCACCGTCCGCGACCGTCGGATCACGGCCGGGGACGGGCCTCCGCCATCCGCTGCTCGGCGATCCGGTCGGCCGCCGCGGCCGGCGGAATACCGTCCTCCTTCGCACGTGCGAATATGGCCAGCGTGGTGTCGTAGATCTTCGAGGCCTTCGCCTTGCACCGGTCGAAGTCGAACCCGTGCAGCTCGTCGGCGACCTGGATGACACCGCCGGCGTTCACCACGTAGTCCGGCGCGTAGAGGATCCCGCGGTCGGCGAGGTCCTTCTCGACGCCCGGGTGGGCGAGCTGGTTGTTGGCCGCGCCGCACACCACCTTGGCGGTCAGCACCGGCACGGTGTCGTCGTTCAGCGCGCCGCCGAGCGCGCAGGGCGCGTAGATGTCCAGGTTCTCCACCCGGATCAGCGCGTCGGTGTCGGCGACGGCGACCACCGACGGGTGCCGCTCCGTGATCCCGCGCACCACGTCCTTGCGCACGTCCGTGACGACGACGTGGGCGCCCTCGGCGAGCAGGTGCTCGACCAGGTGGTGGCCGACCTTGCCGACGCCCGCGATGCCGACGGTGCGGTCGCGCAGCGTCGGGTCGCCCCACAGGTGCTGGGCGGCGGCCCGCATGCCCTGGTAGACGCCGAAGGAGGTGAGCACGGAGGAGTCGCCCGCGCCGCCGTTCTCCGGGGAGCGACCGGTCGTCCAGCGGCACTCGCGGGCCACGACGTCCATGTCGGCGACGTAGGTGCCGACGTCGCACGCGGTGACGTAGCGGCCGCCCAGCGAGGCGACGAACCGGCCGTAGGCGAGGAGCAGTTCCTCGCTCTTGATCTGCTCCGGATCGCCGATGATCACGGCCTTGCCGCCACCGTGGTCCAGACCGGCCATGGCGTTCTTGTACGACATCCCGCGGGCGAGGTTCAGCGCGTCGGCGACGGCCTCCGCCTCGCTCGCGTACGGGTAGAAGCGGGTACCGCCGAGCGCGGGGCCCAGGGCGGTGGAGTGGATGGCGATCACGGCCTTGAGGCCGCTGGCACGGTCCTGGCAGAGCACGACTTGCTCATGTCCCCCCTGATCCGAGTGGAACAGGGTGTGCAGTACATCAGCAGGTGCGCCGTTTACGTCGGTCACGGTGGTGACTCCTGTGTAGGTGCGGCGATGGGTGGCAGGCCCCGTGAAGGTGGCGGGGACTGTGGCACGAGATTAGAGCCTGGGTGTACCGGCCCGCCGCACAGTGCTCAGGATCACCTCCGCACGGAGTACGGGCGTGCGACGATTTGCAGAGATTCCCGCGCGTTTGTGATCCGTTTCCTTAGGTTTCCGCAGGTTCTCGCAGGTTTTCGCGTCGGCGCGCGGGGGAGGGAGCAGGCGTGCCCAAGGTGTCCTCGGTGATCGTCCCGTACGCGGCGTACCTGCGCGTGTACGAGCCGCTGGCGGCCTTCCCCGAAGAGGAGCGCGCCCACTGGACCCGCTACGCCCGCCGCCCCGACCGGCCCTCGTACCAGGACGAGCTGCGCCGCTCGCTGGCCGACCTGCTGCCCACCCCGCCGGTGGCGGTGCCGGTGCACGAGAGCGCCGACGCCTTCGTGACCGAGGTGGACGGGGTGGTCTGCGTCTGCCCCTGGCGGACCCGGCTGCGCGGCTGGCAGGCCCTGGGCGAGGTGGCCGAGGACTTCCCGGAGCCGGTCCTGGACGCCCTGATCCCACCCGTCGTACGCCGCCAGAGCGCGCAGGACTACGAGCGCTGGCTGGCGCGCAACCCGGACGCCCGGCCCTGGATCCGCACGGCCACCTGGCAGGTGCCGATCAACTGGTTCGTGCTGGTCTCCGACGCGGAGCGGGAGTACGACGAGGGCGGCGGCGACGAGGCGGCGGCCGCACCGGTGCTGCGCTACCGCACGCCCATGGTGCAGGCCCGCCGACGGGTGGCCCGAGGGCTGCGGGCCCTGCGGGAGGCCGTGGACGAGGGGCCGCTCATCGACGGCCTGGTCGATGTGGGGCGCTGGCTGGAGGAGTTCCACCCGCGTTCCCTGGTCGAGCTGGACTACGGCGGGCTGGTGCACGCCCTGCCGGCCGGTGAGTTGGAGGCCGACCACTCCGCGGCGGACGTGGCCGAGGGGATCGAGGCGCTGCGCCACGGCGACGGGGTCGCCGCGGGGGCGGCGTACGGGCGGCTGGTGGAGCGCTGGCGGGCGGTCCGGGACCGGCGCTCGGCGAACTGACGTTTGACGTACCGCCCGATGTGGGGTTTCGTCTTCCGCTCCGACACCCGCCCCGTGTGGGCTGATCTCCCGCCGACAAGGGACGTAGGTCCCGATCCGGGCGTTTGAGTCAAGCGTGACGGACCGCACGTACATCACTCTTGCGCCGCTTCCCCCTCCTCATGCCAAAATAGGACAAGGAGCCCGGGGAGGGCTCCTTCCGTCCTGCCGTGATGCACTGTGGGTGGAATCTCAGCATTGCACGCTTTGGGGGGTCTGGTGACTCCTGAGCGCCCCTGTGACTGATCGTCACAGTGGCGTGACTGTCCGCTATGGCATGGTCCATCGGCTTCCGTCGCTGATGAACACCTGGGAGGGCAATTCCATCGGTTTGGCCGACGCGGCTGGACAGATGGTGTAGTTGTAGTGCCGAGGACAAGCCGTTCGTCCTATAACCGACTCGACTCGCGTCCGCCATTTCGGGCAACGCGGGTCAAGGTGCAGAATTTAGAGGAATGAACCGAGAAGGTTCGGTTCTCCCGAGGAGGCCGCTCATGACCGCTCGCACCCCTGATGCCGAGCCGCTGCTGACCCCGGCTGAGGTCGCCACCATGTTCCGCGTCGACCCGAAGACGGTCACGCGCTGGGCGAAGGCCGGCAAGCTCACGTCGATCCGCACGCTCGGCGGGCATCGCCGCTACCGCGAAGCCGAGGTCCGCGCTCTGCTCGCGGGCATTCCGCAGCAGCGCAGCGAGGCCTGAACAACTGAATAACCGGGCAGAACGGCGGGTCCCCCAACCTGTCGCGGCGCCCGGAACCACAGCTCCAAGCGACGCCGTCCCTGCCCCAACAGAGGTGCGTCGTTGATCGCGCTGGACTCCGCCGGGTCCAGCGCGATTTTTTTTGTGCCCGGGCCCGGGTGTGTGTCCGGGTCGGTGTCCGGGTTCGTGTCCTGTCCTGTGTCCGGGCTTGTCGGAGTCTGGGGAGGGGTGTCGGATCCGCTGTGCGGGCGCTGCGAAGGTGGTGCAATTGCACATATTAAATTGATCAGTTGTAGGGGAGTCGTAAGTGCCACGGTTCCAAAAACTCATGCGGTGACACCCGTCACATGCCGCGGCGGTTGTTGGATCCGGCGCCGGTGCGCTAATGGAGGCGTGGCCTCCAGGAGGTCTGCGGAGCAAGGGTGTTGGGGCCGCGCGGTTTCATGCCGTGGACGCGCTCCCGTCGTCGACGCCCTCTTGACGGCCTGTCGGAGACTGTGGGGTCGGCGAGTCCAGTGCGAGCCGCAGGAGCCGGTGACAGATGGGGCAGTGGCGCGTCACGTGTCCGTACGACGACGCGGCCGACAGATGCGCGCGGAGCAGGGCCCGCGTCTCGTGCCTGACCGATGTCGCCATACGCCACCTCCGGGGGCCACACGGGGGTTGTGCCCTGTCTTTGGAGTACCGAGCGAAAGTGACGCCGTCAAGGCCGCGAGAGGCGCCCTGAGGGCCACTCAGGGCGTTTGACGGCCCCGGACCGTCCCCGGCAACGAAGGAGCCCCACATCGATTGCCCGGTGCGGGGCGTTCCCTGCGGTTCCGACGGGACACGAAGAAGCCCCGCGCCGATCACTCGGGCGGGGCCTCTTCACTGCGGTCCTGACGGGATTTGCTGTGTCCCATTGCGGCTGCGCCGCGGGCGCGGCCTCCACCTTGACAGGGTGGCGGGCAGGTTGTGTGGGGTGCTGGACGACGAAGCCCCGCGCCGATTACTCGGTGCGGGGCTTCTTTGCTGCGGTCCTGACGGGATTTGAACCCGCGGCCTCCACCTTGACAGGGTGGCGAGCACTCCAAACTGCTCCACAGGACCAGGTTTCGCGGCGCTTTTTCTGCGTTGCGCTGCGAGAAGAGACTGTACAGGAGGGTGGGCCGCCGGTCGAACTCACCCTCCGTACGGGCTTCGTCACGGCGCGAGGGCGTCGATGGCCTTCACGATCCGCTTGTCGGAGACGGGGTACGCCGTGCCCAGCGCGTGGGCGAAATAGCTGACCCGCAGCTCCTCGATCATCCAGCGGACGTCCAGGACCTGCCGGGGCACCGGCCGCCCCTGCGGCATCTGCTCGAGGAGCCACGCGTACTCGTCCCGCATCTCGTGGACCTTCTCCATGCGGGACGTGTCCCGCTGCACACCGGTCGGCATCTGCTGCAGCCGGCGGTCCGCGGCGACCAGGTAGCGCATCAGGTCCGGCAGCCGCCCGATCCCCGCCTCCGTCACGAAGCCGGGCTTCACCAGCGCGTCCAGCTGCCCCCGCACGTCCTGGAGGTTGGCCAGCAGCGCCGGGCTGCGTACCGCCTTCAGACGGCGCTCGCAGGCCTGCCAGGCCGCCAGCACCTGCTGCACCTGGCCCACCGTACGGACGGTGGTGTCGACGATCTCCGCGCGGACCTTGTCGTAGAGCTTGCGGTACGACTCCTCGTCCCAGGCCGGGCCGCCGAAGTCCGCGATCAGCCGGTCCGCCGCCGCCATGGCGCAGTCGTCGAACAGGGCCTGGATCGAACCGTGCGGATTCGCGGACAGGCCCAGCTTCTGCTGGTTGGTCAGCTTTTCGGACGCGAACTTCGCGGGGTTGACCGGGATGTTGCGCAGGATGAGCCGCCGGGTGCCCCTCCACATCGCCTGCGCCTGCTCGGCCTCGGTGTCGAAGAGGCGGACGGAGACGGTGTCCGCCTTCGGCCCGTCGTCCACCAGCGCCGGGTACGCCTTCACCGGCTGACCGGCCCGGCGGGTCTCGAAGACCCGGGTCAGCGTGCCGATCGTCCAGTCCGTCAGCCCGGAGCGTTCCAGGGACTCGCCGCCGCTGCGCTCCGCGGTGGCTGCCGCGGCCTGCGACAACGCCTTGCGGGCCTTCGGGCGCAGCCGGAGCTTCAGCGCCTCCAGGTCCTTGTCCTCGGCCAGCTTGCGGCGCCGCTCGTCAACGATCCGGAACGTGATCTTCAGGTGGTCGGGGACCTTCGACCAGTCGAAGTCCTCCGCGTCGAACGGCACCCCCACCATGCGCTTCAGCTCCCGCGCCATGGTCACCGTCAGCGGCTCCTGAAGGGGCACGGCACGGTCCAGGAACGCCTGGGCGTAGTTCGGCGCGGGTACGTAGTTGCGGCGGACCGGCTTGGGCAGGGAGCGGATCAGCTCCGTGACGACCTGCTCGCGCAGGCCCGGGATCTGCCAGTCGAAGCCCTCGTCCGTGACCTGGTTGAGCACCTGGAGCGGCACGTGCACGGTCACGCCGTCGGCGTCCGCGCCCGGCTCGAACTGGTACGTCACCCGGAACTTCAGCGGCCCCTGCCGCCAGGAGTCCGGGTAGTCGTCCTTGGTGACCGCCCCCGCCTTCTCGTTGATGAGCATCTCGCGCTCGAAGTCGAGGAAGTCGGGCTGCTCGTGCCGCTTGTGCTTCCACCACGAGTCGAAGTGCGCACCGGAGACGACGTGTTCGGGCACCCGCTGGTCGTAGAAGTCGTACAGCGTCTCGTCGTCGACCAGGATGTCCCGGCGCCGCGCCCGGTGCTCCAGCTCCTCGACCTCGGTCAGGAGCCTGCGGTTGTCGGCGAAGAACTTGTGGTGGGTGCGCCAGTCGCCCTCCACCAGGGCGTTGCGGATGAACAGCTCGCGGCTGATCTCCGGATCGATCCGCCCGTAGTTCACCTTGCGCTGCGCCACGATCGGTACGCCGTACAGCGTGACCTTCTCGTACGCCATCACCGCCGCCTGGTCCTTCTCCCAGTGCGGTTCGCTGTAGGTGCGCTTGAGGAGGTGCCCGGCGAGCGGCTCCACCCACTCGGGCTCGATCTTCGCGTTGACGCGGGCCCAGAGCCGGGAGGTCTCCACCAGCTCCGCCGACATCACGAACCGCGGGGGCTTCTTGAAGAGCGCGGAGCCCGGGAAGATCGCGAACTTGGCGTTGCGCGCGCCCAGGTACTCGTTCTTCCCCGTGTTCCTCCCGCCCTCCCCTCCGGCGTCCTTCACGTCCTTCATGCCGACGTGCGAGAGCAGCCCGGCCAGCAGGGACACGTGGACGCGGTCGTCGGGTGCGGGGTGCTCCTCGTCGTTGAGGTGGATGCCCATCTGCCTGGCGACGGTGCGCAGCTGCGTGTAGATGTCCTGCCACTCGCGGATGCGCAGGAAGTTCAGGTACTCCTGCTTGCACATCCGGCGGAAGGACGACGAACCGCGTTCCTTCTGCTGCTCGCGCACGTACCGCCAGAGGTTGAGGAAGGCGAGGAAGTCGCTGCTCTCGTCCTTGAACCGGGCGTGCTGCTGGTCGGCCTGGGCCTGCTTCTCCGCCGGGCGCTCGCGCGGGTCCTGGATGGACAGGGCGGCGGCTATGACCATGACCTCGCGGACACAGCCGTTCTTGTCCGCCTCCAGCACCATCCGGGCGAGCCGCGGGTCGACGGGCAGCTGGGCGAGCTTGCGGCCGGTGTCGGTGAGCCGCTTGCGTACGTCCTTCTGCGCCGGGTCGAGCGCGCCCAGCTCCTGGAGCAGCTGCACGCCGTCGCGGATGTTGCGGTGGTCCGGCGGGTCGATGAAGGGGAACTTCTCGATGTCGCCGAGGCCGGCCGCGGTCATCTGGAGGATGACGGAGGCGAGGTTGGTCCGGAGGATCTCCGCGTCCGTGAACTCCGGGCGGGCGGTGAAGTCGTCCTCGGAGTACAGCCGGATGCAGATGCCGTCGGACGTACGGCCGCAGCGGCCCTTGCGCTGGTTGGCGCTGGCCTGCGAGACGGGCTCGATGGGCAGCCGCTGGACCTTGGTGCGGTGGCTGTAGCGGGAGATGCGGGCGAAGCCGGGGTCGATGACGTACTTGATGCCCGGCACGGTGAGGGAGGTCTCGGCGACGTTGGTCGCGAGGACGATCCGGCGTCCGGTGTGCTGCTGGAAGACGCGGTGCTGCTCGGCGTGCGAGAGCCGCGCGTACAACGGCAGTACTTCCGTGAATCTGTACTTCTTCTTCTCCAGCGCGTCGGCCGTGTCCCGGATCTCGCGCTCGCCTGAGAGGAAGACGAGGATGTCGCCCTTGCCCTCGCCCATCAGCTCCTCGACGGCGTCGGTGATCGCCGTGATCTGGTCGCGGTCGGCGTCGTCGCCGTCCTCCTCGAGGAGCGGCCGGTAGCGCACCTCCACGGGATAGGTGCGTCCGCTGACCTCGACGATCGGGGCGTCGCCGAAGTGGCGCGAGAAGCGCTCCGGGTCGATGGTCGCCGAGGTGATGACGACCTTCAGGTCCGGCCGCTTGGGCAGCAGCTGGGCGAGATAGCCGAGCAGGAAGTCGATGTTGAGGGACCGCTCGTGGGCCTCGTCGATGATGATCGTGTCGTAGGCGCGCAGCTCGCGGTCGGTCTGGATCTCGGCGAGCAGGATGCCGTCCGTCATCAGCTTGATGAAGGTGGACTCCGGGTTCACCTGGTCGGTGAACCGCACCTTCCAGCCGACGGTCTCCCCGAGCGGGGTGTCCAGCTCGTCCGCGACCCGCTCGGCGACGGTGCGCGCGGCGATCCGGCGGGGCTGGGTGTGCCCGATCATGCCGCGGACGCCACGGCCCAGCTCGACACAGATCTTCGGGATCTGCGTGGTCTTCCCGGACCCCGTCTCACCGGCGACGATGACGACCTGGTGATCACGGATGGCCGCCGCGATCTCGTCCTTCTTCTGGCTGACCGGGAGCTGCTCGGGGTAGCTGACGGCCGGCACGCGCGCCCGGCGCTCGCCGATGCGCTGCTCGGCCTTGGCCACCTCCGTCTCGATCTCGGCGAGGACGGCGGCGCGGGCCTCCGGCTTGCGGATCTTCCGCGCACCCTCCAGCCTGCGGCCGAGCCGGTGCGCGTCGCGCAGCGACAGCTCGGTCAGCCGGGGGGCGAGGGTGCCGAGGGCGGGGGCAGGATGCGTAGACATACGGGTTCCAGGATCTCATCCTCGGGAAAAACCTGGCGAACGCTTTTGCCGCGGCGTCGGCCCAGGCAACGCAGGCAACTACAACAAGGCCCCGATCCGGGGATCGGGGCCTTTGCTGTGGCTGGGGCCGGGGTCGAACCGGCGACCTATCGCTTTTCAGGCGATCGCTCGTACCAACTGAGCTACCCAGCCGCGAGGTTTCACGTGAAACCTCAGCGGTCCTGACGGGATTTGAACCCGCGGCCTCCACCTTGACAGGGTGGCGAGCACTCCAAACTGCTCCACAGGACCAAGCTTCGTACGACAGTGTCGCACATGTACTGCGTGCCCCCAACGGGATTCGAACCCGTGCTACCGCCTTGAAAGGGCGGCGTCCTAGGCCGCTAGACGATGAGGGCTATCGGCCCGCCTGGGCGCTTCGCAGCGCGTCGGGGACGTGAGAAGCATATGGGATGGCGAGAGGTATCGCCAAAACGGTTTACGGAGTGCTGGGGGCGGGGCTGCCCGGGGCAGTGGGGGAGGCGCCGGTGCCGGAGGGGGACGGGCCGGTGCCGGAGGGAGAGGGGCTGGTGGCGGAGGGAGAGGGGCTGGTGGCGGAGGGGGACGGCGTCGCGCCCGGCTGGTTCTCCTTCGGCAGATGGCGGCTGACCTCGGCCGTAGTCAGGCCCAGGCCGCCCAGCTCGATCTCGTCCCAGGCCTGGAGGCGCCGGGTGTCCCGGTCGAAGTAGAGGATGGACGCCTGGATGGGGTCGGGGTACTTGCCCTCGACCGCGCGCAGGCCGCTGCCACCGGTGGAGCCCTCGACGCGCAGCCGGGTGCCGTACTTCATGACCTCCATGTCCTCGTGGTGGATGTGCCCCGCGAGCACGAGGGGCACATCGCCGTCGACCTCGCGGGCGGCCGACGGTTCGTGGGCGACGGCGATGTCCACGGGGGTGCCGGCCGCGCTCTGGTCGCGCAGGGCGGAGGCGAGGCGGGCGCCGGCCAGTTCCTGGGAGGCCTCGGCGCCGTCCGCCTTGGAGCGGTCGGGGGTGTACTGCGGGTCGCCCATGCCGGCGAAGCGCAGGCCCGCGACGGTCCGGGCGTGGCCGTCGTCCAGGACGTGCACGTTCTTGAGGTGCTTCAGGTACTCCTGGGTGCCGCGGGAGTCGTGGTTGCCGCGGACCCAGACGTAAGGGGCGCCGAGGTCCTCGATGGGGTCCAGGAAGCCGTTCTCCGCGGCCGTGCCGTGGTCCATCGTGTCGCCCGAGTCGACGATCACGTTCACCTTGTACTGCTCCACCAGCGAGGCGATGATCTTCCAGCTCGCCGGGTTCAGGTGGATGTCCGACACGTGCAGGACGCGGATCGTGGTCGGGTCGGGCTGATAGGCGGGGAGCGTCGAGGTGACGTCGTAGAGCTTGGTCACGTTGGTGACCAGCCGGGCCAGCTCCTTCTGGTAGACGTCGAACTCGGTCACGATGCTGCGCGCGTTGCCGACCAGGGAGGGCGCGGAGGAGAGCAGTCCGGAGAACTTCGGCTCCAGGACGGAGTCGGGGTTCCAGGTCGCGTAGGCGGTGCCGCCGGAGGCGACCAGCAGGGTGAGCGCGAGTCCCCCGGCGGCGAGCGCGCGCCGGGGGCGGCGGTAGACGACGAGGCCGAGGGCCGTGGCGCCGGTGACGACGGCCACGCAGGAGCGGACGGCGAGGTCGAGCGTGCCGTGCTCGACGTCCTGGGCGACCTCGTCCTGGAGCCCGGAGAGGCGTTCGGGGTGGTCGACGAGGGCCTGGGCGCGGGCGGGGTCGAGCTGGTCGACGTTGACGTCGAGGCGGACCGGGGCGACGTGGCTGTCGAGCTGGAGGGCGCCCAGCGGCGAGACGTTGATCTTCGTACCGCCGGCCAGCGACGGGCGCAGGGTCATCGTCGTGTTCATGGGGCCGACCGGGGCCCGGACGTTGCCGACGACCAGCAGCCCCAGCCAGGCACCGAGCAGGACGACGGCGACCAGACCGGCGGCCCGGGTCCAGGGGTGTGAGCGGGCGGCGAGTTCGGGGGTGGCGGACGCGGGCCGGCCGCGGCGTGCGCGCCGGTCGCGGTAGCGGCGGGTGAGGATGCGCGGGATGTTGCGGATGGGGTTCATCACCTCGGCCAGGGCGTGCGGGGCTGCGGCGGGGACGCGGGCCATTGGTCCCGTATGCCCGTGGCCCGGGGCGGATATGCGGGTCGTACTCCACGGTCGTACCCGACAATGGTCCTGTGCTGGAGATGACGCGCGAGGAGTTCGAGGAACTGGTCGCCGAGGCCCTGGACCGGATCCCGCCGGAGCTTACGCGGCTGATGGACAACGTCGCGGTGTTCGTCGAGGACGAACCGCCGGCGGACGATCCCGAGCTGCTCGGGCTGTACGAGGGGACGCCGCTGACGGAGCGCGGGGAGTGGTACGCGGGCGTGCTGCCGGACCGGATCACCATCTACCGGGGGCCGACGCTGCGGTTCTGCGCGACGCGTGAAGACGTGGTCGCCGAGACCGAGGTGACGGTCGTTCACGAGATCGCCCACCACTTCGGGATCGACGACGCGCGGCTGCACTCCCTCGGGTACGGGTGACGCGCGCCCGGGTGCGGACGGGGTGCCCCGGGTACGGGTGACGCGCTCGGGTCAAGTCCGCCTCGCCGGGCGCGTGTCCTCTTGTGGGTGACGGGAGTTGGGCACGTCGACTCCTTGACCCCCGGAGGTGGCCGCCCGTGCGCCCCTTGTACGTACCTGTCCGTATGGCCGCCACCGCCCTGGCCGTCGTCGCCGCCGCCGGCTGCATGAGCGTCGGCGACGACGGGTCCGGAGGGGGCGCCAAGCCGTCCCGGTCCGCCGGGGAGCGGGGCGGCGAGGTGCCGGAGGGCGGCCCCGCGGTCTCCGGGGGGAACGCCGGGTACGACGCGGCGGCCGCGGACGAGGGGCACGGCAAGGGGAAGAAGGGCGCGGGCGGGGACCGGGCCGGGGGCGACGGCAAGGGGAAGGGCGGCGAGGGCGGCAAGGGGAAGGAGGGGTCCGCCTCGGCGCCGCCCGCCGCGCACCCGACGGGGGCCCCGCCGCCGAACGGCGGGAACCACGGACCCGAGCCCACCCGGACGCCGCCCGCGGAGCCCACCCGGACGGTCGAGCCGGAGCCGACGCCGACCGAGGAGCCGCCCGCCTCCCCGACGCCGGACCCTACGGTGGCCGAACCGTCCTCGTCGGCGCACGAACCGCCCGGGACCCAGCTGGAGCAGCGGGAGCCGGCACCGGCGGCCGGGACCCCGGCGTAGCGGACGGGGTGGACGGGGCGCGCCTCGGCCGGGCGGCCGGGCAGCGGCCGGCAGCCGGGCGATCCACGAGCCGCTGAGCTGGGGCTGAGCCGGGCGTGTGCTGCCGGTTTGCCTTCGGGGGTGGAGGGTGCGTATGGTGGTAGATCGTTTGATCCCATTTGCCCGGCGCCACCGCAGAGCGCGCCGTGTGGCGCGTTCTCTCCCCCTGCCGTGGTGGACCGCATTGAGGCGGTCGTATTGCGAATCGCGATTCACGGAGTTGACGGGCGCGTGCCGACGAGAGACTCCGGAAGGTTTCGCATTCGCATGTCCATGACCAGTACTGACCACGTCGTTGTGCCCGGAAACGCCGAAGGCGTAGAGGGCGCGCCGGAGGCCGTCGAGGCCGTAGACGCCTCCCCGACCACCGAGTCCTCGGAGCCCGCCGAGGCTCCCGAGCCCACGTTCGCCGACCTCGGTCTGCCCGAGGGCGTCGTGCGCAAGCTCGCGCAGAACGGCGTGACCACCCCCTTCCCGATCCAGGCCGCGACCATCCCGGACGCGCTGGCGGGCAAGGACATCCTCGGCCGGGGCCGCACCGGCTCCGGCAAGACCCTCTCCTTCGGTCTGCCGACCCTGGCCACCCTGGCCGGCGGCCGCACCGAGAAGCACAAGCCCCGCGCGGTCATCCTCACCCCGACCCGCGAGCTGGCCATGCAGGTCGCCGACGCGCTCCAGCCGTACGGCGACGTCATGGGCCTGAAGATGAAGGTCGTCTGCGGCGGCACCTCCATGGGCAACCAGATCTACGCCCTCGAGCGCGGCGTCGACATCCTGGTCGCCACCCCGGGCCGCCTGCGCGACATCATCAACCGCGGCGCCTGCTCCCTGGAGAACGTGCAGATCGCGGTTCTCGACGAGGCCGACCAGATGTCCGACCTGGGCTTCCTGCCCGAGGTCACCGAGCTGCTCGACCAGGTCCCGGCCGGCGGCCAGCGGATGCTGTTCTCCGCCACCATGGAGAACGAGATCAAGACCCTCGTCGACCGGTACCTGAAGGACCCGGCCCTCCACGAGGTGGACGCCGCCCAGGGCGCGGTGACGACCATGTCGCACCACATCCTGGTCGTGAAGCCCAAGGACAAGGCGCCGGTCACCGCGGCCATCGCCTCCCGCAAGGGCCGCACCATCATCTTCGTCCGCACCCAGCTGGGCGCCGACCGGGTCGCCGAGCAGCTGCGCGACGCCGGTGCCAAGGCGGACGCGCTGCACGGCGGCATGACCCAGGGCGCGCGCACCCGCACGCTGGCCGACTTCAAGGACGGCTACGTCAACGTCCTGGTCGCCACCGACGTCGCCGCCCGCGGCATCCACGTCGACGGCATCGACCTGGTCCTGAACGTGGACCCGGCCGGCGACCACAAGGACTACCTGCACCGTGCCGGCCGTACGGCGCGCGCGGGCCGTACCGGCACGGTCGTGTCCCTGTCCCTGCCGCACCAGCGCCGCCAGATCTTCCGGCTGATGGAGGACGCGGGCGTCGACGCCACGCGCCACATCATCCAGGGCGGCGCCGCCTTCGACCCCGAGGTCGCCGAGATCACCGGCGCCCGGTCGATGACCGAGGTCCAGGCCGAGTCGGCGGGCAACGCGGCGCAGCAGGCCGAGCGCGAGGTCGGCCAGCTCACCAAGGAGCTGGAGCGGGCCCAGCGCCGTGCCAACGAGCTGCGCGAGGAGGCGGACCGCCTGGTCGCCAGGGTCGCGCGGGAGCGCGGCGAGGACCCGGAGACGGTCCTGGCCGAGGTGGCCGCGACCGTGGCCGAGCCGGAGGTCTCGCTGCCCGAGCAGTCCGGCGCCCGGGACGTGGAGAAGGCGGAGCGCGGCGGCAACGACCGCGAGCGCTCGTACGACCGCCGCGACTCCCGTCGTGACGACCGCGGTGACCGCGGTGGGCGTTCGTTCGACCGGCGTGACGACCGACGGGACGACCGTGGTGGCCGTTCCTTCGAGCGTCGTGACGACCGGGGTGACCGTGGTGGCCGCTCGTTCGAGCGTCGGGACGACCGTGGCGGTTTCCGCCGCGACGACCGGGGCGACCGTGGTGGCCGTTCCTTCGAGCGCCGTGACGACCGCGGCGACCGTGGCGGGCGTTCGTTCGACCGGCGTGACGACCGTCGGGACGACCGTGGTGGCCGTTCCTTCGAGCGTCGTGACGACCGGGGTGACCGTGGTGGCCGCTCGTTCGAGCGTCGTGACGACCGTGGCGGTTTCCGCCGTGACGACCGGGGCGACCGTGGTGGCCGTTCCTTCGAGCGTCGTGACGACCGCGGCGAGCGCGGCGGGCACCGTGGCAGCGACCGCCCGTTCAACCGCGACCGTCAGGGCGACCGCCCCGGCTTCCGCTCCGGCGGTCACGACCGTCCGTACGGCCGCCGCGACGACCACCGCGGTGACCACCGCGGTTCGTCCTTCGGTCGCCGTGACGACAAGCCGCGCTGGAAGCGCAACGGCTGACGCCTGAACGTCTGAGAAGCGCCGTGGCCTCCACCCCGCCGGGTGGAGGCCACGGCGCTTCGCGTTGCGGTCCGGTTTCGGCCACGAAGTCCACGGAGTGACGCATGTCACGCTCGCCGCGAGGGAATTGCTGGGGGCATGACAGATGACGCCAAGGCGAGTGGGCTGTCGGACGAGGAACGGCTGGCCCAGCTCGGCTACACCCAGGTTCTGGCCCGCCGCATGTCGGCGTTCTCCAACTACGCGGTCTCCTTCACGATCATCTCGGTCCTGTCGGGCTGCCTGACCCTCTACCTCTTCGGCATGAACACGGGCGGCCCCGCCGTCATCACCTGGGGCTGGGTCGCGGTCGGCCTGATGACGCTCTTCGTCGGACTGGCGATGGCCGAGATCTGCTCGGCGTACCCCACCTCGGCGGGCCTGTACTTCTGGGCGCACCGTCTGGCACCTCCGCGCACGGCGGCGGCCTGGGCCTGGTTCACGGGCTGGTTCAACGTGCTGGGACAGGTCGCGGTCACCGCCGGCATCGACTTCGGCGCCGCGTCCTTCCTGGGCGCCTACCTGAACCTGCAGTTCGACTTCGAGGTGACGCCGGGGCGCACGATCCTGCTCTTCGCCGCGATCCTGATCCTGCACGGCCTGCTGAACACCTTCGGCGTCCGCATCGTCGGCCTGCTGAACAGCGTGAGCGTGTGGTGGCACGTCCTGGGCGTCGCGGTCATCGTCGGCGCGCTGACCTTCGCGCCCGACCACCACCAGTCGGCGTCCTTCGTCTTCGGCGAGTTCGTGAACAACACGGGCTGGAGCAGCGGGGCGTACGTCGTCCTCATCGGCCTCCTGATGGCCCAGTACACCTTCACCGGCTACGACGCCTCCGCCCACATGACCGAGGAGACGCACGACGCGTCCACGGCGGGCCCCAAGGGCATCGTCCGCTCCATCTGGACCTCCTGGATCGCCGGTTTCGTCCTCCTCCTCGGCTTCACCTTCGCCATCCAGTCCTACGACGGCGCCCTGACGTCCCCGACCGGCGCCCCGCCCGCGCAGATCCTGCTCGACGCCCTCGGCGCGACGGCGGGCAAGCTCCTCCTCCTCGTCGTGATCGGGGCCCAACTCTTCTGCGGGATGGCGTCGGTGACGGCCAACAGCCGCATGATCTACGCCTTCTCCCGGGACGGCGCGCTGCCCTGGTCCCACATCTGGCACTCGGTGAACCCGCGCACCCGCACCCCGGTCGCGGCGGTCTGGCTGGCCGCCCTCGCCGCCCTGGTCCTGGGCCTCCCCTACCTGATCAACGTCACCGCGTACGCCGCCGTGACGTCCATCGCGGTCATCGGCCTCTACATCGCGTACGTCATCCCGACGCTGCTCCGCGTCCGCAAGGGCGCCGCCTTCGAACGCGGGCCCTGGCACCTGGGCCGCTGGTCGCAGGTGATCGGCGTGGTGGCGGTGACGTGGGTCGGCGTCATCACGGTGCTGTTCATGCTGCCCCAGGTCTCCCCGGTCACCTGGGAGACCTTCAACTACGCGCCGATCGCCGTCCTGGTCGTGCTGGGCTTCGCCGCCACCTGGTGGCTGGCCTCGGCCCGGCACTGGTTCCTCAACCCCGACCACGAACGCACCCGCACCCGCGCCGCCGCCCAGGCGAGCGCGCCCGAGCCGGTGGACCCCTAGCCGCCCCCGCCCCCGCCGCTCCGACGCGGCCGGGACGCCGATACCCGATCGGCGTCCCGGCCGCGGCGGGCTATGCTCGGTGTGGCAACATCACGCAGCACCGCGCGACACACCGCCTGGGCCCTTAGCTCAATTGGCAGAGCAGTGGACTTTTAATCCATTGGTTGTGGGTTCGAGTCCCACAGGGCCTACTCGTCGGACCCCGGCTCACCGCAGGACTGAGCTGGGGTCCTGTTCGTCCGTGTGGCGGCCTCTTCCAGCTCCGTGACGGTGCCCGACATGATCGTCCGGACGTGTTCGGTGATCTGCTCCACGGGCCAGTCCCACCACGCCACCGCGAGCAGTCGGGCGATGTCCCGCTCCTGGTGGCGCGTTCGGATCAGACGGGCCGGGTTGCCGCCGACGATGCCGTAGTCGGGCACGTCGCTCGTCACCACCGCCCCGGTGGCGATGATCGCGCCGTGGCCGATGCGGACTCCGGGCATCACGGTGGCGCCGTTGCCGAACCAGACGTCGTTGCCCACCACGGTGTCCCCCGGGTTCGGCAGGCCGGTGAGCAGGTCGAAGTGGTCGGCCCAGGAGCCGCCCATGGTGGGGAAGGGGAAGGTGGACGGGCCGTCCATGCGGTGGTTGGCGCCGTTCATGATGAAGCGCGTGCCGGTCCCCAGGGCACAGAACTTCCCGATCACCAGCTTCTCCGGCCCGTAGTGGTAGAGCACGTTGCGGGTTTCGAAGGCGGTCGCGTCGTCCGGGTCGTCGTAGTAGGAGAAGTCGCCGACCTCGATCAGCGGGGACTTCACCAGGGGCTTGAGCAGTACGACCCGGGGCTGTTCGGGCATCGGGTGGAGCACGGTGGGGTCGGCGGGGGCGGCAGGCATCGGCAAGGCGGATCCTCTCGGCGGACCACTAGTGCGACAGGTGTAGCGTTAGGAGGGTGGCACGACCAGTCGTATCGATCAAACGGATAACGGACGGCCGATGACGGATTCGACGGATTCGACAGACTCGACAGACGCGACAGATTCGACGGAGCCGGCAGCCGGGGCGCCCGAGCGCCGTCCGGGCGGCCGTACCGCCCGCGTCCGCGCCCAGGTCCTCGACGCGGTGCGCGCCGAACTCGCCGAGGCCGGGCACGAGGGGCTCACCGTGGAGGGGGTCGCCGCCCGCGCGGGAGTGCACCGCACCACGGTCTACCGGCGTTGGCGCGACGTGGGCGGGCTGCTCGTCGACGTCATCGACGCCGCCGGCGAGATGGACTGGCAGCCGCCGGACACCGGCTCCCTGCGCGGCGATCTGACCGCGCTCAACCGGGAGATCCAGGAGTCCCTCGTCGTACGGCCGTCCTTCGCCGTCGCGCTGATGGCGGCGTCGTTCCACTCCGAGCAGGCCGCGCGGGCCCAGACGAGACTGTGGGCGGACCGGTACGCACAGTGCGAGATCCTCGTGGAGCGCGCCGTCGAGCGGGGTGAACTCCCCGAACGAGGCGCACGAGGCGCGCGAGCCGCAACGGACCTGGACGCCCGCGGCCTGCTCGTCGCCGCCACGGCGCCGCTCTACCACCAGTTGGTACTCCTGCGCGCCGATCCCGACCCGCGACTCCCGGAACGGGCGGCGGCGGCAGCGGTGCTGGCGGCCGCCGCGGGCGCCTTCTCCGTCCCCCGGACGAAGAGAGCGTGACCGGGGCCGTCGGACCGACGGGTAAAGTCCCCCGGCATGAGCACAACTCCCCCCGGTGGCAGCCTGGTTGACCTGCGGCCCCGCCGAGTCACCCCGCGCCGTCTCGGCGCCGCCGCCGTGGTCTACGGCGTGTTCGTCGCGGGCTGGTACCTGGGGCAGCCCGTGACCCCCGAGTGCCACGTCGACCGGGCCGCCCTCGACCGGGCCGCCGAGCGGTACCGCCCCGGACCGTCTCCCACCCCCGCGCCCGCGTACAGCCCGATTCCGCCGCCGTCGGCGTATCCGGGTCACAGCTCGCTAGCAGACGCTTACACGGTGCAGACCCGTGAAGTCATGTCCCTGACGTTCACCTCCTACGCCGTCGCCTGCACCAACGACATGGGCGAACGCCCCCGTCTCCGAGCCTGGTTCGACGGCGGCTGGGAGTAGAGCCGGATGCCCGCCTGGATGACATTGCGCCGCCTCGGCGTCGTCACCACGCTGTACGCCGTGTTCCTGGCCGGGTGGTGGCTGGGCCAGCCGGTGCGGTCCGACGGCTGCGTCGAGGACCGGCTCGCCGCCGGGGCGGACGGCCGCCCCGCGCCGGTGGAACCGGCCGACCCCGGCCGGTACTTCGACAACCTCGACATCGACTTCGGCCTGCTGGACTTCGGCCTCCTCGACTGGGCCGACGACCTGGACGGCTACCGGGACGGCGAGTACGGCCCCAGCGACTACGGGTACGACCTCCTGGGCGGCCCGCAGACGTACGACACGGCCGGTGCCGAATACGCCCCCTGCTCCTACAAGAAGCGCGCCCGCCTGCTCGCGTGGGTCAACGGCGACTAGGGCTGAACCGGCCGGGCCGGCGAAGGGCCTGGACCATCCAGGGCTGGAAGGGCAGGTGACCGGGGACGACCTGCCAGTCGTTGAGGGTCCAGACCAGGCGCCAGTACCGCTCGACCAGCGGGTCGTGCCCCGCCGCGAACCGCCCGGCCAGCCACTCCCGCAGCTCCGGGCCGTCCGGACGGTCGAGTACGGCGGCGATGCGCGCCACCACGGCGTCGACGACCGGGGCGGCCTCGTCCCCCTCCGAGTCGATGCCCGCCGCTCTGGCCCCGGCGACGGTCTGCCGGACGAAGGGGATGAGTTCCGCCACCGCCTCGGGGGCCAGCCCCGGCAACACGTCCTCGTCGGCGGGCGGGAGGGCCGCACGGGCCATGCGCCCGCGGAAGCCGTCGTCGGCGACGAGTTCGGCCAGCTCCACCCACGCGGCGAGCTGGGCGTCGGAGGGTTCGTCGGGGAGTTCGGGCAGGGCGGTGCGCAGGGCGGCGGCGGCGTCGCGGGCGTGGGGTGTGCCGGCCTCCAGCGCGGCGATGAAGTCGGCGATCACGCGCCGTCGTTCGTCGGAGGTGAGGCGGGCGATCCGGTGCATGAGAACTGTCTCCTCCGGGGTGGCGTCGCGCCGGGCGACGAGCCGCAGCACGCTGTGCCGCAGCCGCAGCGCGCGGATCTGCAGGGCGGTGGCGTCGGCGTGCGCGGCGGCGACCTCGGCGACGGTCAGGTCACCGTCCAGGACGCGGCGGACCGTGCTCAGATCGACGTCCAGCTCCCGCAGGACGCAGATGAGGTGGAGCCGGTCCAGCGCCGCCTCGCCGTAACGGCGGTAGCCGGCCGGGGTGCGGTCGGTGGGAGGCAGCAGTCCGGTGTCCGAGTAGAACCGGATCGTCCGTACGGACACGCCGGTACGGGCCGACAGTTCACCGATCGAGTGCGGGGGCGTCGCGCCGTTCATGAGCCCACCCTGCGGTCTCCAGCCACTGGAGAGTCAAGGCGGGGAGTCAGCCGGAGGGCTTCTCCGCGCGCACGAAGGTTCCCTTGATGGGCACGGTGATGACGAGTCCTTGTTCGCGCAGCTCGCGTACAGCCCGACGGACGGTATTCACGGCCACGCCGTACTGCTCCGCGAGATCACGTTCCGCAGGGAGACGTGCGCCCACGGGCAGTCGTCCCGTCCGAATCTCTTCGGCGATGTGGTGCACGACCTGCACGTACACGTAGACGTGACTTGCCAGGTCGGGTCTCCAGTCGCGCTCGTCAGCCATGCCTGCACGTTAAAGCGACGACTAGCGCTCTACCACGTATGGGTGCATCCGTATGCTTCCTATTGCTACCTAATGCGTCCGGGTGCACAGTCATCCATGAGAGACCCCGGCGGCCTGGCAGGGCCCCGGGGCACGGCCAACGCTTACCAGGAGCGTCGACATGCACGACCTTATCCACCGCATCGCCCATTGGCTGACCCTTCTCCTCGGCCCCGGCACCGGAACGCACCGCGCGGGGGCCCCACGCCACCGAGCCCGGAGCACCCCTCGCCCCACCGCTCCCGTCCTCCTCCCGCTCCACCACTCCCCGTACTGCCGTCACCTCCCCCTCGACGGCGCCGCCTCCCGCCTCGTCCGCCCCTACCTCGCCGCCCACGAGCAGGAACTGGACCGACAGCGGCACCGCCGCCTCGCCCTTGTGCTCGCCGCCGACTTCGGCATCGACCTGGACCAGCACGTCGTCGGCGCGCGGAAGGCGGCCGCGTGATGACACCGCACACCGCGCTACGGCTGCTGCCCTGGCTGTCGGCCGAGGGCAAGCCCTGCTTCCTCGCTCCCGGCGACGGCAGCGGATTCGTGTCCCGGCTCGCCGACGAGACGGAGGTCCGGCAGCTCGCCGAGGGGCTGGACGTACTCCGCTCGGCGCGCGGCGTCCTGGACGACCCGGTGTCCCCGAACGCGGAGGTCCGTTACACCGCGATCCGTCTGGCCGAGTGCCTCGCGGACGCGCTGCGGGTGGCGGAGTCGAGGGGGCGGCGCCTGTCCGTGGACCATGGTGGACCGTAGGAACGGGAGCGGCGCCTAGTGTGTGCCCGCCGGAACACGCCGCCCGTCTGCCTCCCGGAGTGCCACCCATGCCCCTTCCCCACGTCCTCCTCTCCGCCGCCGTCTCCCTCGACGGATACCTGGACGACACCGGGCCCGAACGACTCCTGCTCTCCAGCCCCGCCGACTTCGACCGGGTCGACGAGGTGCGGGCCTCCGTGGACGCGATCCTGGTCGGCGGCGGGACGGTCCGGGCCGACAATCCGCGGCTGCTGGTGAACTCGGCCGAGCGGCGGGCGGCGCGGGTCGCGGACGGACGGGCGGAGTACCCGCTCAAGGTCGCCGTCAGCGGCAGCGGCGAGCTGGACCCGGCGGCGCGGTTCTGGCACACGGGCGGGGAGAAGGTGCTGCTGACCACGGACGACGGTGCCCGGCGGGCCCGCGCGCTCGGGATCGGTGCCGATGTGGTGTCCCTGGGGCCGGACCTCGACTGGCACGCCGCGCTGGAGTACCTGCACGACCGGCGGGGGGTGCGGCGGCTCATGGTCGAAGGGGGCGGGACCGTCCACACCCAGCTGCTCCAGCAGGAACTCGCCGACGAGCTTCAGCTCGTCCTCGCGCCGCTCCTGGTCGGGGACCCGGCCGCGCCCCGGCTGTTCGGGCCCGGCGCCTACCAGGGCGGGCGGCTGCGGCTGGTCGAGACGCGGCGGATCGAGGACGTGGTGCTGATGCGGTACCTGCCGACCGCACCCGGCACCGGTGACCGCGTCGCCGCCGCCGACCGGCACTGGCTGGCGCTCGCCTGCGAGCTGGCCGAGCTGTGTCCGCCGTCGGACACCGCGTTCAGCGTGGGGGCGGTCGTGGTCGCCGCCGACGGGAGCGAGCTGGCGCGCGGGTACTCGCGGGAGGGCGGTGATCCGGTCGTGCACGCCGAGGAGGCCGCGCTCGCCAAGGTGGACCCGGAGGACCCGCGGCTCGCCCGCGCCACCGTCTACAGCAGCCTCGAGCCGTGTGCCCGCCGGGCCTCCCGGCCCGCGCCCTGCGCCCGGCTCATCCTCGACGCCGGGGTGCGCCGCGTCGTCACCGCCTGGCGGGAGCCGGACACCTTCGTGGCGGGGGCGGACGGCAGCGGGGTGCTCACCGCCGCGGGTGCCGCCGTCGTCGTACTGGCCGAGTACGCGCAGCGGGCGAAGGCACCCAACCGCCACCTGGAGGGGTAGGGAGAGCGGGGCGCCGAGATACCGATGTGCATTCCGCCCCCGGGATGACGTACAGTGGTGAACACAACGACGCGGGGTGGAGCAGCTCGGTAGCTCGCTGGGCTCATAACCCAGAGGTCGCAGGTTCAAATCCTGTCCCCGCTACTGAAGGCCGAGGGCCGGAATCCGAAAGGGTTCCGGCCCTCGGTGCGTTTCCGCAGGTGCCCCGTGTCATCCGGTCGGCCCCTCACCGCTCGCCGCCCGTCCCCGCCCCCGGAACCCTGGAGTGCGGGACGGCAAGCGGCGCGGACGTACGGGGCGGCGGGAGACGAGTGGTGCGGCCAGGTGACGTGGACGACGAGGGAGCGGCCGCCAGGGCCGGCGGACGGCTCCCCGGCGACCCCGTGCCCGACCCGGGTCTCGGCCTCGGCGACGAGGCGCCGGCCGTGCCGCCCTCCGGGCCACCGCCACGCCGGCGGACCGGGTACGGGCGGACCTTCGTGCACGCGCTCCCCGTGCTGCTGATCGTCGTCGCCATCCTGTACGACATCTTCACCCCGAGGTACTTCACCGCCGGGCCCCTCTACACGGCCGCGCCCCTGGTCGCCGCCCCGCTCTACTCGCGGCGCGGCACGGCGCTCACCGGCGTCGCCGTGGTCGTCGCGGTCATCGGACTGCAACTCGGCAAGGGCGTCATCCACTACGTCGACTCCCTCACCGAGCTGATCACCATCGCGACGGTCGCGGTGCTCGCCGTCCTCGTGAACGGCATGGTCCGCCGCAGCAGCGAGCGCCTCGTCTCCGTCCGCGAGATCGCCGAGGCCGCCCAGCGCGCCGTCCTGCCCGAACCCGCCGAGCGGATCGCCGGCTTCGAGATCGCCGTCTGCTACGAGGCCGCGCAGGCCGACGCCTTCATCGGCGGCGACCTGTACGCCGTGCAGGACAGCGCCCGCGGCGTCCGGCTGATCGTCGGGGACGTGCGCGGCAAGGGCATGGGCGCGGTGGCCGCCGTCGCCGTCGTGATCGGCGCCTTCCGGGAGGCGGCCGAGCAGGAGGCGACGCTGGAGGCGGTGGCGCAGCGCCTGGAGCGGGCGCTGGCGCGCGAGGGCACCCGGCGCGACGGACTGGACGCCTTCGAGGGCTTCACCACCGCCGTCCTCGCCGAACTCCCGCACGGCCACGGCACCGTACGCATCGTCAACCGCGGCCATCCGCCGCCCCTGCTCCTCCACGGCGACGGAACCCTCGGCCCGCTGCCCGCCCAGGAGTCGGCGCTGCCGCTCGGCATGGGCGAGCTGGGCGTATGGCCCGACCGGGCGCAGGAGGTCGCCTTCCCCGGCGGCGCCACGCTGCTGCTCTACACCGACGGACTGACCGAAGCCCGGGACGCGAAGGGCGAGTTCTACGATCCGCAGGCGCGGCTGGCCGGCCGCGTCTTCCCGCACCCGGCGACCCTGCTCGACACCCTCGCCGAGGACGTGCGCCGGCACTCCGGGGGCGGCATGGCGGACGACATGGCGCTGCTCGCCGTCCGGCGTCCCCGGCGCGCCGACCATGATCATTGTCACGAGCCGTGACAGCGCGACCTCCCTCCGCATAACAACTGATACAACGTCAGAAGAAAGTGCCGCGAAGGGGAATACCGAGGCCTGGTCAACTCGCCCGGTTTTCACCGGTCGTGAGGCGTACGTCCCGGCCGTATTCGGTAATGATCAAGAGGAACGGCTTGGAATCGGAGCCTCGCGTCTATTAACGTTCGATAACGCAGCGCGGTCGTCCCAGCCGTCACAGAAGGCGGCTCCGTGCGCACGCGCCGAATCCCGCAAGGGAACCGGGGAACCACCACATTGGGGTGAATCGGGCGTATGCCGCCGTGGGAACACGGTCGGCAGACACCCGTAGGAGACCTTCCTGCTCCGAACCCGTCAGCTAACCCGGTAGGCGAAAGGAAGGAAAGGAGTACGCCCACGTGGCGTCAAACCGGCCTGCCCCCGAGGCCCCGTCCGCGCCCAGTGGGCACGGCACCGACACCTTCGGCTACGACGGCTACCGCGCCGAAGAGGGTCCCTGGGAGGAGTGGAATCCCACCGCGGAATCCATCCGCCCCGTACGCGGCCGGCACCGCGTGGCCAAGCAGCGCGGCGGACTCGCCCGCAGCTCCACCGTCCTCGGCGTCGGTGTCATAGCCGCCGTCGGAGCGGGCGGCATGGCCAGCGCGCAGACCGGCAAGCCCCCGGTGTCCATCTCCATGCCGGACCTGCCGAACGTGGGCTCGCTCATGCCCGGCGGTGACGAGGAGCCGGAGCCCGAGGGTTCCGCCACCCCGCTCAGCGGCATCACCCAGGCGGTCGCCGCCGACAGCGCGGAGGGCACCGACACCACCGGCGCCGGCGAGTCGCTGCGGGCCCGGATCATGGCGCAGGCCGAGCAGCAGCAGGCGCAGGTCGAGACCAAGGCCGCCGCCGAGGCCGCCGCCGCGGCGGAGAAGAAGGCCGCGGAAGCCGCCGCCAAGGCGGAGAAGGAGGCCGAGGAGAAGGCCGCCGCCGCCAAGAAGAAGGCGGAGGAGGAGGCCGCGAAGAAGGCCGAGGCCGAACGGCTCGCGAAGCTGGCCAAGCAGTACACGCTGCCGACCTCCTCGTACACGATCTCCTCCACGTTCAACCAGGCCGGCTCCCTCTGGTCCTCCGGTCACCACACCGGCCTCGACTTCGCCGCCCCCACGGGCACGCTGCTCAAGGCTGTGCACAGCGGCACCATCACGTCGGCCGGCTGGGACGGGTCGTACGGCTACAAGACGGTGCTCACCCTCGACGACGGCACCGAGCTCTGGTACGCGCACCAGTCCTCCATCAACGTCAGCGTCGGCCAGAAGGTCGCCACCGGTGACGTCATCGGCCGCGTCGGCGCCACCGGCAACGTCACCGGCGCCCACCTCCACCTCGAGGTCCACACCGACGGCGGCACCGGCATCGACCCGATGGCCTGGCTGCAGAGCAAGGGGCTCACCCCCTGATCCGCCCCGCCTTCGACGCGCCCCGCTGATCCCCGGCGGTCCTGACGGCGACCCCCCGACGCCAGGGCTGCCGGTTTGCGGGGATTTTGCGCGCCTGCCGGAATCGCCCGCTCCGGTGCGGTCGTTGAGTCCGTACATGACTTCTCTGCGCAAGCTCGGCTCCTCCGACCTCGAGGTCTTCCCCCTCGCCCTCGGCGGCAACGTCTTCGGCTGGACCGCCGACCGGGACCGGTCCTTCGCCGTCCTGGACGCCTACACGGCGGCCGGCGGCAACTTCGTCGACACCGCCGACTCCTACTCCGCCTGGGTCGACGGCAACAGCGGCGGCGAGTCCGAGACCGTGCTCGGCGAGTGGTTCGCGGCCCGCGGCAACCGGGATGACGTCGTCCTCGCCACCAAGGTCAGCCAGCACCCCGAGTACCCGGGCCTGTCCGCCGCGAACATCAAGGCCGCGGCCGACGCCTCGCTGCGCCGCCTGGGCACCGATCACATCGACCTGTACTACACCCACTTCGACAAGCCCGAGGTGCCGGTCGAGGAGATCGTCGGCGCGCTCGACGAACTGGTGAAGGCCGGCAAGGTGCGGCACATCGCCGCCTCCAACATCTCCGCCGAACGGCTCGCGGCGTCCCTGGAGTTCTCCGACCGCGAGGGCCTGGCCCGGTACGTCGCCCTCCAGCCGCACTACAACCTGGTCTCCCGCGACACGTACGAGGGCGAACTGCGCGACCTCGCCGAGCAGGCGGGTCTCGCCGCCGTGCCGTACTACGCCCTCGCGGCCGGCTTCCTCACCGGCAAGTACCGGCCCGGCACGGAGGTGGACAGCCCGCGGGCGGGCGGTGCCGCCAGGCACCTGGAGACCGAGCGGGGCCGCCGGGTGCTGGCCGCCCTGGACGAGATCGCCGCGGCCCACGAGGCTCCCGTCGCCACGGTCGCCCTCGCCTGGCTGGCCGCCCGGCCGACGGTGGCGGCGCCGATCGCCTCCGCGCGCACGGTGGAACAGCTGCCGGCGCTGCTGGGCGTGGCCGAGCTGAGCCTGACGGAGGACGAGATCGGGAGGCTCACCCGGGCGTCCGCCTGAGCGGCCGGCCGTCGCGTCGCGGACCTACGGCCAGTGCGGGCCGGGCGGGGCGTACGGCTGGTACGGCGGCACGTACGGATAGTGCGGGGCCTGTGTGGCGTAGGGGACCTGCGGGGCGTGGGGACCGGATGCCGCACGGAGGCCGTACGCGCCGTGCGTGCCGTACGCGCCGTGCGTCCCGCCGTACGGATACGCCCACGGCGGCACCGGCACGGGCGGCGGGGCGGTGGCGCGGGCCGCGTGCTCCAGGGCCGGGCGGGCGAGGTCCCGCAGGTGCCACAGGGCGTCCAGCAGCGCCCGCTCCCGTACGGCGAAGTCGGCGCCCGCCCTGCCCCGGCGGCCCCGCCGCCGCAGGAACGCCACCGAGGTCGCGCAGGCCTCGTACCGCGCCACCGCCCGCGCCCCTTCCTTCCCGGCGTGCCGGCGGGCGTACTGCCGGGCGATCCGGCGGGCCCGCATCGAGCCGAGCGCGTACGGCTCCGCGGGCGTGAGCCATCCGGCCATGACGTACGCGGGCAGCTCGGCCCGTACGGTGCCCAGTTCGCGCTGCCGGGTCCAGATCACCAGCCAGGTCAGCAGGCCGAAGGACGGCACCATGAACGCCGCGTACACGGCGAAGAAGCCGTACTCGCCGAACGCGGCCGAGCCGTTCCACAGGGCGTGCATGCCCATCGCGAGCAGCAGCCCGGCCAGCGGGAGCAGCGCCCGGCGCAGCCGGTGCCGGCCGGTCGAGAGCGCGGCGATCCCGAAGCCGATGCCGGTGAGCACGGTGAACAGCGGGTGCGCGAACGGCGACATCACGACCCGCACGAAGAAGGTCGCCGCGGTGACGGAGGCGATGCCGCTGTCGCCGGTGAGCTGGTCGGTGCCGAAGGCGGTGCCCAGGTAGAGGATGTTCTCGGTGAAGGCGAAGCCGGTCGCGGTGACCCCGGCGACGACCACGCCGTCGACGATGCCGGTGAAGTCCCGCCTGCGGAAGAGGAAGACCAGGAGGACGGCGGCGGCCTTGGCGGACTCCTCGACGACCGGCGCTATGACCGTGGCGCCCAGGGTGTCCGCGCTCGCCGGGTCGGCGGTCGCGGTGGCTATCCAGCGGGTCGCGAAGCTGTTGGCGACGATCGCTATCAGCGCCGCCGCGCAGGCCCCCCAGGCGAAGCAGAAGAGCAGGTTCCGCCAGGGGCCGGGGTCCACCCGGTCCAGCCAGCGGAAGGCGGCTATGAGCAGCGGCACCGGCAGCACCGCCAGGCCCAGCCCCACCAGGAACCCCTGTGTGCCGGTCTGTTCGCGCACCAGGGCCAGGATCACCAGGCCGGAGAGCGCGAGCAGGGTGATCAGCGCGCCGTAACGGACCCAGGCCCGCTGCCACCAGTGCGTATGCCGGTGCACATGGGTCGGATACGGGGGACAGGTGGCCACGGCAGGACCCTAACCGTTGGGGAGCGGCTCCTTGTGCTGTACGCGACGGAAGAGCAGGTCGTTCACCACATGTCCCTTGTCCAGTCCCTGGCCCTCGAAACGGGTCAGCGGCCGGTGCTCGGGGCGTGGCGCGAATCCGCCGCCGGGCACGGTGTTCTCGAAGTCGGGGTGCGCGCTCAGCACGTCGAGCATCTGCTCGGCGTACGGCTCCCAGTCGGTGGCGCAGTGCACCACGGCCCCCGGAGCGAGCCGGGTCGCGGCCAGGGTCAGGAACTCCGGCTGGATCAGCCGGCGCTTGTGGTGCCGCTTCTTCGGCCACGGGTCGGGGAAGTAGACGCGCAGCCCGGCGAGGGAGTCGGGGGCGAGCATCTCGCGCAGCAGGATGATCGCGTCGCCGTTGGCCACCCGGATGTTGGACAGCTCCCGTCGCTCCGCGAGGCCGAGCAGGTTGCCCTGGCCGGGGGTGTGGACGTCGGCGGCGAGGATGTTGGTGTCCGGGTCGGCGGCGGCCATCCGGGCGGTGGCCTCGCCCATGCCGAAGCCGACCTCCAGGACGACGGGGCGGGCGTTGCCGAAGAGTTCGGGGAGGTCGACGACCCGCCGGCCGTCGATGTCCAGGCCCCATACCGGCCACAGCCGTTGCAGCGCGTCCGCCTGCCCGGCGGTCACCCGGCTCCGCCGGGGCTGGAAGCTGCGGATCCGCCGCTCGAAGTGCGACCCGGCGGGATCGGCCTTCGGCCCGTCGGGGAAGCGGGGCTCGCCCTTGGCGCGGACGTGCCGCAGGGAGGCGGATGCGGCCTCGGGGGTGTGGTGGGAGTCAGACACAATGCGTCGATTTTAGACCGCGCACGTGGTTGCGACTGCCTGTAGATGTAGTTAGAGTCTATAACGTAAGCGATTGGCTGAAGCGACAGTCGTGCCCGTGGGGAGAGACACCGTGATTCACCACCAGATCCGCCTTGCCATGCGACCCGACGCACCCCGGGACAAGGTCGAGGAAGCCCTTGAGATGCTCCGCAGGATGGGGCGCGAGATCGATGCCGTCACGTACTGGACGGTCGGCCGCGACGTGGGCGGCGACTTCGACTACGGAGCGATGTTCGCCGTCGAGGACATCGAGGGCTACCGGGCGTACATGCACGCCCCGCTGCACCGGCGGGTCGACGAGATCGGGCTGCCGCTGGTGCGGCACATGGTCTCCCACGACCTGACCGACGACGAGGACCCGGCCACCGGCGACCGCATCCGGCAGATCCACGCCGAGCGCTTCGCGGGGGACCCGGCCCTCGTCGCCCTGATCGAGGGCCTCGGCTCGTACGAGGGCAGCAGCGCTCCCGGGCGCGGTTAGCCCGCCCCGCTGGGCGCCCGGTGGGCCCTAGTCCGCCAGCATCGCCAGCGTTCTGCGGGCCACCTCCCGGCCGATGGGCAGGGACGCGGTCGCCGCGGGCGACGGCGCGTTCAGGACGTGCACCGCGTGGGCGCCCTCCTTGATCAGGAAGTCGTCCACCAGCGTGCCGTCCGCGAGCACCGCCTGCGCCCGGACCCCGGCGGGCGCCGCGACCAGGTCGTCCTCCGTCACCGCCGGCAGCAGCCTGCGGACCGCGGCCGTGAAGGCGCTCCTGGACAGCGACCGGCGCAGCTCGCCCGCGCCGTATCTCCAGTGCCGCCGGGCTATGTGCCACGAACCCGGCCAGGCCAGGGTGGCGCCCAGCTCGCGGGGGCGCACCACGCCCCAGCCGTATCCCTCCCGGGCCAGCGCCGGTACCGCGTTCGGCCCGACGTGGACGCCGCCGTCGATGCCCCGGGTCAGGTGCACGCCGAGGAACGGGAAGGCCGGGTCCGGCACCGGATACACCAGCCCCCGCACCAGCTCCGGCCGCGCCAGCTCGTAGTACTCGCCCCGGAACGGGACGATCCGCATGCCCGGGTCGTCGCCGGTCAGCCGGGCGATCTCGTCGCAGTGCAGCCCGCCGCAGTTGACCAGGGCCCGGGCCCGGAGCACGTCCCCGGTACGGGTGCGGACGGCGACGCCCAGGCCGGGGCGCCGGTCGACGCGGTGCACCTCGGCGCCGTAGCGGATCTCCGCCCCGGACGCCCGCGCGAGCTGCCGGGCCACGGCGCCGTAGTCGCAGATCCCGGTGGTGCCGACGTGTATGGCGGCGAGGCCCCGCACCTCGGGCTCGTACTCCTGGATCTGGGCGCCGCTCAGCTCGCGCACCGGTATGCCGTTCTCCCGGCCGCGCTGGACGAGGGCGTGCAGGCGGGGCAGCTCGGCGCGGTCGGTGGCGACGATCAGCTTGCCGGTGACCGCGTGGTCGATGCCGTACTCGGCGCAGAACTTGACCATCTCGGCGGCGCCCCGGACCGCGTAGCGCGCCTTGAGGGAGCCGGGGCGGTAGTAGACACCGCTGTGGATGACCCCGCTGTTGCGGCCCGTCTGGTGGCGGGCGGGGCCCGGCTCCTTCTCCAGGACCGTGACCCGGGTGCCCGGTGCCGCGCGCGTGATCGCGTACGCCGTGGACAGGCCGACGATCCCGCCGCCGATCACCAGCACGTCGCAGTCGTACACGGTGCTCCGAACGAGCCCGGCCCGCACTTCTTCCATTTCCCGGCCCACCTCCCGCTTCGATAGTGCACTGCGCCACTGACAACGCCCTCAAACCCGCCGGGGGCGGGCGATCGGGCGATCAGGCCGGGGTCACCAGCAGCGGGCGGGCGCGCTCGCGCAGTTCCACCACGCGCGGCTCGTCGCCGTAGGGCTCCAGGCGGTGCAGGAGGTCCTTCACGTACTCGGTGGTACGGGCCGAGGAGATGCGCCCGGCCACCTCGACCGCCCGCACGCCCTGCTCGCAGGCCGCGTCCAGGTTGCCGGACTCCAGCTCGGCCACCGCCGAGACGACGAGTCTGAGGCCGTGCGAGCGTACGAACTCCTCCGTCGGTTTCGACAGGGCCTGCTCGGTGAAGCGGCGGACCTGACGCGGTGCCTTCAGGTCGCGGTAGCACTCGGCCGCGTCGGCGGCGAACCGGTCGTAGGAGTAGAAACCCAGCCACGTCGGATCGCTGTCGCCGGGACGGGCGCGCTCCAGCCAGCTCTCGGCGGCCTTCAGGGCGGCGCCGGCCGCCACCGCGTCGCCCGCGCGCGCGTGGGCGCGGGCCTCGACCAGGCGGAAGAAGCTCATGGTACGGGCCGTGGCCAGGCCGCGGTTGCGCTCCAGGGCGGCCTGGGCGAGGTCCACGCCCTCGTCGCCGAAACCGCGGTAGGTCGCCTGGAGGGACATGGAGGCGAGGACGTAACCGCCGAGCGGGACGTCGGCCGCCGCGCGGGCCAGGCGCAGGGCCTGGATGTAGTACCGCTGGGCCGCCTCCTGCTGGCCGGTGTCGAAGGCCATCCAGCCGGCCAGCCGGGTCAGCTCGGCCGAGGCGCCGAACAGGGCGCGGCCGACCTCGTCGGAGTAGGAGCCGAGGAGGAGCGGAGCCGCCTCGACGCGTAAGCACTCGGGGACCATCGAGGAGCGCCAGTCGCCGCCGCCGTACTTGGAGTCCCAGCGCCGGGCGTCCTCGGCGGCCTCGCGCAGTTTCTGCACATCACTGTGGCCGACTTTGAGCGGTGCGCCGGAGCCCTCCGCCGGGCTCACCTCGCGCGCCACCGAGCTGTCGGCCGGGGTTATCAGCCATCGGGAGGCGGGCGTCGCGTAAGCGCTCACCGCGAACGAACCGGCGAGCGACTGCCAGATGCCGCCGCCGGTGCGGCGGCCGGCGAGGTCGAGACGGTACAGCTCGGTGGCGGACCTGACCGCCTGGCCGACGTCCCGCGGGAAGGCGAGGCCCACCTCGGGGGCGGGATCCGCGTCCGCCAGACCGATCTCGTGGAGCGGCACCGGGCGGCCGAGCTTCTGGCCTATGGCCGCCGCGATGAGGTGCGGCGCGGCGCCCTGGGGCACCATGCCCTTCGACACCCAGCGCGCCACCGACGTCTTGTCGTAGCGAAGTGTCAACCCGCGTTGGGCGCCGAGGTCGTTGACGCGCCGGGCGAGTCCTGCGTTGCTGATTCCCGCGAGGGCGAGAACGGCGCCGAGCTTCTCGTTCGGCCCGCGTTGCTCCCTGGACATGCGCCACCCCTCGACACAGACGGCTGCCGCGCTGGCATAACCACGCGGCATTCGTAAACCCAGCGTAGTTCGCCGCATCCCAGGCGTTAAGAGGCATTGTTCCGGATGGCGGGATTGTGGTCCGTACTCAAGTGCGGTGTATGTACGGTCCGTTGCCGCGTGCTCCTGATGTGTGGCCGTGCGCCCGTGCGTGCGCTCTTCTCCGGCCACGGCGGGAGCGATTCCATGGGCGGTGCGTGGGTCGGCCCGCTGTACTGGATCCAGTGGGCTGGGGGACGCCGCCGCCTACATCCCCGCGGGCGGCGGACCGGTCCGGGGGACGAGTCCCGTCCCCCGGACTGCGCGCCGCCGGTGAACTGACGGACGGTGCGCGGAGTTTGTACGGAGCGTGTTCGAGTGTGGCCGCGTGACGCCGATTTGGCTGAAAATCACCGCTGGTGATTTCGGGGTACAACCGCCCTCACCATGGGAGTTGAGGGCGCGTTGGGGAGCCAAAGGGCGCGTCGCGGGGGCGCATTCGCGTCGTCTTCGCCGCGGGAGAACGGGAGGTGACGGTCCCGCGGCGATGTCCCGGCGTTCTCGCGTGAGTCTCCGCGGGGCGCACTCGCGGAGCACACGCGGCTCCGCCGACGCTCTGTGGCGCGCCCTTCATGGCAGCATGGGGAACCAGTTCGTACCGTGCACTGGTTGTCCCCAGCCTGTGGAGGCGTCGATGCGGTGGTTGGTGGGGTGGAGCAGCGCCGCCGTGGGAGCAGGAGCAGCGGGCATCGCCGGCGCGGCCGGCTCCGCCGGTGCCACCGGCTACGACGGAGAGACCGTGCAGCCCGTGGGCGCCCAGCCGTTGTGGGGCGACCCCGATCCCCTCTGGGCGGTGGGCGACTGGCGTCCCGACGAGGTGCGCGTCGTCGCCGCCGACGCGCAGACCCGGATCGCCGTGCTCGGCATCTGCGGTGCGAGCGACGAGCAGCTGCGGGTCGCGCTGTTCGCCGCGCGCGGGGGCGCGCTGCGGCATCTGACGGCGTGGCCCGGCAGCTACACGGCCGTCGTCCAGGTGGGGCGGCGGATCACCGTCTGCGGCGACCTCGCGGGCGCGCGGCCGGTCTTCCACACCCCCTGGGCGTCCGGCACCGCCTACGCGACCGCCGCACTGCCGCTGGCCGACCTCGTCGAGGCCAACCTCGACTTCGGCCACCTCGCCGCGCTGCTCGCCACGCCCGACGTGCCGGCCGCGCTGGACGATTCCACCCCGTACGACGGCGTGAAGCGTGTTCCGCCGGGGCACGCGCTGATCCTGCGCGCCGGGGCGCGGGAGATCGCCGGGTACGAACCGGTGGCCTCGCTCGCCG
Organism: Streptomyces rubrogriseus; assembly: GCF_027947575.1. Classification (NCBI taxonomy): domain Bacteria; kingdom Bacillati; phylum Actinomycetota; class Actinomycetes; order Kitasatosporales; family Streptomycetaceae; genus Streptomyces; species Streptomyces rubrogriseus. The sequence continues at coordinate 8,197,135 of NZ_CP116256.1, read as the reverse complement.
TCGCGGCGCCCTCGGCCGACCCCGACCGTGCGGTGGACGGCGTGCGGGACGCCCTGGTGGACGCGGTGCGCACCCGGCTCGCCGCGCCGCGGCACGTCCCCGGGGACGGCATCGACCCCGGGCCCGTCCCGGGCATGGGGCCCGCGGAGCGGCGGGCGGCGCGGGGGATGCCGGTGCCGGGGATCGGGGCCGACCTGTCCGGCGGGCCGGCCTCGGGCACGCTGGCACTGCTGGCGGCCGGGCTGCCTGGGATGCCGGGGACCGTGCTCGGGCACGGGACCGGGGCGGGGGAGCGGCTGCTGGCCGTCACCTTCAACGACCTCGCCGTCGGCGGACAGGAGCCCGAGCTGGCGCGGGCGGGGGCGCTCGCGGCCAACCCGCGGCTGCACCACGTGGTGGTCACCGGCGGCGAGGACATGCTGCCGTACGCCGCGCTGGACGGGCCGCTGACCGACGAACCGGGCTCGTCCCTGGTCGCCGCGGCGCGGCACCGGGCGCGGCTGGCGGCGGGCAGCGCGGACCACTTCACCGGGTACGGGGCCCGGCAGGTGCTGGACGCGCATCCGGCGCGCCTCGCCGACCTGCTCATGGACCGCAAGCGGCGCCATCTGGTCCGGCCGGTCGCCGCACTGGCCAAGGCCGACGGGTCGGTCCTGGTCCCCGCGCGTGTGTACGGGGCGGCGCGGCGGCTGGCGCGCACGCCGTACCGGAGCGGGCTCGAGGTGCTCGCCGAGCGGTTGCTGCGCAGACGGTTCGATCCGCCGGGCGACGGGGCGATGGACGCCTCTCTGGCCGCGCTGACCTGGGCCGGGGCGGGGCCGGCGGCGCGGTGGCTGACCGGAGAGGCGCTGGCTGAAGTATCGGTTCGCCTTCAGACGTCCTCGCAGCGGTCGGGGGTGGGGCCGGGGCAGCGTCCGGGGGACTTCCGCGCGCGGGCGGCGCTGGCTCGGCAGGCGGCGGAGGTGCGGGTGCTGGAGCAGGCCGCGGAGATCCGCTTCCAGCGGCTGCACACGCCGTTCCTGGACAACCAGGTCGTCCGGGCCTGCCGGGCCCTGCCGGAGGCGCTGCGGGTGCAGCCGGGGGCGCGGGCGGCGATTCTGCGGACGGTGCTGGAGGGGGCGGGGGTGAGCGAGCTGCCGAGCGGGTGGGGGGCGCCCACGCAGGCGCTGGCGGCCTCCACGGCGCGGACGGGGCTGCGGGTCGCCGCGGACTCCCTGCTGGGGCTCTTCGACCGGCCGCTGCTCGCGGAGGCGGGGCTCGTGGAGGCGCGGGTCGTGCGCAAGGCGGTGCGGGCGGCGGCCGCGGGTGAGCCGCTGCCGCTGGACGGACTGGCCGACCTCGTCTCGCTGGAGCTGTGGCTCGGCCGCCTGCTGGCCCGCCGCGGCACCTGCTGGACCGGCACCCCGGCCCGCCAACGCGCGGTACCCGCGGGCATCGCGCCGCAGCGGGGGCGCTGGGCGGGGCCGGGGCGGTCGTGCGACGGGTCTGAGGCGGGTGCCCGCGGCGCCGCAGCCGCGGGCAGTCGTGCCTCCCCCAGTGCCTGAACGGCCTGGGAGGTGCCCCCAGGCGGCACGGGTGGGCGGTGGAGGCCCCCCGCTCGAGCGAAGCAGAGAGTGGGGGGCCTCCCGCAACGCCGGGCCGCGCTTCTCCTCGTGCCCGCACCCACGCCGGGTGCCAGGATCACCCAGGGCCACTGATCGCGCCGGCGCCGGGTGCCCGCACCGCACCGGTGCGGGGACAATGACTCCGTGCGGTACAGAATCCTGGGCGTCACCCAGACGGAGGACCACGGCACCGTCGTCAACCCCGGCGGTCCCCGCCTGCGCGCGCTGCTCACCGCCCTCGCCCTGCGCCCCGGCGACGTCGTCACCCCCGCCACGCTGATCGACGAGGTCTGGGCCGAGGACGACCCCCCGCTGGACGCCCCCGCCGCCCTCCAGGCCCTGGTCGGCCGCCTCCGCCGTACCGTCGGCAAAGAGGCCGTCGCCTCCGCCCCCGGCGGGTACCGGCTCGCGACGACCCGCGACGACGTGGACCTGTTCGTCTTCGAGAGCCTCGTACGGGGAGGCACCACCGCCCTCGCGCACGGCGACGCCGCGACCGCCGCCCGGCAGCTGGACGAGGCGCTCGCCCTCTGGCGCGGCCCCGCCCTGGCCGACCTCCCCGGGCACGCCGCCGGACCCGACGCCCTGCGCCTGGAGGCGACCCGCGCCCGTATCGAGGCCGGTCTGCGGCTCGGTGACGCCCACGACGCCGTACCGCGGCTGCGCGAACTGACCACCGCGCACCCCTACGACGAACCGCTGCACGCCCTCCTCATCGCCGCCCTGCGCGCCTCCGGTCGCGACGCCGACGCCCTGGCCGCCTACGAGAGCGCCCGCCGCACCCTCGCCGAGGGCCTCGGCACCGAACCCGGCCCCGGGCTGCGCGCCCTGCACGCCGAACTGCTCGGCACCGGCGGCGCTCGGCGGCCCACCCCGGCAGCCGAGCGGGCCCCCTCCGGCGGCCGCAAGGGCAACATCAGGCCTCGGCTGACCACCTTCGTGGGGCGGGAACTCGAACTCGACGCCCTCCGTTCCGAACTGCCCGGGGCCCGCCTCGTCACCCTCACCGGACCCGGCGGATCCGGAAAGACCCGCCTCGCCGAGGAGGCCGCCGCCGGGCTCGAGCAGGCATGGCTCGTCGAGCTGGCCCCGCTCGACCGGCCGGAGGCGGTGCCCGGCGCGGTCGTCAACGCCCTCGGGCTGCGCGAGACCGTGCTGCTGACCGGCGACCGGCCGGCCGTGCAGGACGACCCCGTCGCCCTGCTCGTCGAGTACTGCGCCCCGCGCAGCCAACTCCTGGTCCTCGACAACTGCGAACACGTCATCGGCGCGGCGGCCCGGCTCGTCGAGACCCTGCTGACCCGGTGTCCGGGCCTCACCGTCCTCGCCACCAGCCGGGAACCCCTGGGCGTGCCCGGCGAGTCGGTGCGACCGGTCGAGCCGCTCACCCAGGAGCAGGCGCAGCGCCTGTTCACCGCGCGCGCCGGCGCCGTGCGCCCCGACGCGGACACGGTCCTGCGCGACGAGGAGGCGGTCGCCGAGATCTGCCGACGCCTCGACGGACTGCCGCTGGCCATCGAGCTGGCGGCCGCCCGGCTGCGGCTGCTCACCCCGCGGGAGATCGCCGACCGGCTCGACGACCGCTTCCGCCTGCTCACCTCGGGCAGCCGTACCGTCCTGCCCCGCCAGCAGACGCTGCGCGCGGTCGTCGACTGGTCCTGGGACCTCCTCGACGAGGCGGAACGCACGTTGCTGCGCGAACTGTCGGTCTTCGCGGGCGGCTGGGACCTGGCGGCCGCGGAGGCCGTGGGCACCGGGCCCGCCGCGGACCTCCTCGGGGCCCTCGTCGACAAGTCCCTCGTCGTCGCCGGCCCGGGCGCCGACGGCTCCGCCATGCGCTACCGCCTGCTGGAGACCATTCACGAGTACGCCGGGGAACGCGCCGCTGAGACGCCCGGGCTGCGCGACGCCGCCGAACGCGCCCACCGCGCGTGGGCGCGCGCCCTGGCCCGGGAAGCCGACCCGCAGCTGCGCTCGGCCGGGCAACTGCCGTACATCTCCCGCCTGGAGACCGAGCACGACAACATCCGCGCGGCCCTCGACCGCTCCCTCACCGCGGGCGACGAGCCGGAGGCCGCGGCCCTCGCGCTCGCCATGGGCTGGTTCTGGTGGCTGCGCAACTACCGGCACGAAGGCGTCAGGTGGCTGGACCGGGTGCTGCGCCTCGGAACCGCCCTGGACGTGGAGGGCGGCGGGCGGGCGCCGGGGGCGGACGTCCTCGCACGGCGTACCGCTGCCGCCGACCACGTCGGCGCGCTCCTGGACGGCAGCGGGGGCGGTCCGACGCATCCGCTGCACGCGTCGCGCATGCAGGTGCGGATGATGCACATCCTCCTCACCTTCGAGACCGCGCCGAGGGAGGGGCTGCTGGACGAGCGCATGCGGCGCTACGTCCGGCGGGTGCGGGACCACTTCGCGGCGGGCGGCCCCGAAGCGGCCCGGGTGCCCGGTCTCATCTGGCCGCTGACCGAGTTCTTCGTCAGCGACTCCGGCGACGTCCAGGCCTCCATGGACGCCTCCGTCGCCAACTGCCGTGCCTACGGCGGCGAGTGGGAGATCGCCGCCAGTCTCATGTTCCGTACGCATGCGGTGGTCGACATCTCGGGCACGCCGGCGGGCATCGACGCCGACCTGGCGGAGATGCGTGTGCTCAGCCGTCGGGTCGGCGACCGCCTCGTGGAGGCCCAGGTGTGCAGCGCCTTCGGCGAGGCCGCCATGGTGCGCGGCCGCTACGAGGAGGCCAGGGCCGAGTACGCGGAGGCACTGCGGCTCGCCGAGGAGGTGGGGGCCTTCGCGGAGGCGCCGTTCCTCATCGCCCGGCTCGCCGAGATCGCCTACCGCGAGGGGGACCACGGCACGGCGCTCGGGGTACTCGACGAGGCCGGAGCCGCGGCCGACCGGTACGGCGTGGTGGACTCCAAGGCCTTCGTCCTGATGCTGCGGGCCGGGCTCGCGGTGGTCGACGAGGAGTTCGCGCGGGCCCGCGTCCTGTGGGAGGCGGGCCGCGAGGAGTGCCTGCGCGGCACGCCGCCGCCGCAGTTCCTCGCGATGCTGGGGCTGGTGGACGCGCTCGTGACGGCGGGCGAGTCGGGCCCGGGCGCCGCCTTGCCGGTGCTGACGGGCACCCTGCGGACGGCCGTCGAGGAGCGGTGCGCCGAGCTGGTCCTCGCGACGCTGGTGGACAGCGCGGCCGGACTGCTGAGCGACCTCGGCGACCAGGCCCGTGCGGTGCGGCTGCTGGGCGCGGCCGGACACTGGCGCGGCGACCGCCCGCGCCCCATGCCGGACCGGGCACACGCCGAGCGGGCCGAGGCCGCCGCCCGCGGTGTCCTCGGCCCGAAGCGGTACGCCGCCGAAGTGGCCGCGGGCGCCGGCCTCACGCCCGGGGACGTCGTCGGCGAGCTGGAGACGGCGGTGCGGCGGCCGGTTCCGCAGGCTCCTACGCGCAGGTGAAGCGGGACTGGGCCCAGTCCGCGAGCGCCAACGAGTCGAAGTGGCTGTGCGGCTCGGTCACCAGCCGCAGCGTCTCGCGTCCGGTGATGTCCACGTGGACCGGTACCGCGGGGTCCCCGCCTTTGACCATCCCCGAGTTCCACAGCCGGACGTCGTCCGCGTACACCGAGAAGTGGACCTTGCCCAGCTTCATCGTCAGGTCGTCGACGCCGGCCAGCGCGTCGTAGGCCGAGCACTCGCGGTTGAGGTCGATGGTGACCGAGGAGCGTCCGTTGACGGTGACGCCGTGTGCGTACGACACGTCGTCGACCGACAGGTCGGAGCGCTGCCACACCCAGCTGCTTCCGGCCAGCCGCATCTCGGGACCGGTGCCGTCGCCGCTCACGTCGTACGCCAGCTCGCTCCACTGGTAGACGGTCGGGACGGGTGGCGGTGAGGACGGAGGGGACGGGGGAGGTGTCGGGGTGGGGGTCGGCTCCGGCTTCGGCTTCGGCGGGGGAGTCGGGGTGGGGGTGGGGGTCGGTTTCGGGGTGGGCTTCGGTGTCGGGGTGGGGGTGGGGGTGGGCTTGGGGCCGCCACCGGTTCGGGTGGCCGGGGCGGTCGGGTCGAGGGCGTGGGGGTGTCCGGGGCGGGCTGCGCCACCGGTGAGGAGGCGGGCGGGGCGGCCTTCGGCGGCTCCTTGTCCGGGGTGTCGTCGCCGATGAGGGCCAGGGCCAGCGCCGCGGCTGCGGCCACCGCGACCACACCGGCCGCGATCCCCGCCTTCACCGGCGCGCCCAGCCCCTCGGAGGCCGCCGCACCGGCCCCGGCGCCCGCTCCGCCGGACGTACCGCCGCTCGCCGCGGCCGCCGCGCCCGCGGCTCCCGCCGCACCCGCGCCCGCGCCCCCGGCGATGAGCCCCGCGGCCTTCGCGTACCCGGCGACACCGAACCAGCCGATGACCGCGACGGGCACCACGGCGGGAATGCCGCTCGCGACCTCCTTGATCTGGGTCGCCGCCAGCCGGCACCTCGCGCACTCCTCCAGGTGCTTGCGCAGCCCGCGTTCGGCCCGGACGCGCAGCCTGCCGCGGGCGTACGTGCCGAGCTGGTCGGCGTAGCGGGCGCACTCCTCGTCGGTGGCGAGGGCATCGCTGACGTGGGCCTGGAGGTAGGCCTGCTTGAGCCCCTCGCGGGCGCGGCTGGCCAGGACACGGGTGCCGTTGGCGTCCAGCCCGAAGAGCATGGCCACCTCGCTCGGCGACTCGTCCTCGACCTCGGTGTGCCACAGCACGGCCTGCCACCGCTCCGGCAGCGACCGGAACGCCCGCATGGCCATCGACTGCTCGGCCTCGTGCATGGCGCGGACGTCGGCGCCCAGCTCCAGGGTGTCGTCGTCCGGCACCTTCGCGGTGTGCGCGGCCTGCGCGGCGAACACCGCGAAGTCCTCGACGAGTTGCTCCCGCCCGGCCGACCGGGTCCAGCCGGCGGCGACCCGCCGGACCGCGGTGAGCAGGTAGGCGCGTACGGCGTGCTCGGGCCCCGAACCGCCGCGCACCGCCTGGAGCATGCGGGCGAACACCTCGGCGGTGAGGTCGTCCGCGGTGTGGGCGTCCCGGCAGCAGGTGCGCGCATACCGGCGTACCGCGTCCGCGTGGCGCCGGTACAGCTCCTCGTAGGCCGTGTCGTCGCCCGAGCGCATCCGCCCGATCAGCTCGGCGTCGGACGCCGGAAGCTCGCGCGGCGGCGGCAGGATGCCGTCGTCGTACAGGTCGCGCGGCGGCGGCAGGACGCTGTCCTCGTGCAGCTCGCGCTGGGCCGGAACGCCGGTCCCCGCGGGGCGCTCGTCCTCGCCGGTACCCTCGCGGCCGCCGTCCCGGGCCAGGCCCCGGCCGCCGTCCGCCACGGGCGCGGCGTCCCGCCCGGCACGGGGCGGACCGCCCTGGCCCGGCACCTGCGGCGAGCCGCCCGCCCGGGCGTCACCGTCCCCGGTGCGGCCGCCCCGGCCCGCGCCGGTCCCGACGTCACCGGGACCGCTCTCGCCGTCACCGAGTGAACCGTCCCGCCCGTCAACACTCATCGCGGAAAGCCCCCGCCAACCTGCCCAGCCAGTCCGAACACCGGGTCAGCGTGCCATATTGGCTTTTGTTCAGGACCCCCCTGTGCCGGTCGTCACTCGTCTGTGCGGACTTCACGCGCCGCGGTGATAACGCTCAGCCGTTCGGGGAAGGAGATACGGGCCCCGACGGCGTCGCCGCGTCTCACACCGGCCGCGACCGCAGCCCCTCCAGCAGGATGTCCAGCAGCCGGGTCGAGGCCGCCGCCTGCTGGGCCGGGTCCGGCAGCGAGGGCGCCGCCGTGGCTATGACCAGCAGCACGTCCGACACCGACACGTCGGGCCGCAGCTCACCCGCCGTGCGCGCCCGCTCCACGAGCCGGCCCACGACCTCCAGCAGCGCCGCGGCACCGTCGTCGCCGACCACGGAACCCGCGACAGAACCCGCGAGGGAACCTGCCACAGCTCCTGCCGCAGGTCCTGTGGCAGAGGTGGCGACAGGGCCCGCGGCGTCCGAGACGGTACCTCCGACGGCGGCGGCCGACGCCCTGGCCGCGGCGGACTCCTCGGACACCAGCCGCAGCTCGCCGGTGCCCGGCTGTATCCGCTGCTGCGGCACCCGCGGATCACCGGCGGCCGCTCCACCGGAACCGCCCACGCCACCGTCGGCCCCGGCGTCGTCCGACACCCCGACCCGCAGCACCTGCGGCGGCAGCAGCCGGCCGGCGCCCGAGGCAACCGACGTCCGCAGGAAGCGGGACAGGGCCGACCACGGCTCGTCCTCCTGTCCGAGCGCCGTGCGGGCCTGGTCGGTCAGCCGTGCCGTCTCCTCCTCGGCTATCCGGCGCACCAGCACGTCCTTGCTCGGAAAGCGCCGGTACACCGTGCCGACACCGACCCGCGCGCGCCGCGCCACGTCCTCCATCGGCGCGCCGTACCCCAGCTCGCCGAACACCTCCCGCGCGGCGCGCAGCACGTGCTCCAGATTGCGCTGGGCGTCCACGCGCAAGGGCGCGCTCCGTGCCGCGTCCCCGCGTGCGCCGCCCGCCGCCGTACTCATCGCACCGCCGGGCGCGACGGCCGACGCGGACGACCAATGAGAATCCTGAACATGCATAGACAATCCCCCGGTAATGACGTCTCCCCCCGGAGACACTCCCCGCCATCGAAAGCCGGAGTGCGTGGAACGGGCCCGGTTGCGCGGCCCGCCCGTCGCGGACCCCATGAGCACATCCCCCTGCACACCGTGGGAAAGAACATAGTTGAGCGGGAGTCAATTCAGAAGGGGCACGTTCCGCACGGAGCGCCCCCCGATCGGAGCACGGCTCGCACCCGCCCCGAATGTGCCGCCCTCCGAGCCCCCACTCACCCACGCTGACCTGCGTGATCACGCCGTGCGACGTCGATTCCCGCGGCTGGGCGCCCCGACGATCTCCGGTCACACAAATTGACGAGCCTGTGGACAAACGCAAGCGCCGGGTGCGTCATGGGATGGTGAAGGAACGTGCGCGCATTCTCGTTGTCGGCGGTGGCTACGTCGGGATGTACACGGCCCTGCGGCTGCAACGGAATCTCAAGGGCGAACTGCGGCGGGGCGAGGCCGAGATCACGGTCGTCACGCCCGACGCCTACATGACCTATCAGCCGTTCCTCCCCGAGGCGGCGGCCGGTTCCATCTCCCCCCGGCACGTCGTCGTGCCCCTGCGCCGCGTCCTCGGCCAGTGCGACGTCGTCGTCGGCGAGGCCCGGTCCATCGACCACACGACCCGCACCGCCACCGTCACCACCCTCGCCACCGACGAGGCCAAGACGGGCGCCCGCCGGCTGACCTACGACGAACTCGTCCTCGCCCCCGGCTCCGTCTCGCGCACCCTGCCCGTCCCCGGACTCGCCGACCACGGCGTCGGTTTCAAGACCGTCGAGGAGGCCATCGGCCTGCGCAACCACGTCCTCGAACAGATGGACATCGCCTCCTCCACCCGCGACCCCGCCATCCGCGACGCCGCCCTCACCTTCGTCTTCGTCGGCGGCGGCTACGCGGGCGTGGAGGCCCTCGGCGAGCTGGAGGACATGGCCCGCTACGCCGCGCGGTACTACCACAACGTCACCCCCGAGGACATGAAGTGGATCCTCGTCGAGGCCTCGGGCCGCGTCCTGCCCGAGGTCGGCGAGGAACTGGGCCGCTACACGGTCACCGAACTGCGCCGCCGCAACATCGACGTACGCCTGGACACCCGCCTCGAGTCCTGCGCCGACCGCGTCGCCGTCCTCAGCGACGGCTCCCGCTTCCCCACCCGTACGGTCGTCTGGACGGCCGGCGTCAAGCCGCACCCCGTCCTCGCCGCCACCGACCTGCCCCTCGACGACCGCGGCCGGCTCGCCTGCACCGCCCACCTGTCGGTCGACGGCGCCCCGCACGCGTGGGCGGCCGGTGACGCCGCCGCCGTCCCCGACGTCACCGCGGCGGAACCCGGCCGGACCTGCGCCCCCAACGCCCAGCACGCCGTCCGCCAGGCCAGGGTCCTCGGCGACAACGTCACCCACGCCCTGCGCGGCGAGCCCCTCGACACGTACGCGCACCGGTACGCGGGCTCCGTCGCCTCCCTCGGCTTCCACAAGGGCGTCGCACACGTCTACGGACGCAAGCTCAAGGGCTACCCCGCGTGGTTCATGCACCGCGCCTACCACCTCAGCCGCGTCCCCACCGTCAACCGGAAGGCGCGCGTACTGGCCGAATGGGTGATCGCCGGGCTCTTCAAACGGGAGATCGTCTCCCTGGGCTCACTCGAACATCCGCGGGCGGAGTTCGAACTCGCGGCCGGTGGAAAGCCTTCTCAGGAGCCCCCGCACAACCCGAAGGGGTCGTCCTGACCGGACCCAGGAACTCCCCCGGCCACTGGGGCGTCTGACGGATGTCGGCCAGGCGGGCACCCTGCCAGACTGGTCCACCACCGCGGGCGCGCCGCCGCTCGCCCCAGCGCGGCCCCCGGGGCCCGGGCCGCCCCGGCCCGCCCCGGTCCCCGGCCGCCGACAACTACACGAGGCAAGGATTCGTGAACTTCACGCGCTGGAGCGCCCGACTCCCCGGAACACAGCGCCGCGCCGCCGCGCGGACCGACACGGCCCTCTCCCCGGACCGGCGGGCGGACGGCTCCGTACCCGCCGCCCGCGCCGAACAGCTGGCCGACGAGGCCCCGCTCGCCGCCGACGTCCCCAGCGTCGACGAACTGCCCGTCCGCGACGTCCTCGGCCGCGTCCCGGCCCTCGTCGCCCTCCTGCACGGCCCCGAACACCGCCTCGCCTACGTCAACGACGCCTACGTCGCCGCCTTCGGCATCCGCGACCTCGGCGCCCGCGCCCGCGAAGCCCTCCCCGAGCTGGACGAGCCGGGCCTCTTCCCGCTCCTGGACCAGGTCCAGCGCAGCGGCAGGCCCCGCACCCTCAAGTCCCGCAAGGCCCCGGACGGCCGCTCCTACACCTTCACCTGCACCCCGGTCACCGCCGGACACAACGGCGACGGCCGCGGAGTGCTCGTCTTCGCGACCGACGTCACCGACCACGCCGAAGCCGCCGGCCGCCTGCGCGCGAGCGAACGCAGCCAGCGCGAGACCGCCGTCACCCTCCAGCGCTCCCTCCTCCCGCAGGAGCTGGAGGAGCCCGACGACCTGCGCGTGGCCGCCACCTACCACCCCGGCGGCACCGAGGCCGCGGTCGGCGGCGACTGGTACGACGTGATCACCCTCGGCGGCGGCCGCACCGCCCTGGTCATCGGCGACGTCATGGGCCGAGGCGTCCGCGCGGCGGCCGTCATGGGTCAGCTCCGCACGGCGGTGAGGGCCTACGCCCGCCTCGACCTGCCCCCGCACGAGGTGCTCCAGCTCCTGGACGGCCTCGCCGCAGAGATCGACGCCAACCAGATCGCCACCTGCGTCTACGCCATCCACGACCCGAACGAGGGCCGGCTGGTCTACGCGTCCGCCGGCCACCTCCCCATCCTGGTCCGCGACGAGGACGGCACCGTCCAGCGCGCCGACGAACCCACCGGCCCGCCGCTCGGCACCGGTGGCTGGATCCACGCGTCCGGCTCGATCGCCCTGCCCCCCGGCTCCACGGCCGTCCTCTACACCGACGGCCTGGTCGAACGCCGTGACGAGGACCTCGACGAGGGCATCGCCGCCCTGGAGCGCGCCCTGTCCGGCGCCACCGGCACGCCCCAGGTGGTCTGCGACCGGCTGGTCCGCTCGGCGGGCGTCACCCCGGACCACGACGACGACGTCGCCGTCCTGGTCCTCCAGCACCCCGCCCGCAAGGGCGCCGAGGCGGAGCTGTTCCGCAACGCCGCCCTGGAACTGCTCGGCGGCGTGGAAGCGGCCCCGCGCGCGCGTGCCTTCGCCTCCGGCGTCCTCACCAGCTGGCGCTTCCCCGCCGAGCTGCACGACCTCGGCGTCCTGGCCACCAGCGAACTGGTCGCCAACTCCCTCCAGCACGGCACCCCGCCGATGCGGCTGCGGCTGCGCCGTACCGACCGCCGCCTGATCATCGAGGTGACCGACGGCGACGACCACCTGCCCCGACGCCGCCGCGCGGAGCCGGGGGACGAGTCCGGCCGGGGCATCGCCATCGTCGCGACGATCGCCTCCAACTGGGGGTCCAGACGCACCCCGGGCGGCGGCAAGGCGGTCTGGTGCGAGTTCGTCCTGCAGAAGCCCTGAGCCGACGGCGGAGCGGGTACGAACCCCGGCCCCGCCGCTACCGGCCCGGCCCGCTCACGCCTCCGCGGCCACCACGGCGTCGGCCGGCGCCCCGCCCTGCGTGACCACCCGGCTCCTGGCCAGCGACGGCTGGTTCTGTACATCGGTGAGCTGCCGCCCCAGCCGCACCGCCAGCACCGTGATGCCCAGCGAGAACAACAGGAACGCCACGATGTACGGCGCGTGCAGCGACGCCCCGAGCGGCCCGCCGACCGCCGGACCGATCGCCAGCGCGAGCTGCTTCACCAGGGCGAAGGCGGAGTTGTACTGCCCGGCGAGACCGGTCGGCGCCAGGTCCGCCACCAGCGGCGCCAGCGTCGGCGACAGCATCGCCTCACCCAGCCCGAACAGCGCGTACGTCGAGATGAAGGCGGCCGTGGCCATCGTCTGGCTGCCGTGCCCCAGCCCGGCGTACCCGGCCACGGCCCACGCCACGGCCCAGATCAGCCCCACGGACGCGATGACCCGGGACCGCTTGCGCCGCTCCACGAACTTCAGCACCGCGAACTGCGCGATCACGATCATCAGCGTGTTCGCCGCCAGCGCGGTCCCCAGCGCGGACGTGGAGATCCCGGCCGCCTCGACGCCGTACGCGCTCAGCCCCGACTCGAACTGCCCGTAGCAGGCGAAGAACAGCACGAAGCCCAGGACGCACAGCTGCACCATGGCGCGGTTGCCCAGGAGCTGCTTCCAGCTTCCGCCGCCGGCCTGTCCCGGCGCCCCCTCGATCCGCGGCGCGCGCGGGACCCGCACCGTCGCCATGACGGCCACCAGCACCAGGAACATCGCCGCCTCGATGGCGAACAGCAGCGTGAAGGACGACGGGCTCGTGGTGTCGACCAGGTGACCGCCGATGAGTCCGCCGACGCCGAGCCCCAGGTTCTGCAGGAAGAACTGCATCGCGAAGGCACGCGACCGGGTCTCCGTCGTCGAGCAGTCCACGATCATCGTCGCGAGCGCGGGCTGCATCACGGCCTGCCCGGCCCCCAGCGCGGCGGCGGACAGCAGCACGGTGCCGGCCGAGGCCGACAGCCCGAGGCTCAGCGCGCCGAGCGCGGCGGTGACCAGGGCGACCAGCAGCACCGGCAGCGGACCACGGCGGACGATGGCCCGCCCGGCGAACGGCAGCACGATCAGCGCGGCCACGGCGAAGACGGCGAGCACGAGGCCCGCCGTGACAGAACCCAGTCCCCGTACCTGCGCCACATAGACGTACAGGTAGGGGACCGTGAAGCCGAGTCCGAACGCGCTGAGTGCGTTGCCCACGTGGATCCGGCGCATCGCCGCGCCCATTGCCCTGGTCACGTTCACCCTCTCTTGATCTCTCTGATCGTCCGCTTCAGCCGTTAGAGCTGAAGACTTAGAAGCTAAAGTTCGAAGGTAAAGAGTACATACCGAAGGACTTCAAAGCAAAGGAGCCGCGTGCCATACTGCGGCCATGGGCGACACCTCCGGCGCCGGCGAGCCGACACTCGAAGAGCAGATCGCCGCCTACCAGCGCGAGTTCCAGGACCTCGACCCCCAGGTCGAGAAGATCGTCTCGGCGCTCTCCCGCCTCAACCGCCGTATGAACGTCGCGTACGGCCGCCAGACCGCCGAGCTGGGCATCGGCAACACGGACTGGGAGGTGCTGAAGGCCCTCGTGCTCTCCGGCGCCCCCTACCGGCTCGGCCCCGGCGACCTCGCCAAGCGCCTCGGCCTCACGCCCGCCGCGATGACGCACCGGATCGACCGCATGGTGACGGAGGGCCTGGTCACCCGGGAGCGCGACGAGAACAACCGGGTGCGCGTGATCGTCGCGATCACGGCGGAGGGGCGCGAGAAGTGGCTGGCGGCCATGCGCCTCGCCACGGTCTTCGAGGAGGACCTGCTCCAGGACCTCTCCGCCGACGACCGCACCGCGCTCGGTGACGTGCTGACCCGCCTCCTGCGCAGGGTGGAGCACGCACAGCCGGACGCCGGCGGTCGGCTCAGCGACCTCGATTAAAGATCTTGACAGCGATGCTTGACAGTCCCCTGCGGGATCCGTAAGGTTCTTCGGGTTGCCACGGGACCGTAACGGTTCTGCGGCAGCACCTCCCGCCGCAGCAGCGGCAATCAAACCACCAGCACGACCCCCAAGTGGGAATAACTTCGGCGCGCCCGAATTCAATTCCGCAGGGCTCTCGTCGCCCCGATCGACCCCGATTGGGAATCGCCGAGAGGGTCCGCTAAGGTTTGAGACGTCGGAACGGCCCAACAGCCGGGAAGACAACCCCCTCTGACGGGGAATCAGGGCCGAAAGGATCTGATAGAGTCGGAACCGCCGGAAAGGGAAACGCGAGAGCGGGAACCTGGAAAGCACCGAGGAAATCGGATCGGAAAGATCTGATAGAGTCGGAAACGCAAGACCGAAGGGAAGCGCCCGGAGGAAAGCCCGAGAGGGTGAGTACAAAGGAAGCGTCCGTTCCTTGAGAACTCAACAGCGTGCCAAAAGTCAACGCCAGATATGTTGATACCCCGACCTGATCGGATTCCTGATCGGGTTGAGGTTCCTTTGAAGTAACACAACAGCGAGGACGCTGTGAACGGTCGGATTATTCCTCCGACTGTTCCGCTCTCGTGGTGTCACCCGATTACGGGTAAACATTCACGGAGAGTTTGATCCTGGCTCAGGACGAACGCTGGCGGCGTGCTTAACACATGCAAGTCGAACGATGAACCACTTCGGTGGGGATTAGTGGCGAACGGGTGAGTAACACGTGGGCAATCTGCCCTGCACTCTGGGACAAGCCCTGGAAACGGGGTCTAATACCGGATACTGACCCTCGCAGGCATCTGCGAGGTTCGAAAGCTCCGGCGGTGCAGGATGAGCCCGCGGCCTATCAGCTTGTTGGTGAGGTAATGGCTCACCAAGGCGACGACGGGTAGCCGGCCTGAGAGGGCGACCGGCCACACTGGGACTGAGACACGGCCCAGACTCCTACGGGAGGCAGCAGTGGGGAATATTGCACAATGGGCGAAAGCCTGATGCAGCGACGCCGCGTGAGGGATGACGGCCTTCGGGTTGTAAACCTCTTTCAGCAGGGAAGAAGCGAAAGTGACGGTACCTGCAGAAGAAGCGCCGGCTAACTACGTGCCAGCAGCCGCGGTAATACGTAGGGCGCAAGCGTTGTCCGGAATTATTGGGCGTAAAGAGCTCGTAGGCGGCTTGTCACGTCGGTTGTGAAAGCCCGGGGCTTAACCCCGGGTCTGCAGTCGATACGGGCAGGCTAGAGTTCGGTAGGGGAGATCGGAATTCCTGGTGTAGCGGTGAAATGCGCAGATATCAGGAGGAACACCGGTGGCGAAGGCGGATCTCTGGGCCGATACTGACGCTGAGGAGCGAAAGCGTGGGGAGCGAACAGGATTAGATACCCTGGTAGTCCACGCCGTAAACGGTGGGCACTAGGTGTGGGCAACATTCCACGTTGTCCGTGCCGCAGCTAACGCATTAAGTGCCCCGCCTGGGGAGTACGGCCGCAAGGCTAAAACTCAAAGGAATTGACGGGGGCCCGCACAAGCGGCGGAGCATGTGGCTTAATTCGACGCAACGCGAAGAACCTTACCAAGGCTTGACATACACCGGAAAGCATCAGAGATGGTGCCCCCCTTGTGGTCGGTGTACAGGTGGTGCATGGCTGTCGTCAGCTCGTGTCGTGAGATGTTGGGTTAAGTCCCGCAACGAGCGCAACCCTTGTCCCGTGTTGCCAGCAAGCCCTTCGGGGTGTTGGGGACTCACGGGAGACCGCCGGGGTCAACTCGGAGGAAGGTGGGGACGACGTCAAGTCATCATGCCCCTTATGTCTTGGGCTGCACACGTGCTACAATGGCCGGTACAATGAGCTGCGATACCGCAAGGTGGAGCGAATCTCAAAAAGCCGGTCTCAGTTCGGATTGGGGTCTGCAACTCGACCCCATGAAGTCGGAGTCGCTAGTAATCGCAGATCAGCATTGCTGCGGTGAATACGTTCCCGGGCCTTGTACACACCGCCCGTCACGTCACGAAAGTCGGTAACACCCGAAGCCGGTGGCCCAACCCCTTGTGGGAGGGAGCTGTCGAAGGTGGGACTGGCGATTGGGACGAAGTCGTAACAAGGTAGCCGTACCGGAAGGTGCGGCTGGATCACCTCCTTTCTAAGGAGCACATAGCCGACTGCAGGCAAATGTCCTGCACGGTTGCTCATGGGTGGAACGTTGACTACTCGGCACACTTGATCCTGATCTTCTCGTCAGTACTGCTTCGGCGTGGAACACGAGTGAGGGAAGGCAAGGGTGTCGGGCACGCTGTTGGGTATCTGAGGGAATGAATTTCCTTCAGTGCCGGCCCCAGTGCACTCGGGATGTAGGTTCCGGGGTGATGGGTGGTTGGTCGTTGTTTGAGAACTGCACAGTGGACGCGAGCATCTGTGGCCAAGTTTTTAAGGGCGCACGGTGGATGCCTTGGCACCAGGAACCGATGAAGGACGTGGGAGGCCACGATAGGCCCCGGGGAGTCGTCAACCAGGCTTTGATCCGGGGGTGTCCGAATGGGGAAACCCGGCAGTCGTCATGGGCTGTCACCCGCTGCTGAACACATAGGCAGTGTGGAGGGAACGCGGGGAAGTGAAACATCTCAGTACCCGCAGGAAGAGAAAACAACCGTGATTCCGGGAGTAGTGGCGAGCGAAACCGGATGAGGCCAAACCGTATACGTGTGAGACCCGGCAGGGGTTGCGTGTGCGGGGTTGTGGGATCTCTCTTTTACGGTCTGCCGGCCGTGAGACGAGTCAGAAACCGTTGATGTAGGCGAAGGACATGCGAAAGGTCCGGCGTAGAGGGTAAGACCCCCGTAGTCGAAACGTCAGCGGCTCGTTTGAGAGACACCCAAGTAGCACGGGGCCCGAGAAATCCCGTGTGAATCTGGCGGGACCACCCGCTAAGCCTAAATATTCCCTGGTGACCGATAGCGGATAGTACCGTGAGGGAATGGTGAAAAGTACCGCGGGAGCGGAGTGAAATAGTACCTGAAACCGTGTGCCTACAAGCCGTGGGAGCGTCGGATACGTGCTTGCGCGTATCTCGTGACTGCGTGCCTTTTGAAGAATGAGCCTGCGAGTTTGCGGTGTGTTGCGAGGTTAACCCGGGTGGGGAAGCCGTAGCGAAAGCGAGTCCGAACAGGGCGGTTCAGTAGCACGCTCAAGACCCGAAGCGGAGTGATCTAGCCATGGGCAGGTTGAAGCGGCTGTAAGAGGTCGTGGAGGACCGAACCCACCAGGGTTGAAAACCTGGGGGATGACCTGTGGTTAGGGGTGAAAGGCCAATCAAACTCCGTGATAGCTGGTTCTCCCCGAAATGCATTTAGGTGCAGCGTCGTGTGTTTCTTGCCGGAGGTAGAGCACTGGATAGGCGATGGGCCCTACCGGGTTACTGACCTTAGCCAAACTCCGAATGCCGGTAAGTGAGAGCGCGGCAGTGAGACTGTGGGGGATAAGCTCCATGGTCGAGAGGGAAACAGCCCAGAGCATCGACTAAGGCCCCTAAGCGTACGCTAAGTGGGAAAGGATGTGGAGTCGCACAGACAACCAGGAGGTTGGCTTAGAAGCAGCCACCCTTGAAAGAGTGCGTAATAGCTCACTGGTCTAGTGATTCCGCGCCGACAATGTAGCGGGGCTCAAGCGTACCGCCGAAGTCGTGTCATTGCAGCAATACGGCCAACGCCGGCTGTGATGGGTAGGGGAGCGTCGTGTGCCGGGTGAAGCAGCCGCGGAAGCGAGTTGTGGACGGTTCACGAGTGAGAATGCAGGCATGAGTAGCGATACAAACGTGAGAAACGTTTGCGCCGATTGACTAAGGGTTCCTGGGTCAAGCTGATCTGCCCAGGGTAAGTCGGGACCTAAGGCGAGGCCGACAGGCGTAGTCGATGGATAACCGGTTGATATTCCGGTACCCGCTGTGAAGCGTCAAACATCGAGCATCGTGATGCTAAGGCCGTGAAGCCGCCCTGATCTCTTCGGAGTTGAGGGGAGTGGTGGAGCCGCCGAACCAAGCGGTTAGTAGGTGAGTGATGGGGTGACGCAGGAAGGTAGTCCATCCCGGGCGGTGGTTGTCCCGGGGTAAGGGTGTAGGCCGTGCGGTAGGTAAATCCGTCGCACACAAGGCTGAGACCTGATGCCGAGCCGATTGTGGTGAAGTGGATGATCCTATGCTGTCGAGAAAAGCCTCTAGCGAGTTTCATGGCGGCCCGTACCCTAAACCGACTCAGGTGGTCAGGTAGAGAATACCGAGGCGTTCGGGTGAACTATGGTTAAGGAACTCGGCAAAATGCCCCCGTAACTTCGGGAGAAGGGGGGCCACACCCGGTGACCGGATTTACTCCGTGAGCTGGGGGTGGCCGCAGAGACCAGCGAGAAGCGACTGTTTACTAAAAACACAGGTCCGTGCGAAGCCGTAAGGCGATGTATACGGACTGACGCCTGCCCGGTGCTGGAACGTTAAGGGGACCGGTTAGCTCCATTTTGGTGGGGCGAAGCTGAGAACTTAAGCGCCAGTAAACGGCGGTGGTAACTATAACCATCCTAAGGTAGCGAAATTCCTTGTCGGGTAAGTTCCGACCTGCACGAATGGCGTAACGACTTCTCGACTGTCTCAACCATAGGCCCGGTGAAATTGCACTACGAGTAAAGATGCTCGTTTCGCGCAGCAGGACGGAAAGACCCCGGGACCTTTACTACAGTTTGATATTGGTGTTCGGTTCGGCTTGTGTAGGATAGCTGGGAGACTTTGAAGCTCGCACGCCAGTGTGGGTGGAGTCGTCGTTGAAATACCAGTCTGGTCGTGCTGGATGTCTAACCTGGGTCCGTGATCCGGATCAGGGACAGTGTCTGATGGGTAGTTTAACTGGGGCGGTTGCCTCCTAAAGAGTAACGGAGGCGCCCAAAGGTTCCCTCAGCCTGGTTGGCAATCAGGTGTTGAGTGTAAGTGCACAAGGGAGCTTGACTGTGAGACCGACGGGTCGAGCAGGGACGAAAGTCGGGACTAGTGATCCGGCGGTGGCTTGTGGAAGCGCCGTCGCTCAACGGATAAAAGGTACCCCGGGGATAACAGGCTGATCTTCCCCAAGAGTCCATATCGACGGGATGGTTTGGCACCTCGATGTCGGCTCGTCGCATCCTGGGGCTGGAGTCGGTCCCAAGGGTTGGGCTGTTCGCCCATTAAAGCGGTACGCGAGCTGGGTTTAGAACGTCGTGAGACAGTTCGGTCCCTATCCGCTGTGCGCGTAGGAGTCTTGAGAAGGGCTGTCCCTAGTACGAGAGGACCGGGACGGACGAACCTCTGGTGTGCCAGTTGTTCTGCCAAGGGCATGGCTGGTTGGCTACGTTCGGGAGGGATAACCGCTGAAAGCATCTAAGCGGGAAGCCTGCTTCGAGATGAGGACTCCCACCCCCTTGAGGGGTTAAGGCTCCCAGTAGACGACTGGGTTGATAGGCCGGATCTGGAAGCACCGTGAGGTGTGGAGGTGACCGGTACTAATAGGCCGAGGGCTTGTCCTCAGTTGCTCGCGTCCACTGTGTTGGTTCTGAAACCACGAACAATCAGACTGTGTTGGTCACCCGGTTGATTGTCTGTTTCATAGTGTTTCGGTGGTCATAGCGTAGGGGAAACGCCCGGTTACATTTCGAACCCGGAAGCTAAGCCTTACAGCGCCGATGGTACTGCAGGGGGGACCCTGTGGGAGAGTAGGACGCCGCCGAACAATCATTGCGAGGAAACCCCGCACCGGGAACGGTGCGGGGTTTTCTGCGTTTACCCCTAGTTTCTAACCCACCAGCTTTGTTTCATAGGCGAGGATGACCGCCTGCACGCGGTCCCTGGAGCCCGTCTTCGCCAGGATGCGGCCCACGTGTGTCTTCACCGTGGACTCGGCGAGGTGGAGGCGCTCGGCTATCTCCGTGTTGGTCCAGCCCTGGCCCATGACGCGCAGGATCTCGGTCTCGCGTTCGGTGAGCGGGGTCAGGCGCGGATCGGGGGATCCGGGCGCGTGGTCCGGTGCGCTGGTGGCCGGCAGGTGGTGGACGTAGGCGTCGAGCAGGCGCCGGGTGAGGCTCGGGGCGACCACCGCGTCGCCCGTGGCCACCGCGCGGATGCCGGAGAGGAGTTCCTCCGGCTGGGCGTCCTTGACCAGGAAGCCGGAGGCGCCGGCGCGCAGGCCTGAGTAGGCGTACTCGTCCAGGTCGAAGGTGGTGAGGATGAGGACGCGGCTGCGGCCGCCGCCCGCGACGATGCGGCGGGTCGCCTCGATGCCGTCCAGGCCGGGCATGCGGACGTCCATGAGGACGACGTCGGGGTGCAGTTCGGCCGCCATCCGGGCCGCTTCGGCGCCGTTGGCCGCCTCGCCCACGACCGTCATGTCGTCCTGGCTCTCCAGGAGCATGCGGAAGCCGAAGCGCTGGAGGGGCTGGTCGTCGGCGATGAGGACGGTGGTCACTGCGGGGATTCCTCCGGTAGGTGCAGATGGACGCGCCAGCCCTGCTCCGGGGCCGGGCGCGGGCCGGCCTCAAGTGTGCCTCCGTACAGGGAGGTCCGTTCACGCATCCCCGGCAGGCCGCGGCCGCCGGACGGCGTGCGGGAGGGGTGCGGGGCCGTCCGGCCCGTGTCGGTGACGGTGAGGGTGGCGGCGCCGCCCGCCCCGTAGGACAGCTCGATGTGGGCGGTGGCGTCGGGACCGGCGTGTTTGAGGGTGTTGGTGAGGGCTTCCTGGATGACGCGGTAGAGGGTGAGCTGGCGGCCCTCGGGGAGGGCGGGCTCCCCCTTGACGGTCGTGCGGACGGGGAGGCCGGCCCGGCGTACGCCGTCGAGGAGGCGGTCGAGGTCCGTGAGGGCGGGCTGCGGGGCCAGTTCGGGCTCCGGGCCGGTGCCGTCCTGGTCGTCGTCGCGCAGGACGTCCAGGAGGCGGCGGAGTTCGCCGAGCGCCTGGCGGCTGGTGGTACCGATGGCGTCGAGGGCCTGGGCGGCGCGGTCGGGGGACTTGGCGGCGGCGTAGCGGCCGCCGTCGGCGAGGCCGGTGATGACGGAGAGGTTGTGGCCGATGATGTCGTGCATCTCCCTGGCTATGCGCGCGCGTTCGGCGGCGGCGGCGAGCCGGACCTGCTGGTCGCGTTCGGTTTCCAGACGGCGGGCGCGGTCCTCCAGGGCTTCGGTGTAGCCGCGCCGGGTGCGCACGGTGATACCGATGAGGGCGGCCACGCCGATGGCGACGAGCTGCGAGCCGAGCTGCTGGTTCCAGGAGCCCGCGCTGTCCCCGTAGCGGGCGACCGAGACACAGGTCGGCGCGGTCACCACGGCCACCGCCCACCAGAGGTTGCGCAGCGGCAGGCGCAGGGCGATGTGGTGGACGAGGAGGAGTTGGAGCAGGGCGGCCTGGAGGGCGGCGCCCGACCATGCGCTCACCAGCGCCGCGGGCAGCGTGAGGAGGAGGGCGCGCCGGGGGTGGCCGCGGCGCCAGACGACGGGGACGGAGAGGGCGAGGCTGAGCACGACGACGAGGCCGACGGGGACGTCGGGGTCGTGGGCGACGCTGCGCCAGCCGTCGCCGGTCCCGTCGATGAGGGCGGCCAGGACCCAGAAGCCGGTGAGGGTGAGGTCCCACGGGAGCGGATGGCGGTGGTCGAAGCCGCGGATCCGCCGGTTGACGCGCTGGACGTACTCGGTGACGGGTTCGGCGGCTCGGTCTTGCGGCACCGGCTTCACGGGCTCCATCCGACCATGGTCGGGGGTCCGGGCGCGACGGGCGTCCGTCCCGGGGCCGTATATGAGATGAGGGGCGTAGTACCCGGGTATTACGGTGGCCGGCATGAGTGCCTCGGTCCCCGGTGACTACGTGATCCGTTCCATACGCGCCGACGAGTGGCCCGCGGTGAAGGAGCTGCGGCTGCGTGCGCTGCGGGACCCGGTCGCGGATCTCGCGTACCTGGAAACGTACGAGGAAGCCGCCGCGCGGCCGGACTCCTATTGGCAGGAGCGGGCGGCCCGTGGCGCCGAGGGGGCCGCCGGGGCGCAGCAGGTCATTGCCGCGGGGCCCGGCGGGCTGTGGCTCGGCACGCTGACCGTGTTCGTGGAGGAGGCCGGGACGACGGACTGGGCCGGGTTCCCGGTGGAGCGGCGGCAGGGACATGTCGTCGGGGTGTTCGTACGGCCCGAGTGGCGGGGCAGCGGACTGACCAAGGCGCTGTTCGACGCCGGTCTCGAGTGGGCGTGGGCGAACGGCGTCGAGCGGATGCGGCTCATCGTGCATCCCGACAACACGCGGGCACAGGGGGCCTACCGGAAGGCGGGGTTCGCGCCGAGCGGGCGGACGGTGCCGCTGGAGGGCGGGCCCGGGGACCACGAGTTGGAGTACGTGCTCGAGCGCTGATCCGTCTCGCGCCGCCGGGCCTGCGCCGGGCTTCCGCCGGGCGGGCAGTCCGTCAGACGGGCAGTTCGTCAGACGGGCAGTTCGTCAGACGGGCAGTTCGTCGTGGGGCCAGCGGGCGCGGCCCTGTTCGCGGGAGCGGAGCAGGGCCAGGGTCGGCATGCCCGCGTCCGCGCCGTCGGCGAGCAGTTCCGGGAGCTGGGGCAGCGGGGCGACGGCCGCGACGTCGTCCAGGACGAGCGTCATTGGTGGGTCGAGGCGACCGGAGGATGACCGTTCGGCCATGCGCCGGCCGCGCTCGACCACGCTGGAGACGAGCGCCGTCAGCAGCGGCATCGCGCCCGGGCTCGTGCGGGGATCCTCAATGGATTCACCCACCACGTAAAGGGTTCCCTGTTCGTGGACGAAGGAATCCAAGGCGAGTGCATCAGTTCGGTTGGGAGTGCACGCCTCGCGGATATTGACCGTGGAGAGCGCGGCGAGGGCCCGGGCGGTCAGCTGCTGGGCCATGTCCCGGCGCTCGGGGTGGGCGGTGAGGGAGCCTTCGAGTTCGCCGGCGGAGCCGGGGGCGGCCTTGGGGTGGGTACGCAGGATGCGGACGGCGTCCTGCACCTGGAGGCCCTGGGACCAGCGGTGGACGTGGCGGATGGTGCGGCCGTCGATGGCGGCGGCGTGGAGGTAGCTGCGCAGCAGCAGTTCGGCGGTGTCGCCGACCGCCTGGTCGATGCGGGCGGTGGGGCGGACGGGGGTGAGCAGGGCGGCCGCTCTGGCGGTGGCCGTCTGTCTGTCCTCGCAGCCCGCGGTGGGGGACCAGTGGACGCGGGCGGGGGTGTCGCAGAGGTGGTTCGGGTCGTAGAGGTGGGTGGGGCCTAGTTTGGCGCGGGCGTCCTTGGTCTCCGACCACAGGGCGGGGTTGGAGGTGATGACGAGGGCGGCGCCGTCCGCGTCCCGCAGGGCCTCGGTTGCGGTCTCGTGGCGGCTTTCCCTCGGGCCGTAGTGCACCGCGCCTTCGGCGCGGGTTGTTTCCCACCCACTCACCCGTTTGCCGTTGGGTGCGGAGTGCGGGGGCTCGACCTCCGGGGCCGGGGTCGGTTGCGGCGCCCGAGGAGTGGGCACCTCGTGCAGCGGGGGCTCGTGCAGTGGGGTCTCGGGCGTCGGCGCCTCGTGCACCGGTGCCTGCTGGACCGGTGCCTGCTGGACCGGTGCCTGCTGGACCGGTGCTCCGTGCGCCTGTGTCTCACGTGGTGTCGGTGTCGGCCCCTCGCGTCGCCGCTTCCGTACCGCTCGCCACCGCGCCAACGTGCCCATCACGAACACCGTCAGCACCACCAGCACCATCAACTGGCCGATGAACAGCCCCCAGAACAACCCGTACCCGGACAGCGCCCCCGCCGGGGCGTCCGGCCATGCGCCCGGGATGTCGTGCGGCTCGGCGATCAGTTGGCGCATGGCCTGCGGGGTGCCGGTGAAGCTGACGCCTTCGGGCCAGGAGCCGTGGGCGAACAGGGCGGACAGGCCGGTCGCCGTCCAGACCAGCAGGGTCATGCCGAGGATGAAGGCCAGTATGCCGATCAGCAGGCCGTCGGGGATGCCGCCCTGGGCCGGCCGCTGATCGCGGCGGTCGTCCGGTCTCATGCGTCCGGTGCCTCTCCTCGTCCCGCTGTCCTGCTGCCCGGGTGCTCCTGCTGCCCTGGTGCTCCTGCTGGCCCTACGCCACCGTCGATTCCGACGAGTCGCCGATGTGCTGCTCCATGAAGGCCGCCGCCCGTTCCTCCGCCTCCAGCTCCGCGGCGCGCAGGGCGTCGTCGGTCAGGTGGTCGGTGGAGGACTCGGTCATCGCGCGGTCGGTGAAGACCAGGGGGCGTTCGGTCTCGGTGATCAGGTGTTTGACCACCTGGACGTTGCCGTTGACGTCCCAGACCGCGATGCCGGGGGTGAGGGAGGGGATGATCTCCACCGCCCAGCGTGGCAGGCCGAGGACGCGGCCGGTGGCGCGTGCCTCGTCGGCCTTCTGGGCGTAGATGGTGCGGGTGGAGGCCATCTTGAGGATGGCCGCGGCCTCTCTCGCGGCCGCCCCGTCGACGACGTCGGACAGGTGGTGCACCACCGCCACGAAGGACAGGCCGAGCCGGCGCCCGAACTTCAGGAGCCGCTGGAACAGCTGCGCCACGAAGGGGCTGTTGATGATGTGCCAGGCCTCCTCGACCAGGAAGATGCGCTTCTTCCGGTCGGGGCGGATCCAGGTGTGCTCCAGCCAGACGCCCACGATGGCCATGAGGATGGGCATCGCGATGGAATTGCGGTCGATGTGGGAGAGGTCGAAGACGATCAGCGGGGCGTCGAGGTCGATGCCGACGGTCGTCGGGCCGTCGAACATGCCGCGCAGGTCGCCGTCGACGAGCCGGTCCAGGACCAGCGCCACGTCCAGGCCCCAGGCCCGTACGTCGTCTATGGCGACGTTCATCGCCTCGGCGGACTCCGGCTCGGGGTGGCGGAGCCGCTCGACGATGTCGGTGAGGACCGGCTGGCGTTCGACGATGGTCTCGTTGACGTAGGCGTGGGCGACCTTGAGGGCGAAGCCGGAGCGCTCGTCCAGGCCGTGGCCCATGGCGACCTCGATGATCGTCCGGAGCAGCGCCAGCTGGCCGGTCGTCGTGATCGCCGGGTCGAGGGGGTTGAGGCGGATGCCGTGGTCCAGGGCGGCCATCGGGTCGAGGCGGATGGGAGTTATGCCCAGCTCCTCGGCGATGAGGTTCCACTCGCCGACGCCGTCCTCGCCCTGGGCGTCCAGGACGACGACCTGGCGGTCGCGGAAGCGCAGCTGGCGCAGGACGTACGTCTTCTCCAGGGCCGACTTGCCGTTCCCCGACTCCCCGAGCACCAGCCAGTGCGGGGCGGGGAGCTGCTGGCCGTAGAGCTGGAAGGGGTCGTAGATGTAGCCCTTGCCGGAGTAGACCTCGCGGCCGATGATCACGCCGGAGTCGCCGAGGCCGGGGGCGGCCGTCGGCAGGTAGACCGCCTGGGCCTGTCCGGTGGACGTGCGGACGGGGAGGCGGGTCGTCTCCACCTTCCCGAAGAGGAAGGACGTGAAGGCGTCGGTGAGGACGGTCAGCGGGTCCCGCATCAGGCTCAGCCCCTACCTTCGGATGCCGGTGGCGAACGGAAGAGTGTTCACGAAGGCGCGATGGTGCTCACGGTCGCACCACTCCAGTTTCAGGTACGACTTTCCGGCCGACGCCCTTATCGTCCGCTTGTCGCGGGCCAGCGCCTCGGGGGTGCGGGAGGAGACGGTGATGTAGCCGACCAGGTTGACGCCGGCCGCGCCGCTGGCGAGGTCCTCGCCGCGCTGGTCGAGGCGGCCGTGGGCGGCGATGTCGCGGGGGTCCACGGTCCGGTTCATCTTGGCGGCGCGGGACGCCTCGGCGTCGTCGTTGGTCTTCTCGGTCAGCATGCGCTCGATGGCCACCTCGGTGGGTTCGAGGTCCATGGTGACGGCGACGGTGCGGATCACGTCCGGGGTGTGGACGAGGAGGGGGGCCAGGAAGTTGACGCCCACCGGGGTCATCGGCCACTCCTTGATCCAGGCGGTGGCGTGGCACCAGGGCGCGCGGGTGGCGGACTCGCGGGTCTTGGCCTGGAGGTAGGTGGGCTCCATGGCGTCCAGCTCGGCCGGCCAGGCGTTGCGCTTGGTCATCGCCTGGATGTGGTCGATGGGGTGGTCCGGGTCGTACATGGCGTGGATCAGGGAGGCGAGCCGGCCCTGGCCCAGCGGCTGGCGCACGCGGATGTCGGCTTCCTGGAGGCGGGAGCAGATGTCGGTCAGCTCGCGCGCCATGACGACCGCGAGCCCGGCGTCCCGGTCCAGCTTGCGCCCGGTGTGCGGGCGGGCGGCGCGGGCCATGGTGTGGGCCTCGGCGGCCAGCTCGCGGTTGTAGTGCATGCAGGCGATCAGATAGGCACGGTGCTGCTCGCTGCTGGTGGACACCATCGACTGGAGCTGGTCGTAGGACTGCCGCAGCCACGGCGGTGACTTCTCGTCGCCGCGCTGGGAGACGTCCTTGGCGTGCGCGTCGGGATCGGCCGGGAGGGTGCGGGCGAGCATCTGGATGCGGGTGACGAAGCCGTCGCCGTTGGCCACGTGCTTGAGCAGGGTGCCGAAGCGGTCGACGAGGGCTTCCTGGTCCTCGGAGTCGCGCAGGCCGACGCCGGGCCCCTCGATCTCGATGGCGGCCGTCACGGTCTTGCGGTCGGCGTGCAGCAGTACGGCGATCTCGTCCGGCCCGAAGGGCGCCGCCAGCCAGGAGATGCGGCCGATGCCGGGCGGCGGGCCGAC
This sequence comes from Streptomyces rubrogriseus, assembly GCF_027947575.1. Taxonomy (NCBI): domain Bacteria; kingdom Bacillati; phylum Actinomycetota; class Actinomycetes; order Kitasatosporales; family Streptomycetaceae; genus Streptomyces; species Streptomyces rubrogriseus. The sequence goes on along the minus strand of NZ_CP116256.1, from coordinate 8,170,552 downwards.
CTCGGTCTCGCGGCCGTCGATCCTGGTACCGGCCTCGATGGCGCCGGAGCGGTAGGTGGTGCCCCTGCGGAGGGTGCGCTTGTAGCTGCGGTTGATCTCGAACCACCGGTAGAACGTGCGGTGGTTGTACGGCACGTAGACCGCCGCCAGGGCGAGCATCGGGAAGCCGCACAGCAGCACGATGCGCAGGCTCAGGACGGGGACGAGGAGCCCGCACATCATGCCGAGGAACGCGCCCACGACGATCAGCGCGATCTCACCGGTCTCGCGATTGCGGCCGACGATCGCGTTCGGCCGGGCGCGGCCGATCAGATACGTACGGCGGGGCGTGACCGTATGGGACACGTGGGACTCGGTCGTCAACGCCCGTCACCTCCTGTGCTCTTGCTGTTGCGGGTGTTGCTTGCGTGCGGTGTGTTCACCGGGCTGCCGGAGCGCGGTGCGGGTGCGGCGGAGGGGACATTTCCGCCGCCGCCGTTCGAGGGGCGCGAGCTGTGCGCGGCGACTCCGCCGGAGGCGGGGTTCGAGGGGCGGGGGGTCGCGGAGGACGAGGACTGTCCGCCGCCGTCACCGCCGCCGCGGCCGCTGTGGGTTCTGATGCCCTGCGCGACCAGGTTCGCCGGGGAGCTGATCACTGCGGCTGCCTTGCCCTCGGCACCCTGCATGATGCGGTTGTTGCGGCCGTTGGCGATCTCGTCGCCGAAGCCGGGGACGAAGCGGTAGATCATCGCCGAGGCGAAGATCGCGAGCAGGATGATGGCGAGGCCGGACACGATGGCGGCCACGGAGTCGGGCCCGTCCGCCGTGGTCAGCGCGCCGGCGAGGCCCAGCACGATGACGATGACCGGCTTGACCATGATCACGGCGATCATGATGCCGGCCCAGCGGCGGACGTGGCCCCACAGGTTCTTGTCGACCAGGCCGGCGTAGACGACGACGCCGAGCAGGGCGCCGACGTAGAGCAGGACGGCGCGCAGGTACAGCTCCAGGTAGAGGACGCCCGCGGCGATGATCGACACGAACGACACCAGGATCAGCATGATCGGGCCGCCGCCGATGTCGTTGCCCTGTTTCAGCGCCTGGGAGAAGGTGCCGAAGAAGGTGTCCGTCTGGTCCCCGGTGCCCTTGGCCAGGACGTCGGTGACGGCGTCGGTGGCCGACACGACCGTGTACAGGATCAGCGGGGTGAAGGCCGACGCCAGGACGGTGAGCCAGAGGAACCCGACGGCCTCGGAGAGCGCGGTGGTGAGCGGGACGCCGCGGACGGCACGCTTGGCCACCGCGAGCAGCCAGAGGATCAGGGTCAGGAACGCGGACGCCGCGAAGACGACGGCGTACTGCTTGAGGAACGTGTCGTTCGTGAAGTCGACGTCGGCGGTGTTCTTGACGGCGTCACTGAGCGTGTCGACGGTCCAGGCGGCGGCGTCGGCACAGCCCTTGGCGAGGGAGGAGAGGGGGTCGAGGGTGGAGGGGAGCGTGTCGGGCGTCCCGCCACCACCGGAACCGCCGCCTTGGCCTCGTTCGCAGTAGTCCTTGGCTGGGCCGTGGATCAGGTCGCAGGGGTCATCGCTCGGCGCGGGTGTCGGGGTGGGGGCGGCGAAAGTGCGGGTGGCGAAGAGGAAAGCTGCCGTCTGCACGGCCGCGACGACACCGGTCAGTTCGAATACGCGGCGGTTAGCGCGCATACGTGAACCCTCCGTACTCCTGGACGGCTTTGGCCATCTCGTCCGCGGTGGATGCCTTGTCGTCGCCGGGAATCGGCGCGGGGCCGTCCTTCTGGGAGTGCGTCACGATCTTCCAGTCATCATTGACCCATGCAAGCTGCATGGTGATGGTGAACCAGCTGCTCGTGACCGGGGACGTGGAGTTCCGACCCGCGAGGCCGAGAAGGCCGCTGCACCAGACCTCGACGGTCGTGCTGTCGGCCGCGCTCTCGGTGACCTTGGTGCCGATCGGGCTCGTGCGAGACACGAAGGTGTAGCCCTTGGGTGTCGAGCCGTCCTTGTTCAGGCCGACATTCTGGTTGAACTCCGGGCTGTATGCCTTGTCCAGGGTGGCCTCGAAGTCTGCCACTCTCTCGGGAACGATGATGGACTGCAGGATGGGGTCCCGCTTCGCCTTGTCGAACATCCCGTCAGAACCCAGCGCCACCGCGTAGTTCGCCGCCGCGCTCTGTGCCCCCTGCGCGTCATGGGCGAAGCCCGACTGCACCGGACGTGTTCCCGAAGGCGCCGTCGCCGAGGTCTTCGGCTTGTCTCCGGCCCCGTCCTCCCCGGACGCGGAATCGCTTCCTCCACGGTTCGCGAAGGCGATCGCGGCGATGAGGAGGACGACGACGCCGACCACGGTGACCAGGCTGCGCGAGGAGGAGCGGCCGCCGCGTCGGGGGCCGCCCTCGTCCTCGGGCAGCCGGAGCCGCGTCCGGCCGGCGCCGCCGTAATCGCCGGACGACTGGTGATCGTCTCCGAGACTCATGCCGCGTACGCCCCCTCGACGTCGGGTCGGCCGTGTACGTACGACGGTAGCCGTGCTGGGTCCCGCTCGGGCGCGGTGTTATGACTCGACATCAGGGAAACGCAACCTCAGCCGGTTGGCACGACGGGCGGGTGGGATGGAGGGGGAAGAACGGTTGCGTGCCGGGGCTACACGGCCATCCCGTACACGATGGTGAAGAGCGTGCCGAGCGAGCCGATGATGAACACGCCCGTCAGCCCGGCGATGATGAGGCCCTTGCCCTGCTCGGCGCTGAAGGTGTCCCTCAGGGCCGTGGCACCGATGCGCTGCTTGGCGGCGCCCCAGATGGCGATGCCGAGGCAGAGCAGAATGGCGACGGCCATGACGACCTGGACCATCGTCTTCGCCTCGGTCCCCAGCGCACCGAAGGGGCCCCAGTCCGGAGCGATCCCCCCGATGATGGTGTTGATGTCTCCCTCGTCGGCCGCAAAGAGCATGTAAGTCACCGCCCCTGTTGGGTAGTTCCGCGCCCTCTGCGGGCATGCAGAGGTCAAGCCTCATTGTCACCGACAATGGCACCGTCGCATGTCGACTTGGCGTCATTGATTGGCGGGTTTCGTACGAATAGCTTGCCACCGGTCCGCGCCGGGTCCTCGCCGGGTGGTGCGGATCGGTGCGTGAAGAGTCGTATGGTCACTCTGTGTATCACGGTAGGTTACGCCGGGCAATGAAGCGGGGCGCAACCTGTCGCGCGGTTGCGTCGTTGGACCCCTCTCGGGTGTTCGCCGCCGTGGGGCCGGACGAGGCGGGCGGGGTCCGGTTGAGGAGGCGTCAGGTCGGCCGCGACATGGCCGGGAAACGTCACTGAACGGTGCGGTCATGGGGGATGGTTGGACCATGCGCAAGATGTGGGTCGGTGCCGGCGTCGCGGTCGCCCTGGGGATGGGCTTCGTGATGCTGCTCGTCGTGGGTGTCTACCTCGTCGCCGGGGACCTGGCCGGCGGTGCGGGCGGCGGGGCCAAGAAGCTCGCCAAGGGGAGCGTGCCCGCGGTGTACCAGCCGATCGTGCAGAAGTGGGGCAATCTCTGCCCGGCCATCAACCCCGCGCTGCTCGCCGCCCAGTTGTACCAGGAGAGCGGGTTCGACCCGAAGGCCCAGAGCGCGGCGACGGCGCAGGGGATAGCGCAGTTCATTCCCGGGACGTGGGCCGTCCACGGTGTCGACGGCGACGGGGACGGCGACCGGGACGTGTGGGATCCCGAGGACGCGATCCCGTCGGCTGCCTCGTACGACTGCTCCCTCGCCTCCTACGTGAAGAGCGTGCCGGGCAATCCGACCGAGAACATGCTGGCTTCCTACAACGCGGGTCCCGACGCGGTGATCAGGTATCAGGGCGTGCCCCCGTACGAGGAGACCAGGAACTACGTAAAGACCATCACCACGCTGGAGAAGAGCTTCGCCGCGCCCACCACCCGCGTTGATCCGTCCGAGCAGGCCGCCGGCGCCATCGCCTACGCGCAGAAGAAGCTCGGGACGCTGTATCTGTGGGGTGGGAACGGGACGCCCGAGCAGGGCGGGCGGTTCGACTGCTCGGGGCTGACCAAGGCGGCGTACGAGAGTGTGGGGATCAAGCTGCCGCGGGTCGCCAACGACCAGTACAACGCGGGGCCCCATCCGGGACGGGACGAACTGCTGCCGGGGGACCTGGTGTTCTTCTCGGACGACCTCACCAACTCGCGGGCCATCCGGCACGTGGGTATCTACGTGGGCGGTGGGTACATGATCGACGCCCCGCGGACGGGGGCCGTGATCCGGTTCGACCCGATCGACACCCCCGACTACTTCGGGGCCACCCGGGTGACCGAGGATGGCGCGAAAGCGCTGCCCACCACGGTGTGAATGGGAGGGTGTGAACCCAGCGTGAAACCCTGCCCTGAGCTGCGACGACGTGTCTCTCTTCGATAACGTCTGCGTGATCATTCAGTGGAGTGTGGAACGTATCAACGGGGACCGTGCGTTCCTGTTGACGTACAGCTGACCACGGGGGTGGCAGAAGAGGCGTGCGCTCGGCGCGCCGGAGGACATGACGAAGGGGCCGCAGCACCATGGCTGGACTCGCCGAATCCGGGTCGAACCCCGACGTCGAGCTGCTCTACGACATCAACGGCCTGGCCAAGGACGCGCCGCACTGGTTCGACCGGGTCATGGAGTTCGTCGGCGAGTACGGACTGCTGTTCGCGATCGTGCTGCTGGTGCTGTGGTGCTGGTGGGGTGTGCGGCGGCGGGGCGGCGAGGACGCGGCCCCGAACGTGGCGGCCCTGGTGTGGGCGCCGCTCGCGGCCGGGGTCGCGGTGCTGGTCAACGTGCCGATACGGGGTTTCGTGGAGCGGCCCCGTCCGTTCAAGTCCCATGAGGGTCTCGAAGTGCTCGTGGAGGGGAAGAACGACTTCTCGTTCGTGAGCGACCACGCCACGCTCTGCATGGCCCTGGCGGTCGGACTGTTCGTCGCCAACCGGAAGTTCGGGATCGCCGCGATCGTGCTCGCGCTGTTCGGCGGCTTCGCCCGGGTCTACATGGGGGTCCACTACCCGACCGACGTCGTGGGCGGCTTCGCCCTCGGTACGGCCGTCGCGCTGCTGCTGTCGCCGGTGGCCATGGCCCTGCTGACGCCGCTGACCCGGGCCGTCGAGCGCTCGCCCCGGGTGGGGTGGCTGGTCAGCGCGCGAGGCCGGTCCGGTGCCGCCGGACGCGGTGCCGTGATCCCCGGGGCGCGCAAGGAGAGTGCCTCCGAGGCGTCGGGCGAGCGGGACCTCGCCGCCTGACGCTCACAGCGCCTGGGGGAAGGTGAAGACGCGGTCCGGGTCGTACTGGTGCTTCAGCCGCGCCAGACGCGGGGCCGCGTCTGCGTAGTAGGCCCGCCGCCAGTCCTTCAGGGCCGGGTCCGTGTAGTTCTGGTAGGCCGCCCCCGAGGCGTACGGGCGCATCGCGTCATGGGCGGAATCCAGCCAGGACCGGGCCGCCTTGCCGCTCGTACCCGGACGCCACGAGGCGATGTACTGGGCCAGCATCCGGGAGCGCCGGTGCACGAACGCGGTGGCCGTGGGCGGGACGCGGTTCACCGCTCCGCCGAGCGCCGTGAACGCGATGCTGCCGGCGCCGCCGTGCACCGGGGTGAGCCGGGAGAGCAGGGCCTTGACGCCGGCCGGCGGGAGCGAGCGGTCGAAGAAGTCCGAGCGGGCCGCGTAGGTCTCGCGGCCGAGCGAGCCCTGCGGCGAGTGGCCGGGGGCGGAGCCCGGGAGGTGGCAGCGGGCGTCGGTCGCGAAGGACGAGCAGCCCGCGTACATCTCCATCGACTCCTGGTACGTACGGCGCTTGAGGGAGACGTGGCTCGCGGAGGCGCCGACGCGGTCGGCGAGACGGTCCACGGCGTTCTGGAGTTCGCCGTAGGTGCCGAGGGAGAAGGCGGCGACCGAGACGGTGGGAGTGCGGCCGGGGGCGGCGGCCAGGTGGAGGGAGGACCAGATCTCGTCGGGCTGGTCCGGGCCCCACTCCTGCCAGGCGCGGACGACCGCGGCGGCCTTTCGCCAGGGCCAGGAGAGGTACGCGGACACCGCCCGGGGCGCGGGGTGGGTGCGGAAGCGGAACTCCGTGACGATGCCGAAGTTGCCGTTGCCCGCGCCGCGCAGGGCCCAGAAGAGGTCCTTGTGCTCGCCTGCCGCGTCGGCGGTGATCTCCTTGCCGTCCGCGGTGATCAGGGTGGCCCGGGTGAGGCTGTCGCAGGTCAGGCCGTAGGCACGGGAGACGACGCCGTGGCCGCCGCCGAGGGTGAGGCCGGAGATCCCGACGGTGGGGCAGGAACCGGCCGGGACGGTCACGCCCTTCGCGGCGAGGGCGCGGTAGACGTCGATCAGTTTGGCGCCGGCGCCGACGACCGCCTCGCCGGAGGAGGCGCGGACGCGGTTGAGTTTCGAGACGTCGATGATCAGGCGGCCGTCGCCGGAGGACCAGCCGGCGTAGGAGTGGCCGCCGTTGCGGATCGCGACGGGGATGTGGTGGGCGCGGGCGTAGGAGAGGGCGGTGCGGATGTCGTCGGGGTGGGCGGCATAGGCGACTGCGGTGGGTTCGAGGGTGTCGAAGCGGGTGTTGTAGAGCTGGTGGGCCGTTTTCCAGGTGGCGTCGCCGGGGCGGATCAGCGGGCCGTCCAGGGACTTCGCGAGGGCGGTCCAGGTGGCGGGGGCTTTGGGGGTGGGGGCGGTGCTGCCGGCGGAGGTCAGCGCGGTGCGGGTTCCGGTCGCGGTGCCTTTGGCGTCGGTGCCGGGGGGCCGGTCCTTGCCCGTGCAGGCGGCTGTGGTTGCCGCCAGGGCGGTGGCTGTGGTGGTGGTGAGGAATGTGCGCCGGTGCATGTCGCCTCCGCGTCCCGTGGGGGGTCGTGGAGGGAGACGGGGGTGTGGAGGTGCGGGTTCCCGGGGTGGGTGGGTGCACAGGTGTACGGCGTCGAGGGCGTAGGGCGGCGCGGGGTGGGGCGCTGGGCGGGTGCCGCTGCGCCCCACCCGTGCCGCCCTGGGCGGTACCTCCCAGGCCGTTCAGGCAATGGGCGAGGCACGATTTGCCCGCAGCTACCGGGGGGCGACTCTGCTGCGGCTACGTGAGGGTGTGGGTCTCGGCGTCCGTGCGGGCCTGGCTTCTGGCTCTTCGGGCCGGGCCTCGCCAGCCGCAGGTGCAGCGGGCCAGGCAGAAGGGGCCTTGTTCGACCGTTGTCGTGAGGTGTTCCGGGGCGTCCCCGGGGGCTTCGAGACCGTCCTGCTGCGCCACGCCCACAACGTTACCGGGGTTGCCTGCCCCTCGTTAAGCGGGACGGCAGGGGGTCCGGAACGGGCGTACGGCTTGGGATGGCAGGTGGCGATGGTCGGGCGGGAGCGGGAGCTGCGGAGTGGGTGGGCGGGCGGCGGCCGCGCCCTCGGCGGCGGTGCGGTCTGCGTCTGTCTGGCCGTTGCCGGGTGTTCCGGTTCCGGGCAGGGGGCCTCCGTCGAGGGAGCGGGCGGCGGCGACCCGGTCGCCGTGCTGCACCGGGCCGCCGACCGGCTGGTGGCCGCCGGGAGCGCCAAGGCGCGTACCGCGATGCAGATGGCCAGCGGCGGGACGCGGGTGACCATCCGGGGCGAGGGCGTGTACGACTTCCAGGAGCGGCTGGGGCAGTTGAAGGTCCGGCTGCCCCAGGACCCGGCGGGCACGAGTGAGCACCGGCCGATCACCGAGCTGCTCGCTCCGGGTGCCCTGTTCATGAAGAACCGGGGCGCCGGTGTCCCCGACGACAAGTGGGTGCGGGTGGAGACCGACTCGCTGTCCGACGGGAACCTGGTGACCGGCGGGGCGACCGATCCGTTCGCGGCCGCCGAGGTGCTGCGGGGGACGCGGACGGCGACGTTCGTGGGACGCACCGAGCTGGCCGGGACCGAGGTGCGGCACTACCGGGGGACCGCCGACCTCGCGCGGGCGGCGCGCGGTGCCTCGGCGGGCAACAGGAAGGCGCTGGCCGCGGCGGCCCGGGGGTTCGCCACCGCCGAGGTGCCGTTCGACGCCTACCTCGACGACGAGGGCCGCATCCGCAAGGTCCGGCACCGCTTCAGCTTCGCCAACGGGCAGGAGGGCGGCACCGGCATCGTGGACGTCGCCTCGACGACGCTGCTCTACGATTTCGGCGCCGCCGTGCGCGTACGGTTGCCCGAGGACCAGGACATCTACGCCGGCAAGATCGCCGCCGAGCCCGGCGAGCGGGGCGTGGACGGCAAGAACTAGCCCTTCCGTGCCATGCGCGGTGCGTAGGCCGCTCCCTACTCTAGGAAGTCGGTGACGGCAGAGACGAGGTGACGCGTGTGGCTCCGGTCGGCGGTACGGCGGTTCAGGACCACGTGGCCCTCGCCGAGATCGAGCTGTGCGGCGAGCTGATCATCGCGGCGTCGGCCGCCCGGGAGCGGCTCAGCCTGGAGAGCATCGACGAGGTGCTGCGCGTGGCCGAGGAGCGCTCACGTGCGCAGTAGCCTGCCGATGGCCTTCGTCGCCTCTTCCACCTTCGCGTCGATCTCGGTGCCGCCCTTGAGGGCCGCGTCGGCGACGCAGTGGCGCAGGTGCTCCTCCAGCAGTTGCAGCGCGAAGGACTGGAGGGCCTTCGTGGAGGCGGAGACCTGGGTCAGTATGTCGATGCAGTAGACGTCCTCGTCGACCATCCGCTGCAGGCCGCGGATCTGGCCCTCGATGCGGCGCAGGCGTTTGAGGTGCTCGTCCTTCTGCTTGTGGTACCCGTGCACGCCGCGGTCGTGGTCGGTCACGATGTCCGTGCCGTCCGTCTCCGCCTGGCGCACCGTCTGGTGCACCGCCTCGTCCACGGCGGGGGAGGGCGCACCCGCGCCGGCCTCGGTGGTCGTCATCGCGTCCTCCAATAACGGACAAATACCCCTGGTGGGTATATGGTAACGAACTTTCCCGGGTAGGGGGCCCTTGCCGGAACGCCCGGCGTCGCCCCCCTGCTCATCACTCTGCCTGATGGGCGACACTGGGGGACGGCCCGTTAGCAGTGGCCGGATGATGCGCCTAGCATCAGCCTGACCGAAACCCATGCACCCCGAGGACCCCACGTGCGCTTTCGTCTGACCCCCAGGGAGACGAGCTTCTACGACATGTTCGCCGCCTCCGCGGACAACATCGTCACGGGCTCCAAGCTCCTGATGGAACTGCTCGGGGCGGACGCATCCGCCCGGGCCGAGATCGCAGAGCGTATGCGGGCCGCCGAACACGCGGGTGACGACGCCACGCACGCGATCTTCCACCAGCTGAACTCCTCGTTCATCACGCCCTTCGACCGCGAGGACATCTACAACCTCGCCTCCTCCCTCGACGACATCATGGACTTCATGGAGGAGGCCGTCGACCTGGTCGTCCTCTACAACGTCGAGGAACTGCCCAAGGGCGTCGAGCAGCAGATCGAGGTGCTGGCGCGGGCCGCCGAGCTGACCGCCGAGGCCATGCCGAACCTGCGCACCATGGACAACCTCACCGAGTACTGGATCGAGGTCAACCGGCTGGAGAACCAGGCCGACCAGATCCACCGCAAGCTGCTCGCCCACCTCTTCAACGGCAAGTACGAGGCCATCGAGGTGCTGAAGCTGAAGCAGATCGTGGACGTGCTGGAGGAAGCGGCCGACGCGTTCGAGCACGTGGCGAACACGGTGGAGACCATCGCCGTCAAGGAGTCCTGAGCCGTTCATGGACACCTTTGCTCTGGTCGTGACCATCGGGGTCGCGCTCTTCTTCACGTACACCAACGGTTTCCACGATTCGGCCAACGCGATCGCCACCTCGGTGTCGACGCGTGCGCTGACGCCGCGGGCGGCGCTCGCCATGGCCGCGGTGATGAACCTGGCCGGCGCGTTCATGGGATCCGGGGTCGCCAAGACCGTCAGTGAGGGGGTCATCGAGACCCCCGAGGGTTCGAAGGGGATGGGCATCCTCTTCGCGGCGCTCGTGGGCGCCATCGTCTGGAACCTCATCACCTGGTACTTCGGGCTGCCCTCGTCCTCGTCGCACGCGCTGTTCGGCGGCATGGTGGGCGCCGCGCTGGCCGGGAGTACGACCGTGTACTGGCACGGGGTAGTCGACAAGATCGTCATCCCCATGTTCGTGTCGCCGGTGATCGGCCTGCTCGCCGGTTACCTGGTGATGACCGCGATCATGTGGATCTTCCGGCGGGCCAATCCGCACAAGGCGAAGCGGGGCTTCCGCATCGCGCAGACCGTGTCGGCGGCGGGCATGGCGCTGGGGCACGGCCTGCAGGACGCGCAGAAGACGATGGGCATCGTGGTGATGGCGCTGGTCATCGCCGACGTCGAGGACTACGGCGACCCGATCCCGGTGTGGGTGAAGCTCGCCTGCGCGCTGATGCTGTCCGCGGGGACGTACGCCGGTGGCTGGCGGATCATGCGGACGCTGGGCCGGAAGATCATCGAGCTGGACCCGCCGCAGGGGTTCGCCGCGGAGACGACGGGCGCCTCGATCATGTTCGGGTCGGCGTTCATCTTCCACGCGCCGATCTCCACGACGCACGTGATCACCTCGGCGATCATGGGTGTGGGGGCCACGAAGCGGGTCAACGCCGTGCGGTGGGGGGTCGCGAAGAACATCATCATGGGGTGGTTCATCACGATGCCCGCCGCCGCGGTGGTGGCCGCGGTGTCGTTCTGGCTCGTGAACCTGGCGGTCCTGTAGCGCGTGTCAGCAGCGAGCGCCCCATAACGGCGATGGGCCCGCCCCCGGATTCCGGGGGCGGGCCCTTGTGCTCCTCGCGGTGGCACCGCCATGCAGCACCGCGAGGGGTTCGGTGGGGCGGGGCCGGTCTAGCCGAAGCGGCCGGAGATGTAGTCCTCCGTGGCCTGGACCGACGGGTTGGAGAAGATGCGCTCCGTCTCGTCGATCTCGATCAGCTTGCCGGGCTGGCCGACCGCCGCCAGGTTGAAGAACGCGGTGCGGTCCGAGACGCGCGCCGCCTGCTGCATGTTGTGCGTCACGATGACGATCGTGAAGCGCTCCTTCAGCTCGCCGATCAGATCCTCGATCGCCAGGGTGGAGATCGGGTCGAGGGCGGAGCAGGGCTCGTCCATCAGGAGCACGTTGGGCTCGACCGCGATCGCGCGGGCGATGCACAGGCGCTGCTGCTGGCCGCCGGAGAGGCCGGAGCCCGGCTTGTTCAGGCGGTCCTTGACCTCGTTCCAGAGGTTGGCGCCGCGCAGCGACTTCTCGACGACGTCGTCCAGCTGGGACTTCTTGTACTTGCCGTTCAGGCGCAGGCCCGCCGCCACGTTGTCGTACACCGACATCGTGGGGAACGGGTTCGGGCGCTGGAAGACCATGCCGACCTCGCGGCGCACGGCCACCGGGTCGATGCCCGCGCCGTAGAGGTTCTCGTCGTCGAGCATCACCTTGCCGTCGACGCGGCCGCCCGGGGTGACCTCGTGCATGCGGTTGAGCGTGCGCAGGAAGGTGGACTTGCCGCAGCCGGAGGGGCCGATGAAGGCCGTCACGGAGCGGGGCTCGACGGTCATCGAGATGTCCTCGATGGCGAGGAAGGAGCCGTAGTAGGCGTTGAGGCCGCTGACATCTATGCGCTTGGCCATGGGTATCACTGCTTCTTTCGGTCCGAGTCGCTGACTGTTCTGCGTCGGTCGCGTCAGCGACCCGTCTTCGGGGCCTTCCAGCGGGCGATGCCGCGGGCCGCGAGGTTGAGGATCATGATGAAGGCGATCAGCGTCAGGGCCGCCGCCCAGGCACGGTCGTAGGCCGCGTCGGAGCCCGCGCCGTACTGGAGGTAGATGTACATCGGCAGCGACTCCTGCGGGTCCTGGAAGGGATTCGCGTTGATGAAGTCGGTGCCCCAGACCAGCAGCAGCACGGGGGCCGTCTCGCCGGTGATGCGGGCGACGGCCAGCATGACGCCGGTGACGATGCCGCCGATCGAGGTCGGCAGGACCACCTTGAGGATCGTGCGCCACTTCGGCACGCCCAGGGCGAGGGACGCCTCGCGCAGCTCGTTCGGGACGAGCTTCAGCATCTCCTCGGTGGAGCGGACGACCACCGGGATCATCAGGATGCACAGGGCGAAGGAGCCCGCGACGCCGGACGGTCCCATGTCCAGGATCAGCACCCACAGGCTGAGGACGAACAGGCCCGCGACGATCGACGGGATGCCCGTCATGACGTCCACGAAGAAGGTGACGGCCTTGGCGAGCCGGCCGCGGCCGTACTCGACCAGGTAGATCGCGGTGAGCACGCCGACCGGCACGGAGAACAGCGTGGCGAGGCCGACCTGCTCCAGGGTGCCGAGGATGGCGTGGTAGATGCCGCCGCCGGGCTCGCTGTCGCCGACCACGCCCATCGAGTGGGTCAGGAAGTAGCCGTCGAGGACCTTCACGCCCTGCTTCACGGTCTCCCAGATCAGGGAGAGCAGCGGGATCAGGGCCAGCAGGAAGGCGACCCAGACCATGCTGGTCGCGACCCGGTCCTTGGCCTGCCGGCCGCCCTCGACGCGCGCCGAGATGCCGTACGAACCGGCGACGAAGAGGACCGCGGCGATCAGGGCCCACTGGATGCTGCTGTTCAGCCCGGCGGCGGCGCTGATGCCGAGGCCGAGGAGGACCGAGCCGGCCGCGACCGCCCAGGGGAACCACTTGGGCAGGGTGGCGGCGCGCAGCGAGCTGCGGTTCTTGGGGGCAGGGGTCAGGGTTGCGTTGCTCATGCGTTGGCCCCCGAGTACTCCTTGCGGCGGGCGATGATCATGCGGGCGCCGCCGTTGACCAGCAGGGTGATGACGAACAGGACCAGACCGGAGGCGATCAGGGCGTCGCGGCCCATCTGGGTGGCCTCGTTGAACTTGCTGGCGATGTTCTGGGCGAAGGTGCCGCCGCCCGGGTCGAGCAGGCTCGGGGTGATGTCGAAGGTCGGGGAGAGCACCATGGCCACGGCCATCGTCTCGCCGAGCGCGCGGCCGAGGCCGAGCATCGAGGCGGAGATGACGCCGGAGCGGCCGAAGGGCAGCACCGACATCCGGATGACCTCCCAGCGCGTGGCGCCGAGGGCCAGTGCGGCCTCCTCGTGCATGCGCGGGACCTGCCGGAAGACCTCACGGCTGACGTTGGTGATGATTGGCAGGATCATGATCGCCAGCAGGATGCCCACGGTGAGCAGCGAGCGTCCCGCACCGCCGTTCCACTCGAAGATCCCGGTCCAGCCGAGGTACTCGTCGAGCCAGCCGTACAGGCCGTTCAGGTGCGGCACCAGGACGAGCGCGCCCCACAGGCCGTAGACGATCGAGGGCACGGCGGCGAGCAGGTCGATCACGTAGCCGATCAGGCCGCCGAGCTTGCGCGGGGCGTAGTGCGTGATGAACAGCGCGATGCCGACCGAGACCGGGACGGCGATGGCCATGGCGATGATCGACGACACGACGGTGCCGTAGGCCAGGACCGCGATGCCGAACTCCGGCGGGCTGCCGGTCGGGTTCCATTCGAAGCTGGTGAAGAAGTTCGCCTCGTCCTCGCCGATGGCGAGGACGGCGCGGTAGGTGAGGAAGGCCGCGATGGCGGCCATGATGACCAGCACGAGGATGCCGGACCCGCGGGAGAGGCCGACGAATATCCGGTCGCCGGGGCGGGTGACGCCGCGGCCGGTGCGCTTGCTCCCGGCGGCGGGCGGCTGGGGTGTGCGGGAGGGGGCTGGCTTCTGGGTGTCCGTTGTTATGTCCATCGGGTTCTCCGGTCTGCGGAGCCGCCGTGGTCGGCGGCTCGGGCGGAGCCCCGGTCAAGGGCTCCTGGCGGCGGTGCACCGGACGGTGCGGTCCGGCCCCCGGCGGGGCGCTGTCGGTCCCGGGAGGGGACGCTGTCGGCTCCGCGTGGCGGCCGGACCGCACTCGGGTCAGCTCAGGCCCGAGATGGTCTCGCGGACCTTGGTGATGATCTCGGTGGGCATCGGGGCGTAGCCGGCGTCCGCCAGCAGGCCCTGGCCGTCCTCCGAGGCCATGTAGTTCAGGAAGGACTTGGTGGCGGGCAGGGTGTCCGCCTTGTTGCCCTTGTCGCAGGCGATCTCGTACGTCACCAGGACCAGCGGGTAGGCGCCGGCGGCGTCCGGGGTGTAGTCCAGCTCCAGGGCCAGGTCCTTGCCGGTGCCGACGACCTTGGCCGCGCCGATGGCGGCGGTGGCGTTCTCGACGGTGGCCTTGACCGGCTCGGCGGCCGCGGTCTTGACGTCGACGGTCTTGATGCCGTCCTTGGCGTAGGACAGCTCGAAGTACGAGATGGCGCCGGGGGTCTGCTTCACCTGGCCGGCCAGGCCGGAGGAGCCCTGCGCGGACTGGCCGCCCTTGGCCTCCCAGGACTTGCCGCCCTCGTACTTCCAGTCGGCCGGCGCGGCGGCCTTCAGGTACTTGGTGAAGTTGTCCGTGGTGCCGGACTCGTCCGAGCGGTGGAAGGCCTGGATCTTCAGGTCCGGAAGCTTGGCGTCGGGGTTGAGCTTCTTGATCGCCTCGTCGTTCCAGTTGGTGATCTTGCTGTCGAAGATCTTCGCCATGGTCGGCGCGTCCAGGACGAGCGAGTCGACGCCGGTGACGTTGAAGCCGACCGCGATCGGGCCGCCGACCATCGGCAGGTCGATGGCCTGGCCGTCCTTGCAGACCTTCTTCGAGGCCTCGATCTCGTCCGGCTTCAGCGCGGAGTCCGAACCGGCGAACGCGGTCTGGCCCTGCGTGAAGGCGGTGATGCCCGCGCCGGAACCGGTCGGGTTGTAGTTGATCTGCACGCCGTTGCAGGCGGCGACGTACTGCTTGACCCAGGCGTCGATGGCGTTCTTCTGGGCGGACGAACCGGAGGCCTGGAGCTGGCCCTTGGCGTCGTCGCACTTGATGTTGCTGTTGGCGGCGGCGGAGCTGGAGTCGCTGCCGCTGTTGCCGCCGGTGTCGTCCGAGCCGCACGCCGTGAGGGCCAGGGCGCCGGAGACGGCGAGAGCACCGAGAGCGAGGGCCCGCCGGTTCATGCGCTGAAGCTTCACTTGAGGGAGTTCCTTCCAGGAGCCGCCGTCCTGAATTCGGCGGCGTGCGAGGAGTGGTAAGGCCGAAATTAGGCAGATCAGATGAAGGCGCCGAAGGGCGTAAATGAACGCGGGGTGAACCCCTGTGGACGGTGCGGTGAGGTCACGGAACGCTTACGTCAAGGACACGGGCCGGTTCCGGGGGGTGGGGCGGGGGCGGGACCGGGGGCGGGGGTTCAGGTCTCCCCGGGTGCTCCGGGAAGGCGCGTCGCCAGCAGCGCGTCCACGAGGGTCCGGTCCCGGGGCTGGGTGAGGCGGGTGCGGGCCGCCTGGGGGGTCAGCCACAGGATGCGGTCGACCTCGTCGGAGGGGGCGAAGGCGCCGGTGGTGGCCGCCGCGGCCCAGTAGCGGACCTCCTTGGGGCGGCCGTTCGCGAGGTAGCGCACCGTGGGCAGCTCGGCGCCCGGCTCGGCGGCGTACCCCGTCTCCTCCGCGACCTCGCGCAGGGCGCCCGCGAGCGGGTCCTCGCCCGGCTCGAGCTTGCCCTTCGGGTGCGACCAGTCGTCGTACTTCGGGCGGTGCACGAGGCACAGCTCCAGGTCGGGGGACGCGGTCGAGCCAGGGGGCGCGGGCGCGGTCGAGGACGCGGGGCGCCAGAGTACGCAGCCGGCCGCGCGGACCGTGGTGTCGTCGTCTGCGGGGCTCACGGTGCGCACGCCTCCCGTCGTCCTGCGGCCGTTCCTACGGCAGCCTGATCGGTTCCTTGCGCCAGCTGTGCTGGAACGCGTACCGCGCGGCCTCCACCTCATGCCGCTGGTCGGCGTGGAGCACGCCCAGCGCGTACGCCGTGGCCGGGGCGATGCGCGGGGTACGCGCGGCCTGGGCGGCGGCCGCGGCGGCCTCGGAGGCGTCGCGGTGCCGGTCGAGGGCCTCGCCGGCGGCCAGGAGACGTACGTCCACCGAGTCGTCGAGGGCCCCGGCTGTCCCGTCGGTCCCGGCTGTCCCGGCGGTCCGGGGGTCCGTGCCGGCCAGCACCTCCAGGGCGTAGCGGTGCAGGCGCAGCAGCAGGCGGACCTGGTGCCACGGGGTGTCCTGGGGGTGCGGGGCGGGGTCCGGGGAGAGCCCGTGGACCAGCGCCTCGGCGTTGTACGGACTGCCCGCGGTGACCAGGGGGAGGGCGGCCACGGCGTCCGTGAGGCGTTCCCGCGCGGCGGTGGCCAGCGGGCGGAGGTCGACGGGTGCGGCGCCGGGGGCGGCGGGAGCGGCGGGGGCGGGGGCGGAAGCGGCCCTGCGTCCGGCGCTGCTCAGGGGGACTTCGCTGGCCAGTAAGGCGACCTTGTCGGCGACGGCGTGGAAACGGCTGCTGCCCAGGGCCTGGAGGGCGGTGGAGTGCGCCCGGGTGCGGGCCAGGGTCAGCTGCCGGTCGAGCAGTGCGCCCGCCTTGGCCGCGCCCACCGTGAGGTTGCCGCGGTTCGCGGACGCCGGGTGGGTGGGGGGTGCGGTGGGTGGCACGGACGTGGCGGTGGTGGCGGCGGTGGTGGCGGTGGTGGCGGTGGTGGCGGTCCGGCCCGTCGGACGCGGGGCGGGGAACGCCGTCGAACCGGAGAGCCGGTGCAGGGCCTGGAGCAGGCGGTCCAGACGGGACGCGTACGCGTGCTCCAGGGCCAGGGTGCCCGACAGCCAGGCCAGCTCGGGGCGCATCTCCTCCGCCCAGGCGGCGTCCAGCAGCGGCTGGAAGGTGTGCAGGGTGCCGCTGATGCGGCGGGCGGCGCGGCGCAGGGCGCGGGCCGCGTCCACGTCGTCCCCGGGCTGGGGTGCCCGGCCCGGGGCGCCGGAGGTGCCGTTGGCGCCCGTCGCCGTGCCCGTCCCCGTTCCGGTGCCTGTGCCTGTGCCCGGCCCCGACTCACGGTGGCGGCGCAGGGCGCGCAGGAACTCTGTGGCCTGGGCGCGCAGGTAGTCCACCAAAGCGTCGGTGCCGGCGTGCGGGGCGGCATCGGTGTCCCGGTTCGTGTCCCGGTTCGTGTCCCGGTTCGTGTCCCCGTGCGCGGGTACGTGCGCGTGCGCGCCGGTCGGGGCCGGGTGCGGTGGTCCGGTGGTCGCCTGGGGGCGCGTGGTGGTTTCCGGTGGAATGTCCGTCGGAATGTCCGTCGGGTCAAGGTGTCGCTGTGCCACGCCGGCGCCTCCGGGCGTCTATGAGCATCTCCTGGATGTTGCGCAGGGGCTGGCCGTCCGCGTCGGTCGCGTGCCGGGTCCACTCGCCGTCCGGGCCGAGGTGCCAGGAGGCGGTGCCGTCGGACATGCCGTTCTCGAGGAGCCGGTTCAGGGCCGCCCGGTGGGCCGGGTCGGTCACCCGGACCAGGGCCTCTATCCGGCGGTCGAGGTTGCGGTGCATCATGTCGGCGCTGCCGAGCCACACCTCGGGCTCACCGCCGTTGCCGAAGGCGAAGACCCGCGAGTGCTCCAGGAAGCGGCCGAGGACGGAGCGGACCCGGATGTTCTCCGACAGGCCCGGCACGCCCGGGCGCAGCGCGCAGATGCCGCGCACCCACACGTCGACCGGCACACCGGCCTGGGAGGCGCGGTAGCAGGCGTCGACCACTGCCTCGTCGACCATCGAGTTGACCTTGATGCGGACGTGGGCGGGGCGCCCGGCCCGGTGGTGCTGGATCTCCTTGTGGATGCGGGAGACGAGTCCGTCGCGCAGCGACTTGGGCGCGACGAGGAGGCGGCGGTAGGTCTCGCGCCGTGAGTAGCCGGAGAGGCGGTTGAACAGGTCGGAGAGGTCCGCGCCGACCTGCGGGTCCGAGGTGAGCAGGCCCAGGTCCTCGTAGAGGCGGGCCGTCTTCGGGTGGTAGTTGCCGGTGCCGACGTGGCTGTACCGGCGCAGGGTCTCGCCCTCCTGCCGTACGACCAGGGAGAGCTTGCAGTGGGTCTTCAGGCCCACCAGGCCGTAGACGACGTGGCAGCCGGACTCCTCCAGCTTGCGGGCCCACTTGATGTTGGCGGACTCGTCGAAGCGGGCCTTGATCTCCACCAGGACGAGGACCTGCTTGCCGGACTCGGCCGCCTCGATGAGCGCGTCGACTATGGGGGAGTCGCCGGACGTCCGGTACAGCGTCTGCTTGATCGCGAGGACGTCCGGGTCGGCGGCGGCCTGCTCCAGGAACGCCTGCACGGAGGTGGAGAAGGAGTCGTACGGGTGGTGGAGCAGGACGTCCTTGGTGCGCAGGGCGGCGAAGATGTCCGGCGCGGACGCGGACTCGACCTCGGCCAGGTCGCGGTGGGTGCCGGCGACGAACTTCGGGTACTTCAGCTCGGGCCGGTCGATGCTGTGGATGCGGAAGAGGCCGGTGAGGTCCAGGGGGCCGGGGAGCGGGTAGACCTCCGCCTCGCCGATCTTCAGCTCGCGTACGAGGAGGTCCAGGACCTCGCGGTCGACGGACTCCTCGACCTCCAGGCGGACGGGCGGGCCCAGGCGGCGCCGCATCAGCTCCTTCTCCAGGGCCTGGAGCAGGTTCTCCGCGTCGTCCTCCTCGACCTCCAGGTCCTCGTTGCGGGTGAGGCGGAAGGTGTGGTGCTCCAGGACCTCCATGCCCGGGAACAGCTCTTCCAGGTGGGCGGCGATGACGTCCTCTACGGGGACGTAGCGGCCCGGGGAGGCCTCCAGGAAGCGGGAGAGCAGCGGGGGGACCTTGACGCGGGCGAAGTGGCGGTGGCCGGTGACGGGGTTGCGGACGACGACCGCGAGGTTGAGGGAGAGGCCCGAGATGTACGGGAAGGGGTGGGCCGGGTCGACCGCGAGGGGGGTGAGGACCGGGAAGATCCGGTGCCGGAAGAGGGTGAACAGGCGGGCCTGTTCCTTCTCGGCCAGCTCGCTCCAGCGGACCAGGTGGATGCCCTCCTCGGCGAGGGCCGGGGCGACGTCCTCGTGGAAGCAGGCGGCGTGCCGGGCCATCAGCTCGCGGGAGCGGGCCCAGATCATGTCCAGCACCTCGCGGGGCTGGAGGCCGGAGGCGGAGCGGGTGGCGACGCCGGTCGCGATGCGGCGCTTGAGGCCGGCGACGCGGACCATGAAGAACTCGTCCAGGTTGCTGGCGAAGATCGCGAGGAAGTTGGCCCGCTCGAGGAGGGGGGTGCTCGGGTCCTCGGCGAGTTCGAGCACGCGTTCGTTGAACGCGAGCCAGCTGCGTTCGCGGTCCAGGAAGCGGCCCTGCGGGAGGCGGGCGCCGCCGCCCTGGGACTCCTCCGACTCCTCGTACGCGTCGAGGTCGGCGTCGATGTCCGGCTCCAGACCGGAGACCGTGGCGGCCACGGTGTCCGGGCGGTGCGCCGCGATGGAACCCACGGAGGGCTGCGTGTGCTGGACCTCGGCCTGAGTGTTCGGCTGCCTCATGAACCCATTCTTCCGCGCCGCGCGCGTGTCAGGCGCGTCGGAGGGCCCGAAGGGCCCGGAAGGCTGTGGCTCGGTCGGCTTCATTCGGTGAGCCTCGCAAGGCTGTCTGAATCGATGGTTACGGGGACATGACGTGTGGGATAGCGGGGTGCCTCTGGAGGGTGGTGGCTGGGGGTGCCTGCGGCGGCCCGTGCGGCTTCGGTGGGGATGCGGGTAGCGCGGTGTGTCCGGTGGGTGGGTCGGGGGCGCGCCGGGGGGTGTCCGTCCTCGGAACGGCGCGGAATCGGTCGGCCACAGAAGTGAACTCCGTTGACGCGCCAACCGCTGCGGGCGGACACCCCCCGACACGCCCCCTTCTCGCCGTACGCGGGTGCGGTCCGCCGTCGCTCGGCGTCCCCTTCTCGCCGTACGCGGCTTTCCCGCTGAGTCGCCCCCGCCCCTCCGCCGCAGCTGCGGGCAGTCGTGCCGCTGGGGCGGCACGGGTGGGCGCAGCGGCACCCCGCAACGCCGGGCCGCGCACCCCCTCGCGCCCGCACCCACCCCGGGTGCCAGGACCATGCCGGGTCAGACGACCCATCGACCCCGGGTGCCCGCGAACGCTGGTTCACCGCACCCCCTACCCTCGCCAAAGCCTCCGCCAGGAGATCGTGAACCGGTCGGGTGGGCTCGTGCGATGAGGAGATGTGAGCGAAACGAGAAGCGACGGGGAGCTGCTGCGGGCCGTCGCGGCGGATGCCGACCGCCGCGCGTTCGAGGAGCTGTACCGCCGGTACGCCCCCTGGCTGACCGCCCGCATGCGCAGCCGCTGCGCCGACGCCGCCGTGGTCGACGACGTCGTGCAGGAGACCTTCCTCGCGGTGTGGCGCGGCAAAGCGCGCTACCGCGAGGAGGGGGACGTGGCGGGATGGCTGTGGCGGATCGGGTCGCGGCGGCTGATCGACGCGCTGCGCGGCGAGGGCGCGCGCGGACGGCTGCGGCAGGCGCTGGCGCGGCTGCGGCACCGGGACGAGGTCTCGGCGGAGGAGCGCGTCCTGGCCGGGGTCGAGCACGGCGATCTCGCCGGTGCGCTCGTGCGGCTCTCGCCGGAGCTGCGCGCGGTGCTCCAGGCCACCGTCGTCGACGGGCTGACCACCCGTGAGGCGGCCGTCCTGCTCGGCATCCCGCCGGGCACGGTCAAGACGCGGGCGATGCGGGCCCGCCGGCAGCTGCGGGAGGCGCTGGCATGAGGATCGAGGAAAGCCGTCCCCGGGACGCCTGGCACGTGGACGAGGACGACCTGCGGGCCTACGCCCGGGGCGAGCTGGCGGCGCCCGCGCTCTGGTCCACCGACGCCCATCTGACCGCCTGCGCCACGTGCCGGGGCGTCCTCGCACGGGTGAGCGACGCCGCCGCTCTGGACGCGGGGTGGGCACGGCTCGACGCCGAGCTGGACGCGCCCCGGCCGGGGTGGTTCGAACGGCTGCTGGTGCGGTGCGGGACGGGCGACGGCACCGCGCGACTGCTCGCGGCCACCCCCATACTGCGCCGGTCCTGGTTCGGCGCGCTCGCCGCCGTGCTGCTCGTGACCTTCCTCGTGGCCGTCTCGGCCGGTGCCGCGGGACGGCCCACGCTGTTCCTGGTCTGCGCCCCGCTGCTGCCGCTGGTCTCGGTGGCGCTCGCCTACGGGCCCGCGCTGGATCCCACGCACGAGATGGCCGTCGTCTCGCCGATGCACGGCTTCCGGCTGCTGATGATCCGTACCGTCGCCGTGCTCGTGGTGGCGCTCGGGGTGGGCGGTCTGGCCAGCCTCGCGCTGCCGGGGTACGGACTGGCCGCCCTGGCCTGGCTAATGCCCGGGCTCGCGCTCACCGCGACCGGGCTGGCGCTGACGCCCAGGCTGGGCCCCGTGCTCGCGCCGTCCGTGCTCGTGTGCGCCTGGGCGGCGGTGCTGCTGGCCGCGGACGCGGCCCGGGCGTCCACGGACGGTCCGCTGGCGCCGTTCACCGCGGCCGGGCAGGGCGTGTCCGCGCTCGTGGCGGTGCTGGGCGGCGGGTTGCTGTTCCTCTTCCGTGACCGGTTCGACGTCTCCGCGCGCGGTGTCGCGTGAGCTTCTTCTTCTTCTTCTTCTCGACCCCCTTCGTGTACGGGAGTGCCGTATGACCCCCACTGTTTCCGCCTCCGGGCTGAGCCTGCACTACGGGCGCACCCGTGCCCTCGACGACGTCTCGCTGCGGCTGTCCCCGGGCGTCACCGGGCTGCTCGGGCCGAACGGCGCCGGGAAGACCACGCTGCTGCGGGTGCTCGCCACCGCGGTGCCCGCGGACCGGGGGGCCTTCACCGTCCTCGGGCACGACCCCGGGAGTTCGCGGGGCCGGCAGGAGGTGCGGCGGCGGCTCGGCTATCTGCCGCAGACGCCCGGATTCCACCCGGACTTCACCGCCTTCGAGTTCGTCGACTACGTGGCGATCCTGAAGGAGCTGGCGGACCGCCGGGAGCGGCACCGCGAGGTGCGGCGGGTACTGGAGGAGGTCGATCTCGGGGAGGTGCGCGGGCGCCGGATCAAGAAGCTGTCCGGGGGTATGCGGCAGCGGGTCGCGCTGGCCGCCGCGCTGGTGGGCGACCCGGGGTTCCTGGTGCTGGACGAGCCGACCGTCGGTCTCGATCCCGAGCAGCGGATGCGGTTCCGGGAGCTGATCGCCGGGGCCGGGGAGGGGCGGACCGTGCTGCTGTCCACCCACCAGACCGAGGACGTGGCGATGCTCTGTCACCGGGTGATCGTCATGGCGGCCGGGGCGGTGCGCTTCGACGGCACCCCGGCCGAGCTGACCGCGCGGGCCGCCGGGCGGGTGTGGAGCAGCACGGAGAAGGACCCCGGCGCGAAGGCCGGATGGCGCACCGGGACCGGTTCCTTCCGGAACGTGGGCGACCCGCCCCCGGGTGCCGAACCGGCCGAACCCACCCTGGAGGACGGCTACCTGCTCGTCCTCGACGACGCGGGCACGGAGGTGGCGGCATGACCGCCGTACTGGTGGAGGAGTCCGCGCCCGTACAGGCGCCGCTCGGGGACCGCGGGGTGCGGGCAGTGCTCGCGCTCGCCCGGTTCGAGGCACGCAGACTGCTGCTGAGCGTCCCCGTCGTCTTTGCCTTCGTGGGGTACGTCGCGTGGATCGTCTGGCGTACGCGGGAGTCCTGGGACGGCAACCCGGCCCTCCAGGACGCCGACCGCGCCACCCAGTCCGTGCCGATGCTCGTCGGCCTCGCCGTCCTGCTGGGCGCCGCACGCGCGGTCGTGCGCTCCGAACGCCACGGCACCGAGCACCATTTCTCGGTCCTGGTGCTGCCGCCCTGGCGCCGTACGGCCGCTCACGCGCTGTCCGTCGTACCGGCCGTCCTGCTCACCGCCGTATGCGTGGCCGGCCAGTTCGGCTGGGAGGCGCTCAAGCCGGGTGCGATCGGGCACGGTTCGCCGGCCGAACTGGCGGTGGGGCCGCTGACGGTGCTGGGGTTCGGGGCGCTCGGGGTGCTGCTCGGCCGCCTGACGATGTCGGCCTTCGCCGCGCCGCTGCTGGTGGTCGTGCTGCTGTTCGTGTTTGTCCTGGGGAGCGGGCCGAGCGAGGTGAGCGGACTGTCCTGGCTGGCACCGGCCGTCCCCGAGATCGGCCCCGACAGCCTGCCCTCCGACCTGCTCGGACGGCCCGCCGCCTGGCACGCCCTGTACCTGGCGGGCGCGGCCCTGTGCGTCGCCTTCCTGGCCGTGGCCGTCGCCGGAGGGCGCACCGCGGCCGTCCGTGCGGGGCTGGTCCTGAGCCTCGCGGCGGCGGTGACCGGCGGCCTCCTCCAGGCCGGGGGCGCGTCGCCGTCACCGGAACTGACCGCGGCCCGCGAGCGCGCCTCGGTGAACCCCGACCTGACCTGCGCCGAGCAGGGCGGTTCGACGTACTGCGCCTTCCCCGAGTGGGCGCCGCGCACCGGTACCTGGGCCGGGGTCGTGGACCGCGTCCAGGCCGTGGCCGGCGGCTCCGCGCACGACCGGCCGCTCGTCGTACGGCAGCGGCTCGACGCCCGGTACGGGCCGGGGGCCGACGCCGCGATCCCCGCGCTGACCGACGCCGATCGGGTGACCGTGGGCACCGGCTGGGGCGGCAACCGGGTCCCCGAGTTCTCCAGTGCCGTCGCCGCCGTCCTCGTCGCGGGCACCGAGGCGGCGGGCAGCGAGCTGTGCGACGGGCGGATGGTCACCGTCATGTGGCTCTCCCTGAGCTGGCAGGACGATCCGATGGACGCCCTGCGCCGGGTCCGCCTCGACGACAGCGTGACGGGCTCCGCGATCGTCCTGTCGCCCACCGATCCGCTGTCCATGACGGAGGGCCAGACGGATGTCGTGCGCCGCCTGCTGGAGAATCCGCCCGCCGGGACCGGTGCGCGGGTGAAAGAGCACTGGGCCGAACTGACCGAACCGGGTGTCACCACCGCCCGCGTCGCCGAACTGCTCGGCGTGCCCGGACCGAAGAAGGCGGACTCGTGCGAGGAATGACGGCGGCCCGGGGAGCGCTCACGGTGGACCTGGCCGGATCGCTGTGGCGCACGCTGCCCTGGCGGGCCCTGGCCGCGGCGGGGGCCCTCGGCCTGCTGGTCGCCGGCGCCCCTCTCGTCACCGGGGCCGAACCGGCCCCCTGGCAGACGCTGTTGCTGCTGCGGGGCACCGCCCTGATCGGCGCGGTGGGCCTGGCCTTCCTGCTGGACGACCCGGCCCGCCACCTCACCACGCCCGTGCCGACCCCGAGACCCGCCCGGCAGGCGCTGCGGGTGGCCCTGGTCGCGCCGCTCGCCGCGCTGTGGTGGACGGCCGTACTGCTCCTGACCCCCTCGGCGTCCCGGCCCCCGGCCGGTGGAATCACCCTGGAGGCGCTGGCGGTGGGCGCCCTCGCCCTCGCCATCGCCGCCCTGGCCGTACGGCTGACGGACGAGGCGCGTCCGGGGCCGTACGCCGCCGCGTCCCTGCTGCTCACGGCCGTCCTCGCGCCCCTGCTCGCGCCGGAGGGCTGGGCGCTGTTCGTCCAGGCGAGCGACCCGCGCTGGTCCGTCGGGCACGACCGGTGGGCGGTGCTGGCGGCGGCGGTGGCCCTGGTGGGGGCGGTTTGCGGTCCGGAGCCGTTGGGCCGCAAGGCCGGTCGGTGACGGACGCTTCACCGGTTCGTCCCGCCGGGACGGCCCCGGCGGCTCAGGCGGCTCAGGTCTCCGTGCGGTACATCAGGTCCGTCTCGTGGGTGACGAAGCCGAGGCGCTCGTAGACGGCCACCGCCGCCTTGTTGTCGGCGTCGACGTACAGCATCGCGGTGGGCAGGCCCTGCCCCTCCAGGTGGCGCAGGCCGATGGTGGTCAGGGCCTTGCCCAGGCCGCCGCCCTGGGTGTCGGGGCGGATGCCGAGGACGTACACCTCGCCGAGCCCCTCCTCGGCGTGCACCTTGGTCCAGTGGAAGCCGATCAGTTCGCCGTCCCGTTCGGCGAGGAAGAATCCCGCCGGGTCGAACCACGGCTCCGCCTTGCGGTCGTCGAGGTCGCGCTGGGTGAGCGAGCCCTGTTCGGGGTGGTGGGCGAACGCGGCCGCGTTCACGGCGAGCCAGGCCGCGTCGTCCCGGCCGGGCACGAAGGTGCGCACGCTCACGCCCTCGGGCAGCCGCGGCTCCGGCAGGTCAAGGCCGGTCAACGGGCGGCGCAGCTGGCGCAGTTCGCGGAAGAGGGAGAGCCCCAGCACCTGTGCGAGGTGCCGGGCCGCGGAGTGCCCGCCGTGGGCCCAGATCCGCAGCCGCTTGCCGGAGGCGGCGAGCAGCGCGGAGCCCAGGGCCCGCCCGTGTCCCTGGCCCCGGTGCGAGGGATGGACGACCAGCTCGGCGGCCGGCGGCTCGACCGGGTCGGTGCCCTCCAGCTGGGCGTAGCCGACGAGTTCACCGCCGTCCAAGGTGAGCAGGAGGTGTACGACGCCCTCCCGGGCGGGGCCGCGCAGTTGCAGCCGGCCCTGCTCGGACACGGCGTGCTGACCGTCGGTCCGGGCCGCCTCGGTGAGCAGGGCGAGGACGGCGTCGGTCTGCTCCGGCGTGAGTTCGGCGAGGGTCTCGATCGAGCGGGGGCGGCCGGGCCGCACGGTGTCGTCGCTGGTCATGCGTACGAGAGTAAGGGGCGGGCGGGGCAAAGCGGCGGCAGTGGACGAGGACGGGGGAGGGGGCGAGGAAGAGGGCGAGGCACGGGGTGAAGTTAAACCAGGCTGTAACCCGGAAGCCCCTGTCGCGCTACGCGCGTTGACTCTAGGCTGCTGCGCCGACGAGCCGTCTCCTCAGCGGCTCGCACTACGCACACCCACAGGGGGGCGCATGCCAGCCACAGCACAGCCGCACCAGCCGCGTCGCAGACGCCGTACCAGCCGTCTGCTCGTCGCCGCCGCCACCGTCGTCACCGCCGGGGCGCTCGCCGCGGCGGTGTTGCCGGCCTCGGCGAGCGCGGGTGGGAACGACCGCGGGCACGGCGGCCACGGGCACGGTCATGGTCACGGCCAGGGCCGCTACCAGGACGTCCAGCTGCTCTCCTTCAACGACCTGCACGGCAATCTGGAGCCGCCCGCCGGTTCCTCCGGCCGGGTCACCGAGGTCCAGCCGGACGGTACGACGAAGACGATCGACGCGGGCGGCGTGGAGTACCTGGCCACCCATCTGCGCGAGGCCCGCAAGGGCAACCGGTACTCCATCACCGCCGCGGGCGGCGACATGGTCGGTGCCTCCCCGCTCCTGTCCGGTCTCTTCCACGACGAGCCGACCGTCGAGGCGCTGAACAAGCTCGACCTGGACGTGACGAGCGTCGGCAACCACGAGTTCGACGAGGGCGCCAAGGAACTGGCCCGTCTCCAGAACGGCGGCTGCCACCCCACCGAAGGCTGCTACACGGACAAGGGGTTCAAGGGCGCCGACTACCCGTATCTGGCGGCGAACGTCCTGGACGAGAAGACCGGGAAGCCCCTCCTCAAGCCCTACTGGGTGTGGAAGCAGCGGGGCGTCAAGGTCGGCTTCATCGGCGTGACCCTGGAGGGCACCCCGGACATCGTCTCGGCGGAGGGCGTGAAGGGCCTGAAGTTCAAGGACGAGGTCGAGACGATCAACAAGTACGCCAAGGAGCTGCAGCGCCAGGGCGTGAAGTCGATCGTCGCGCTCATCCACGAGGGCGGCTTCCCCGCCTCGTCCTCCTACAACTACGACTGCGACTCCCCGGGCGCGGGCGACGGCATCTCCGGCCCGATCGTCGACATCGCCAAGAACATCACCCCGCAGGTCGACGCGCTGGTCACCGGCCACACCCACAACGCGTACGTCTGCACGATCCCCGACCCCGCGGGCAACCCCCGCATGGTCACCTCGGCCTCCTCCTTCGGCCGCCTGTACACGGACACCACGCTGACCTACGACCGCCGCACCGGTGACATCGCCCGTACCTCGGTGAAGTCGGCGAACCACGTGGTGACGCGGGACGTCCCGAAGGCGCCCGACATGACCCGGCTGATCGGCGAGTGGAGCACGCTGGCCGCCCCGATCGGCAACCGCCCCATCGGTTACGTCTCCGCCGACATCAACCGCGACGGCACCGAGTCCCCGCTGGGCGACCTGATCGCCGACGCGCAGTTCGCGTACGGCAGGGCGCAGGACCCGGAGACCGACCTGGCGCTGATGAACCCGGGCGGTATCCGGGCCCCGATCACCTACACGGCCTCCGGCGCCGAGGGCGACGGCGTCGTCACCTACGCCGAGGGCTTCACGGTCCAGCCCTTCGCCAACACGGTGAACCTCAAGGACTACACGGGCGCGCAGCTGATCCAGGTCCTCAAGGAGCAGGTGAGCGGCCCGAACGAGGCGGCCCCGAAGATCCTCCAGGTCTCCTCCGGCCTCACCTACACCCTGGACCTGACCAGGTCGGGCGCGGACCGCGTCGTCACGGACTCCATCCGGCTGAACGGTGCCGCGATCGACCCGACGGCCACCTACCGCGTCGCGTCCAACAGTTTCCTCGCGGGCGGCGGCGACGGCTTCACGACCCTGGGCGAGGGCACGAACGAACTCGTCGGCGCGGACGACCTGGCGGCCTTCGAGCAGTATCTGACGGCCAACTCCTCGGCGACCGCCCCGATCGCTCCGCCGGCGGCGGACCGGATCACGGTCGTGCGGTAGGCGTCGGGCGGCTGCTCCGGACACCTTCGGGTGACAGGCGTCGCCTCGCCGACAACGTCGCGCACACGCCGGGTGACTGGCTGCACCTCCCGGCGCTGTGCCTCATGAAGGCGGAGGAGCGGGAGGCGAACGTCGGGAGTGCCCTGCTGGCGCTTCCCGGGCTGCACATCGATCCGTTCGGCCAGACCGCGGCCGTGACCGTCGGCGGGATGGTGCGGGACGGCTGGGGCGGCGCCGACACGTGTCACGCGTTGTACGTGGCGACGCCGCATCTGGACTCGGGCGGTATGTCGATCATCCTGACGGGCCGGGAGGATCCCTACCCGCCGGGGTTCCTCACCGTCGACATCGATGCCCCCGGCATGCTCGGCTCCCACTGACGCCGCTCAGGCGTCGAAACGCTCCCGGGCTCCCTCGATGTGGCCGAGGTGGCTCTGGGTCCATTCGCAGATCAGGTCGACCGTGGCGCGCAGGGCGCGGCCCGGCTCGGTGAGGGTGTACTCGACCTTCGGCGGCACGGTCGGATGCACCGTGCGGTGGACCAGGCCGTTGCGCTCCAGCATCCGCAGGTTCTGGGTGAGCATCTTGTGGCTGATGCCCTCCACCTCGCCGCGCACCTCGCTGAAGCGCAGGGTGCGCTCGCCGAGCGCCTCGATGATCAGGAGCGCCCACTTGTTGGCGACGTCCGAGAAGATCTCCCGCGCCAGGGAGTCCGCGCGCCGCAGGTCCGCGTCCTCGGGCAGGCCGTTGAGCAGTTGCTTGGTCACCATCAGGTACCCCAGTCACCGAAAAGTGCGTTCTTCCAGTTCAGCCATCACTCTCCTACGGTTCCCGAGTAACCACAAGAGAGTGGACCTGACCGAAAGGGCGAGCACCATGACCACCCACGATGTCTTCCGCTTCGACGTGCCGGCCGAGGACGACTTCGGCTACTCCCAGGCGATCAGGTCGGGCGAGCTGGTCCACGTCTCCGGGCAGCTCGCGTTCGACGAGGCGGGTGAGTTCCCGGACGGGGGCGACTTCGCCGCCCAGCTCCGGCGCACCCACGCCAACATGGACCGGGTCCTGGACCACTACGGAGCCACCCGCGACCAGATCGTGTCGCAGACCCAGTACGTGGTGGACCTGCGGCAGCACGCCGCCGCGGTGGCGCGGGGCAACCTGGCGTACTTCGGCGAGCACCGCCCGGCCAGCACGGTCCTGGGCGTGACCGAGCTGACCCTGCCCGGTCAGGTCGTCGAGATCGGCTTCGTCATCGATCTCCGGCTGCCTGCCTGACGTCCTGCTCCGGCGGCGGCACCGGTGCCCCCGGCAGCCGGATCGTGGCGGTGGTGCCGCCGCCGTCGGCCCGGGTCAGGGCCACCGTGCCGCCCGCCTGCTGCACCGTCCGCGCCACGATCGACAGGCCCAGGCCCGAGCCGGGCAGCGCGCGGGCGCTCGGGGAGCGCCAGAAGCGGTCGAAGACGTGCGGGAGTTCGTCGGCGGGGATGCCGGGGCCGTGGTCGCGGACGGTGAGGACGCCGTCGGCGAGGCGTACGTCGATCGTGCCGCCGTCCGGGCTGAACTTCACCGCGTTGTCCAGGATGTTGACCACCGCGCGTTCCAGCGCGGCCGGTTCGGCCCGTACGTACCAGGGGCGGACGTCCGCGTCGATCGCCAGCTCCGGGCCGCGCAGCCGGGCGCGGCGCAGCGCCGACTCGACGACGTCGTGCCAGGCGAGGATGCGGGTGCGGCCCTCGTGCTGGCCGGTGTCGGGGCGGGAGAGTTCCTGGAGGTCGCCGATGAGCGCCGCCAGTTCCGTCATCTGGGCCTTGACCGAGGCGAGCAGCGCCTTGCGGTCGGCCTCCGGGATCGGGCGGCCCGTCTCCTCGCTGCGGGTGAGCAGTTCGATGTTGGTGCGCAGTGAGGTGAGCGGGGTGCGCAGTTCGTGGCCCGCGTCGGCGATGAGCTGCTGCTGGAGGTCGCGGGAGCTGGCCAGGGACGAGGTCATGCTGTTGAAGGACCGGGACAGGCGGGCGATCTCGTCGTCGCTGTCGTCCGCGACCGGGATGCGCACGGTGAGGTCCTCGGTGCGGGCGACGTGTTCGACGGCCCGGGTCAGATCGTCGACGGGGCGCAGGCCGGTGCGCGCCACCCACAGCCCGGCGGCGCCGGCTCCGACGACACCCGCGCCCGCGACGATCACGAGCACCAGGGCGAGGTCGTTGAGGGAGCGGTTCACCTCGCCCAGCGGCCGGGCGGCGGAGACGGCCACGCCCAGCTCGGGCAGCACGCTGTAGGTGTAGACGCGGTACTGGGCACCGTCGTCCCCCGTGGCGTCGTGCAGCGCGTCGGTGGTCCTGCCCTCGGCCACGGCGTGGTCGGCGTCGCTGAGCGGCACCTCCTGGGTGCCGATGATGAGGCAGCTCCCGCCCGTGCCGTCCACGAGCTGCACGGACGAGCCGAAGGGGTTCTGTTCGTGCGTGACGGGGTCGTGGGCGCACGCGCCGGTGCGCAGGTTGACGTA
Source organism: Streptomyces rubrogriseus (assembly GCF_027947575.1). Lineage (NCBI taxonomy): Bacteria > Bacillati > Actinomycetota > Actinomycetes > Kitasatosporales > Streptomycetaceae > Streptomyces > Streptomyces rubrogriseus. The sequence goes on along the minus strand of NZ_CP116256.1, from coordinate 8,140,449 downwards.
CTGGCTCACCTGCTGCTTGGTCATGCGGTTCGCCTTGAGGGCCTCGTCCAGCGAGCTGACCAGCACGCTCTTGACCACGAACCAGCAGGCGACCGCCGCCGCCGCCACCGCGAACGCCACCGCCGCCGCCACCAGCAGCGACAGCCGCGCCCGGATGGGCAGGGCGCGGACCCGGCGGACCAGGCCTGTCACTCGGCGCCGCCCTGCCGCAGGACGTAGCCGACGCCGCGCACGGTGTGCACGAGGCGCGGCTCGCCGCCCGCCTCGGTCTTGCGGCGCAGGTACATGACGTACACGTCGAGGGAGTTCGACGACGGCTCGAAGTCGAAGCCCCAGACGGCCTTCAGGATCTGCTCCCGGGTGAGGACCTGGCGCGGGTGCGCCATGAACATCTCCAGCAGGGTGAACTCGGTGCGGGTCAGCTCCACCGGGCGGCCGGCCCGGGTGACCTCCCGGGTCGCCAGGTCCATGGTCAGGTCGGCGAAGGTGAGGGTGTCGTCGTCCTCGGCGGTGGCGTCCACGGCCGCCGCGTAGGAGCTGCGGCGCAGCAGCGCGCGGATGCGGGCGAACAGTTCGTCCAGCTCGAACGGCTTGACCAGGTAGTCGTCCGCCCCCGCGTCCAGGCCGGTCACCCGGTCGCCGACCGTGTCGCGGGCCGTGAGCATCAGGATGGGCGTCAGGTCACCCGCGCCGCGGATGCGGCGGGCGGCGGTCAGGCCGTCCATGCGGGGCATCTGGATGTCCAGGACGACGAGGTCGGGCCGGTACGCCGCCGCCTTCTCCAGCGCGTCGGCGCCGTCGACGGCGACCTCGGTGTCGTACCCCTCGAAGGCGAGGCTGCGCTGGAGGGCTTCGCGGACCGCCGGCTCGTCGTCGACGATCAGGATGCGCTGGATCTCGCGGTCGCGGTCGGCGTCTGCGGGGCTCATGGGCTCGGGTCCTCGGATGCGGTCGGGTACGGGTACGGGGTGTCAACGCCTTCAGCGTCGCACGTCTCCGCGCCCGCTCGGCTGCTCGTCGGCTGCTCGTCAGTTGCTCGCGCCCGCCCGCAGCTCGGGCAGGTCGGCCTTGACCGTGTTGATCGGGATGGCGAAGCCGAGGCCCACGCTGCCCGCGCTCGCGGAGGACTCGGTCGCCGAGTACATCGCGGAGTTGATGCCGATGATGTTGCCGTTCATGTCGATCAGCGCGCCGCCGGAGTTGCCCGGGTTGAGGGAGGCGTCGGTCTGGATCGCCTTGTACGTCGTCGTGGACGAGCCGGTGTCGCCGTTGAACTGCCGGCCGCCGAACTCGAACGGCCACTGGCCGCCCTGCCCCTGCTGCTGCTGTTGCTGCTGCTGGCCCTCGTCCGTGGAGACGGTCACGTCCCGGTCGAGGGCGGAGACGATGCCGCTGGTCACGGTGCCGGTCAGGCCCTCGGGGGAGCCGATGGCGACGACCTGGTCGCCGACCCCGATGCCGGCGGAGTCGCCGAGGGTGGCGGCCTTCAGGCCGGAGGCGTTCGCCAGCTTGATCAGCGCGAGGTCCTTCTTGCTGTCGGTGCCGACGACCTCGGCGGTGTACTGCTTGCCGTCGTTCGTCGTCACCTTGACGGAGGAGGCCCCGGCGACGACGTGGTTGTTGGTGATGATCTCGCCGTCGTCGGTGATGATCACGCCGGAACCGGTGGAGGAGCCGGCGTTCGAGGTGGCGTTGATCTCGACGATGCTCGGGCTGACCGCCTTCGCGACGCCGGAGACCGTGCCCTTCTGGCTGGAGGGCACCACGTTGGTGCTGGTCGAGCTGGAGGCGACGGTGTCGCTGCCGGTCAGCTCCTGGATGCCGTACGCGGTGCCGCCGCCGACGGCCGCCGCGACGATCGCCACGGCCACCAGCAGGGCGGCGGGGCCGCGCCGCCGGGCCGGGCGACCGCCGTGCGGCGGCTCGGGCAGGGGCTGCGCGGCGTGGTTCCCGGGCGGCTGGGCCGGCGGGGGCGGCCACTCCGGGTTGACGGGAGAGGAGGCGTGCTGGGGGGTTCCCTGGTACGGGTTCGCGTGCTCGTACTCGCCGTTGTGGCGGAGGCTCTCGGTCATGTCCATGAGCTTCCCGCCCGCGGATGAGAGCGGCCTGAGTGCTGCCTGAGAAGCCCGGCAGAACCTCGTATGCCCGATATAAGGGCGTCCGCCGGGACGAGGGCCCGCGGGGCTGGGCGGCGGCTACGCGCAGCCGCAGGACTGCCGTACGACCAGCTGCGACGGGAAGACCTTCAGCCGCTCGCGGCGGGAGCCCGCCACTCGCAGGCCGTCGTCCAGGACCAGGTCCACGGCGGCCCGTGCCATCGCCGACCGGTCCGAGGCGACCGTCGTCAGCGGCGGGTCGGCGAGGGCCGCCTCCTTGATGTCGTCGAACCCGGCCACCGCCAGCTCACCGGGGACGTCGATGCGCAGCTCGCGGGCGGCGCGCAGCAGGCCGATCGCCTGGTCGTCGGTGGAGCAGAAGATCGCGGGCGGGCGCTGCGGCCCGGAGAGCAGCTCCAGCCCCACGCGGTACGCGTCGTAGCGGTTGTACGGCGCCTCGAAGAGCCGGCCCTCGGTGGAGAGCCCGGCCTCCTTCATCGCGCGCTTCCAGCCCTCGACGTGGTCGGAGACCGGGTCGCCGACGGACGGCGTCTCGGCGGTGCCGCCCATGCAGGCGACGTACGCGTACCCGTGCTCCAGCAGGTGGCGTACGGCGAGCTGGGCGCCGCCCAGGTCGTCGGTGACGACGGCGACGTCGTCGATGGCCTCGGGACGCTCGTGCAGCAGGACCACCCGGGCGTCCCAGGCGTCGATCTCGGCGGCGGCGTTGTCGTTCAGCGCGTGGCTGACCAGGATCAGGCCGGAGACCCGCATGCCGAGGAAGGCGCGCAGGTAGTGGACCTCGCGCTCGCCGACGTAGTCGCTGTTGCCGACGAGCACCATTTTCCCGCGCTCGGAGGCGGCCCACTCGACCGCGTGCGCCATCTCCGCGAAGAACGGCTGGCGCGCGTCGGGCACGATCAGGCCTATGAGGTCCGTGCGCCGCGACGCCATCGCCTGGGCGACCCGGTCCGGGCGGTACCCCAGTTCCTTGATCGCGGCGAGGACACGCTCGCGCGTGGCCGGGGCGACCGGCCGGGGTCCGTTGTTGATGACGTAGCTGACGACGGCGGTGGAAGTCCCCGCCAGTCGCGCCACATCGTCCCGAGTCACCTTGGCCACGCGCGGAGTCTACGCGGATGGACCCGCTCCGGGCAGGGCGTATCACACCTTGGATGACCTTGCGCCCGCCGCCTCGCTCGCTTCGGCGTCCGCCTTTCCGGGCGCCTCGGCCTTCTCCGCCTTCTCGCTCTTCTCCGCCTTCTCGGCCTTCTCGCCCTTCTCGGGCTTCTCCGGCGTCACGAAGCGGTAGCCGACGTTGCGGACGGTGCCGATCAGCGACTCGTGCTCGGGGCCGAGCTTGGCGCGAAGCCGCCGTACGTGCACGTCGACCGTACGGGTGCCGCCGAAGTAGTCGTAGCCCCACACCTCCTGGAGCAGCTGCGCGCGGGTGAACACGCGGCCCGGGTGCTGGGCGAGGTACTTCAACAGCTCGAACTCCTTGAAGGTCAGGTCCAGGACCCGCCCCTTCAGCTTCGCGGAGTACGTCGCCTCGTCCACCGACAGGTCGCCGTTGCGGATCTCCATGGGGGAGTCGTCGCCGCCGAGCTGCTGGCGGCCCGTGGCCAGCCGCAGCCGCGCCTCGACCTCCGCCGGACCGGCGGTGTCGAGGAGTACGTCGTCGATGCCCCAGTCGGCGGTGACGGCGGCCAGCCCGCCCTCGGTGACGATGAGGACCAGCGGACAGCTGAGGCCCGTGGAGCGCAGCAGCTGGCACAGGCTGCGGATCTGGGGGAGGTCGCGGCGGCCGTCGACGAGGATGACGTCGGCGCCGGGGGTGTCGACGAGGGCGGGCCCCTCGGCGGGGGCGACGCGCACGTTGTGCAGCAGCAGGCCGAGGGCGGGAAGCACCTCCGTCGACGGCTGGAGGGCGTTGGTCAGGAGCAGCAGAGAACTCATCGCGCCCCACCTGCCTGGGACGGTTTGTGGTCGTGCCCGGTTCGCTCGCCCATAACGTCTGGTTCCTCCTGGGTCCCTGCGAGGACGTTTGCGGCACTGCTTCTTACTGGTGGCGTCCGGGAGGTGAACGCCGGGCGCCCGCCCGGCATCGCTCCCGAAAGCACAAAAGGACCCGGGGGCTACGTTGCCCGAGTCCTCTGCCCAGCAGAATAGCCGACATGAGCAACCGACCGCCGGGTCATGTGGCGCGTTCCACCCGTGGTCCAGCCAATCGTCCGCATCCCGAGACGCCCCGGGAAGCGCCGCGCCGCACGCCCGCGCGCACCTTCCTCCGTACGGCCGACGGTGTCCTCATCGACGCCGTGTACGAGCCGGGACCGGGCGGTCGCGACCCTGCTGACCTGGTGTTCGTCGTCGCGCACGGGTTCACGGGCGACGCCGACCGGCCGCACGTGCGGCGGATCGCGGCGGCGTTCGCGCGACACGGTGCCGTGGTCACGTTCTCCTTCCGGGGCCACGGAGCCTCCGGGGGACGGTCCACGGTCGGGGACCGGGAAGTGCTCGACCTGGCCGCGGCGGTGGCGTGGGCGCGCGGCTTCGGGCACGCGCGCGTGGTGACCGTCGGCTTCTCCATGGGCGGCTCGGTGGTCCTGCGGCACGCCGCGCTGTACGCCGACGACGACGTGGCGGGCACGGACGCCGTCGTGTCGGTCAGCTCCCCCGCCCGCTGGTACTACCGGGGCACGGCACCCATGCGCCGGCTGCACTGGCTGGTCATGCGCCCCGCCGGGCGCCTGGTGGGCCGCTACGGCCTGCGCACCCGGATCCACCACCGGGACTGGGACCCGGTGCCGCTGTCGCCGGTGGAGGCGGTGCCCCGGATCGCGCCGCGGCCGCTGCTCGTCGTGCACGGCGACCGGGACGGCTACTTCCCCCTCGACCACCCCCGGATGCTGGCCGAGGCCGCCGGTGACCACGGCGAACTCTGGCTGGAGCCCGGCATGGGCCACGCCGAGAACGCCTCCGGCGAGGCGCTCCTCGACCGCATCGGCGCCTGGGCGGTGGCCCGGGCGGGCTAGCCTGACGTTGTTCATCGGCGACGACGAAGGAACGAGATGGCAAAGGTCACGGTGCGCTACTGGGCCGCCGCGAAGGCCGCGGCGGGGGTGGCCGAGGAGCCCTACGACGCGGCGACGCTCGCCGACGCGCTCGGCGCGGTCCGCGAGCGCCACCCCGGCGAACTCACCCGCGTGCTGCTGCGCTGCTCGTTCCTCGTCGACGGCGACCCCGTGGGCACCCGCGGGCATGAGACGGTACGGCTGGCCGAGGGCGGCACGGTCGAGGTGCTCCCGCCGTTCGCAGGAGGGTGAGCGATGACCGACCAGCCGCATCAGCAGTACGACCCGAACCGGCAGTACGACCCGAATCAGCCGTACGACCCGAGCCGGCAGTACGGCCGGGACCAGCAGTACGAGGGGTACGACGCCCAGGCGTGGCCCGGGCAGCAGCCGTACCAGTCGCACCAGGGATACGGGGAGCCGCAGCCGGACCCGAACGCCGGCCAGTACACGCAGCAGTGGCAGGGACAGACCTGGGAGACGCAGGTGCAGCCGCCGGTCTCCGCGGACGAGACGGCGTACCTGCCGCCGCTCGCCCAGCCGCAACCGCAGCCCCAGCCGTACGCGTCGCAGGGGTACGGGCAGCCGCAGCCCCGGCCTCAGCAGTACGCGCCGCAGCCGCAGCCGCAGCCGCAGCCGCAGCCTTCGCCCGAGCCGTACGCGCACGTCACGGCCGCGCCGAGCCCCGCGCCCACTCCCGCCCCCGCCGCGTCCGCCTCCGGCGATCCGGGTTACGGACCCGCGACCGTCGCCGGGAACACGCGGATCACGGACGCGCAGCGGGCCCGTGCCGAGGGGCGTTCGCCGATCATCGACCCGGGCATGCAGCCGGCCGGTCTCACCGCGCTGCTCGGGCTGCTGCTGTCCGGCGCGGCGGCGCTCGGCACGTACGCCCTCCTCGTCCCGCTCGTCGTCCTCCAGGCGGTCACCGCGGCGGGCTGGTTCCGGCTGAACGGCATGTGGCCCGCCCGGCAGGGCATCGCGCTGGGCTTCGCGGGCGCGCTCGCCGCCGACGCGGCGCTGCTGGTGTCGGACCGCTCCCCGGCGGCGATCCTCGGCACGCTCGGGGTGTGGGTGCTGCTCTCTCTCGTCCTGCAACTGCGTTCGCACGCCGACCCCGACGAGCGGATGTACGGCCTGATGGCGACCATCGCCGCGGCGGCCCTGGCCGTCGTCGCGGGCGGGTACCTCGCCGCCGACGCGGACGCGGTGACGGTCGGCGGCATCGCGGTGGCCGTGGCGGCCGTGGCCCGCGCGCTGCCGCTGCCGACTCCGGCGTCCGTGGTCGTCGCGCTGCTCGCGGCGGCCGGGGCGGGGATCGCGGCCGGCTCGATGACGGACTTCGGGGCGTCGGGCGCGCTGCTCGGCGCGGGTGCGGCGGTCTGCGCGCTGATCGGCCTGCGGGTGGCGGCCTACGACTACCCCTCCCGCTTCGTCCACTTCACGGCGGGCGTGGCCCTGCCCCTGGCGGCGGCGGCCCCGGCCGTGTACCTGCTGGGCCGGGCCCTGGCCTGAGCCCGGCGGTGCCCCCTGTCACGGGTGGCGGCGCCCCCTGTCACAGCTGTTCGACAAAATCCGGGGGGTGCCGCCGGCCCGCGTTACGCTCGCGCTGGACGGCCGCCGGTCGTCGGGTCCGCCGCCGTCGAGCGTCCAGGGTTGGGGAAACACCGCATGCGAGCACTGCGAATACTGTTGATCGTCGTCGTGATCCTGGGCGGCCTCTTCGTGATCGCCGACCGTGTCGCCGTCAACTTCGCCGAGGGCGAGGCCGCGGACAAGCTGCGCAGCACCGAGAACCTCGCCTCGACGCCGGACGTCTCCATCAACGGCTTCCCCTTCCTCACCCAGGTCGCCGGCGGCTCCCTGGACGACGTGGAGGTCGGCATCGACGACTACGAGGCGTCCACCGGCAAGGGCGGCGAGAAGATCCGCATCGCGGAGCTGCGCGCGCACATGAAGGGCGTGGAGTTCTCCGGCGACTACAGCTCCGCCACCGCGGCCACCGCCACCGGTACCGCGACCGTCGGCTACGACGAGCTGATGAAGGCCACCAAGTCCGAGCCCACGGAGATCGCGCCCGGCATCGACGCCAAGGTCGTCGGCCTCTCCGACGGCGGCAACGGAAAGATCAAGGTGTCGCTCCGGGCCACGGTCCTCGGGGTCGAGGTGCCCGAGCCGGTCGAGGTGCTCAGCTCGGTCAAGGTCAAGGACAACGACGTCGAGGTCGTCGCCGACGGCCTGCCGGAGATCGGCGGCAAGCAGCTCGCCGAGTCCCGGATCCGGGCCATCACGGACTTCCAGCAGACCATCGACGAGCTGCCGGGCGGCATCGAGCTGGACAAGGTCGAGGCGGCGAAGGACGGCGTCGAGATCACGGTGAAGGGTTCGAACGTCAAGCTGGCCGGGTAGGACGAAGGCCGACGCCGCGGGGACCGACGACGCCCGTGTCCGACAGGCGAGACGACGCTGTCCGTACCGCAGATGCGTTGACACCGGCGTCGACCCCGACGACCCTCCGGGGCAGGGCGAGGGGCTTCTCGATCCCACATCTCGGACGATCGTGTCTCATCATGCGACACGTCGGTGACACGGCCCGCCCTCAATCCCTACGATCGGGACTTATGAAGCGACAGGCGGACCTCACGAAGCGGCGGGCAGTGGACCTGTGCCGCGTTGCCGCCATGCTCTGTCGCTCCTTCTGAGACGGACGGCGCCGTCGCCGTCCACGTCCCCCTCACCCTCGCCCCGCACCGTCGTGGGCACCCGCGCGCGCCGCGGCACGGCCCGAGCGCGCACCCCCTCTCACCGCACGCCCCGCCGCAACTGCCCCGGAGGAGAAAACATGAGCCGCAGCGACGTCCTGGTCGACGCCGACTGGCTGCAGGACCACCTGGACGACACCGACATCGCGATCGTCGAGGTGGACGAGGACACGTCCGCCTACGAGAAGAACCACATCAAGAACGCGATCCGGATCGACTGGACCCAGGACCTCCAGGACCCGGTCCGCCGCGACTTCGTCGACCAGGAGGGCTTCGAGAAGCTCCTGTCGGCCAAGGGCATCGCCAACGACACGCTGGTGGTCCTCTACGGCGGCAACAACAACTGGTTCGCGTCGTACGCCTACTGGTACTTCAAGCTCTACGGCCACGAGAACGTCAAGCTCCTCGACGGCGGCCGCAAGAAGTGGGAGCTGGACGCCCGCGAGCTGGTCCCCGGCGACGAGGTGCCCCAGCGCGCCGCCACCGACTACAAGGCCAAGCCGCAGAACACCGCGATCCGCGCCTTCCGCGACGACGTCGTCAAGGCGATCGGCGCGCAGAACCTGGTCGACGTCCGCTCGCCCGACGAGTTCTCCGGCAAGCTGCTCGCCCCGGCCCACCTTCCGCAGGAGCAGTCGCAGCGTCCGGGCCACGTCCCGTCCGCCCGCAACATCCCGTGGTCGAAGAACGCCAACGACGACGGCACCTTCAAGTCGGACGACGAGCTGAAGCAGCTCTACACCGACGAGCAGGTCGACCTGGCGAAGGACACCATCGCCTACTGCCGCATCGGCGAGCGTTCGGCCCTGACCTGGTTCGTCCTGCACGAGCTGCTGGGCGTGGAGAACGTCAAGAACTACGACGGCTCCTGGACCGAGTACGGCTCCCTCGTCGGCGTGCCGATCGAGCTCGGCGCCGCGAAGTAACCCGCCCGGGTACGGCAACCGACCGACCTTTCCCAACACCTCAGGAGTAACGACATGTGCGGAGCGAAGGCCGGCGGCCCCGACGCCTCGACGATCAAGCCCGGTGAGACCACCATCCAGGGTCAGGTGACCCGCGACGGCGAGCCGGTGACGGGCTACGTCCGTCTGCTGGACGCCACCGGCGAGTTCACGGCGGAGGTCCCGACCTCCGCGACGGGCCAGTTCCGCTTCTACGCGGCCGAGGGCACCTGGACCGTACGCGCGCTCGTCCCGGGCGGCACCGCCGACCGCACCGTCGTCGCCCAGCAGGGCGGCCTCGCGGAGGTCGCGATCGCCGTCTGACGGCAGGCAGCGTGGCGCGCACGCCGCGCGACGGCCGAGGGGCCGCACCCACCGGGTTGGACGCCTGGGGTGCGGCCCCTTCGGCGTGTCCGGACCGGGTGTCCGGACCTACGCTGGAGGTATGTACGCACGGCGGCGGCACGTCTACTTCGCCATGATGGGCACCTGCATCGTGCTCTTCGTCCTGGCCTGGGGAGTCGTACGCCTCTGGTCCGTCCCGGCGGCCGTCGGCCTGTGCGTGTTCACGATGCTCATCCCCCCGGTGGCCGCGATGGTCGCCAACCGGCGCGGTCCGGACGACCGCTGGTGGGACGACCCGTCGGGCGACGCCCAGTCCGACGAGTGGTGGGACGAACTGGACGGCAAGAAGCGCCACTGACGAGAAGCGTCACCGACACGAAGCGCCACTAAGGCGTGTCGTCCCCGGCGCCGAGGAGGCTGCGCAGACAGCGCACCGCCAGGTCGGCGGGGGAGCCGGGACCCTCGGTCGCGGCCTCGGTGCCGGACCAGGTCTCCAGGGCGATCCGGATGGCGTCGGTGGCCGCGGCGGCGACCAGCCGCACCTCCAGCGGGTCCCGGTGGCCGTCCGTCAGCCGGGCGATCACCGGAATGAGCAGCTCCTCCGACTCCTGGTTCACGCGGTACCAGACCGCCCGCAGCGCGGGATCGTCCGCGGCGGCGCGCAGCAGACCACGCGAGCGCAGCAGCGCCTCGACGGCCTGCGGATCCGGCGTCGCCAGCGCCTGCTCGACCGCGCCGCGCAGGGCGGGACCGAGCGCGCTGCCCGGCGGTGCCTCGGCCAGCAGTGCCCGCCAGCGGTCGGCGCCGACCGTGAGCAGCGGGCCGACGGCGTCCTGCTTGGAGCGGAAGTACCGGTAGAAGGTCCGCAGCGCGACCCCCGCCCGCCGGGCGATCTCCTCCGCCGTCGTGGCCTCCGGGCCCCGGGTGGCGAAGAGCTCTGCCGCTGCGTGCGCGATGTCGAGCTGGGTCGCGGCCTTGCGGCGTTCGGTCAGCGTCGGGGGCGGTGGCTCGGTGCTCACCCGAGAAGCGTACGGCCTGCGACCACCCGGCGGCACGCCGTGACGTAATGGCAAAACGTGCCACCTAGGCGTACGGTGACGGGCATGAACTACTTGCATCGTTACGAGGGCCGTCGCGCCCTGGTCACCGGCGGCGGCTCGGGCATAGGCCAGGCCACCGTGCTGCGGCTGCTCGCGGAGGGCGGCACCGTCGTCGCGGCGGACGTCAGCGAGCCGGGCCTGAAGGACACCGCGGAGAAGGCCGGGGCCCACGCGGACCGGCTCACCACGCTCGTCGTCGACATCGCCGACGAGACCTCGGTGCGCGAGGGGGTCCGGGCCGCGACGGACGCGCTGGGCGGCCTCGACGTCCTGGTCAACGCGGCCGGCATCCTGCGTTCCTCGCACACCGGGCAGACCAGCCTCGCGGACTTCACCCGGGTCCTGACGGTGAACCTCGTCGGCACCTTCCTGGTGATCCGCGAGGCGGTCCCGGCGCTGTTGGAGGGCCGGGACGCGGCGGTGGTCAACTTCAGCTCGACCTCCGCCGCGTTCGCGCACCCCTACATGGCGGCCTACGCGGCGAGCAAGGGCGGCATCCAGTCCATGACCCACGCCCTGGCCGCCGAGTACGCGGGGCGCGGCATCCGCTTCACCGCCGTCCAGCCCGGCTCCATCGCCTCCGGCATGACGGACGGCAGCGGGGCCAGCGGGCAGAGCGTCGGTCCCGGGCTGCCCGAGGACGCCGACATGGCCCTGTTCGCGAAGCTCTCCCCGGCACTCGGCCAGGGCTTCGCCGGTCCGGAGACGGTGGCGTCGGTCGTCGCGATGCTGGCCTCGGAGGACGGCCGGTTCATCACCGGCACCGAGGTCCGCGTCGACGGCGGCACCCACTTCTGAGGGCGCCTGCCCCGGCCCGCCGCCAGTGACGTCACTGACGTCAGTAGACGAGGGCCTGCGTGTCGTCGGCCAGTGCCTCCTGCACGAAGACCTGCGCGCCCGCGATGCGCACGCCCTCGATGACGTCCTTCTCGGTGAGGTCGCGCCGGGCCGCGCACTGGGTGCACAGCGTCACCCGGCCGCCCGCCAGGAGCGAGTCCAGCAGGTCGGGCAGCGGCGCGGCGTGCGGCAGCTCGAACTCGGCCGCGCGCCCCGGCACCGCGAACCACGCGGACTCACCGGTCAGCCACAGCGACACGTCGACCCCGCTGGCCACGGCCACCGCCGCCACCGTGAACGCCTGCGAGCACCGCTCGGGCGCGTCCGCCCCCGCCGTCACCTTGATCACGAGCTTCTTCGCCATGCCGGAAGCGTAGCCCTCGCGGGCGGCGTCAGATCGCGAAGGTGATCGTCACCAGCAGCGTCGCGACGCAGAGGACGGTCAGCAGGCCGCTGACGGTGGCGCCGTCCAGCCGGGTGCGCCGCCGGGGCGCGGTCTTGTGCTTCGGCGCGGGCCGGGGCGGGTGGCCCGGGTGGAACGGGGGCATCGCGAAGCCGGGGGAGAGGGGAGCCCGGTCCCGTCGCGGCGCGAGCCGCTGTGCCCGCCGGCACTCCTCGTAGGGCAGCCCGCCGTCGTACGTCATCCCTCGTGCTCCTTGCGCTGGTGCTGGCGCAGCAGGACGTTCGCGTCCGACACCGCGCTGTGGTCGAACGCCGCGCGTGCGGTCTCCCGCCGCTCGGCCAGCCAGGCGCAGGCCTCGCAGCCCGGCACCGGCAGAGGTGGCCGCTCCAGCTCGCCGGGGGCCGGGGGCGTGGCGAGGGTGCGGTCGTTCGCGGCGCGCAGGTTCGCCCCGAGGCGCTCGCGGTCGGTCGCCGGGCGCAGTGCGGGCGGCTCCGCCTCCCATTCCCGGCCGCCGCCGAGGGGGCGGAGCAGCACCCGCGCCCCACTGCGGCCCCGGTACTCGCCGACCCTGGCGGCGACGGTGTCGTAGAGCACGGTGCCGGGCTCGTAGGTGGCCGGTTCTGTTCTCACGGGTCCGCTCCCTTACGTCAACATCTATACGGAATGCGACAGTTGCCCTACACTGCGTAGTGGTGGGCAGTACGAGCATGACCCACGGCGGGGGTCGCCAAGCCCGGAACGGCCGCTAGTGCCACAACGGGCGCTCCAAATTCCACAAATTCCAGAGCCGGGAGGGGTGCGGTGCCGCAGCGGAGGGCGATCACGGGTCGCAGTCAGGAACCGAGGGCGCGGTTCGCGGAGGAGCTGCGGCTGCTCCGGCACGGGCGGGGCGTGTCCCTGCGGGGCGTCGCCGAGGTGGTGGGCTGGGACGCGTCCCAGTTCGGAAAGATGGAGAACGGCCACACGCTGGGCGGCCCGGAGATCGTGGAGGCGCTGGACCAGTACTACGGAACGGGCGGCATGCTGCTCACGCTGTGGGAGCTGGCGGTGGCCGATCCCACGCAGTTCAAGGAGCGGTACCGCCGGTACATGGTCCTTGAGGCCGAGGCGGTGAGTATGTGGCAGTACTCGCCGAGCATCGTGCCGGGCCTGCTCCAGACGCCGGAGTACGCGGCGGAGCTGCTTAGCCAGGGCGGGCTGACCGGCGTCGAGCTGGACAAGCAGGTGGCGGCGCGTATGGGTCGGCGTGAGCCGCTGCTGGCCGAGGGCGGGCCGCAGTTCCGGGCCCTGCTCTCCGAGGCAGCGCTGTGCAGCCCGATGAGCGCGCCCGCCGAGTGGCAGGCGCAGTTACGTCATCTCCTGGTGATGGGAGGCCGCGCCAACGTCATCGTCCAGGTGCAACTCCTGGCGGCCGGGCTGCACGGGCTGCCCAATATCGACGCCATGTTCCTGCGGGGCACCAGCGGCCGGACCGTGGCTTGGGTGGAGACCGGCTACTCAGGCGAACTGGTGCAAGAAACACAGGCCGTTGATCTGCTTCAGCTCCGATACGATCGGGTGCGCGATATGGCCCTGTCGCCGGGGGCGTCGCGGGAGTTCATCGAGCGGATGCTGGAGGAAGCGCCATGCGAGCCATCGACCTGAGCACGATCACCTGGCGCAAGAGCAGCTACAGCAACCCGGACGGGGGCAATTGCGTCGAGGTCTCCGACGATCTCCTCCGCGCCGCCGACTGGCGCAAGAGCAGCTACAGCAACCAGGACGGCGGCGAGTGCGTCGAGGTCGCCCCCGGCCTCCCCCTTGTCCCCGTCCGGGACAGCAAGGACCCCTCCCGCGGCGCGCTCCTGTTCGCCGGGCCCGCGTGGGCCGCGTTCGTGGGCGGAGTCCGGCGAGAAGAGCCGAGGTGGGCCGCGTAAGCTGGGGGCGGCCCTGTCGTATGCCCCCCGCTCAAGGAGCACCCCGTGGAGATCTTCTTCGAAGCCCTGCTGGTCCTGGTCTGCGTCGGCGTTCTCGCCTTCGCCGGTCTGACCGTGAAGAAGCTGTACCAGGGCCAGCGCTGATCACCGACGCCAGGAAGTACCGCTCATGATCGAGATCCCGTCCGACCTGCACAAGGACCTCGTCCCGCTCGTCTTCCTGCTGGGTGACTGGGCCGGCGCGGGTGTGCACGACTTCCCCGGTGCCGAGAAGTGCAACTTCGGCCAGGAGGTCTCCTTCACCCACGACGGCCGGGACTTCCTGGAGTACCAGTCCCACACCTGGGTGCTGGACAACGACGGCAACAAGGTCCGCCCGCTGGAGTCCGAGCACGGCTTCTGGCGCATCGACGCGAACCGCAAGGTCGAGGTCACGATGACCCGCGACGACGGCGTCATCGAGATCTGGTACGGCGAGCTGGCCGACCAGAAGCCCCAGATCGACCTGGTCACGGACGCGGTAGCCCGTACCGCGGCGTCGAGGCCCTACACCGGCGGCAAGCGGCTGTACGGCTACGTCAAGAGCGACCTGATGTGGGTCGGCGAGAAGCAGACCCCCGAGGTCGAGCTGCGCCCGTACATGTCGGCGCACCTGAAGAAGGTCGTCACCCCGGAGGACGTCGAGCGCTGGGCCAAGGCCCTGCCGGACGACATGCCGGACGACGGGATCGCTTTCTTCAAGTAGTCCTAGACTCGTGGGTGTGGTGAGCACCGACTGGAAGAGCGACCTCAGGCAGCGCGGCTACCGGCTGACGCCCCAGCGGCAGCTGGTGCTCGAAGCCGTGGACACCCTCGAGCACGCGACCCCCGACGACATCCTCGGCCAGGTGCGCAAGACGGCGTCGGGGATCAACATCTCCACCGTGTACCGCACGCTGGAGCTCCTTGAGGAGCTGGGGCTGGTCAGCCATGCCCACCTCGGGCACGGTGCGCCCACCTACCACCTGGCCGACCGGCACCACCACATCCACCTGGTCTGCCGGGACTGCACCAACGTGATCGAGGCCGACCTGTCGGTGGCCGCCGACTTCACCGCCAAGCTGCGCGAGCAGTTCGGCTTCGACACCGACATGAAGCACTTCGCGATCTTCGGCCGGTGCGAGAGCTGTTCCCTGAAGGGTTCAACTACCGACTCGTAAGCGAGTCGTAGGCTGGGCGTATGAAGAGCCCCCTGCTGTCCCTGCCCGGCGCCGTTCCCGCCGAGGGTGTGGACGAAGGCGTCGCCGCCCACTACGGCGACCTGTTCCGCGAGCAGCGTGCCCTCGCCGACGGCACCGGCTTCGTCGACCTCTCCCACCGCGGTGTCCTCACCGTCACGGGCGACGACCGGCTGAGCTGGCTGCACCTGCTGCTCACCCAGCACGTCAGCGACCTGCCGACCGGCCAGGCCACCGAGGCGCTGATCCTCTCCGCGAACGGCCACATCGAACACGCCCTGTACCTCGTCGACGACGGCACGACCGTCTGGGCCCACGTCGAGCCCGGCAGCCAGGAGGCGCTGATCGCCTACCTGGAGTCGATGAAGTTCTTCTACCGGGTCGAGGTCGCCGACCGCACCGCCGACACCGCCCTCGTGCACCTGCCGGCCGGTTCGATCGCCCAGGCCCCCGCCTCGGCCGTCGTCCGCGAGACGCCGTACGGGCGTGACCTCTTCCTGCCGCGGGAGGAGCTGGAGGCGTTCGCCGCCCAGGCCGGCCCGGCGGCCGGGATCCTCGCGCACGAGGCGCTGCGGGTCGAGCAGCACCGCCCGCGCCTCGGCTTCGAGACCGACCACCGGACCATCCCGCACGAGCTGGGCTGGATCGGCACGGCCGTGCACCTCCAGAAGGGCTGCTACCGCGGGCAGGAGACCGTCGCCCGGGTGCAGAACCTCGGCAAGCCGCCGCGTCGGCTGGTCTTCCTGCACCTGGACGGCAGCGAGGTCCACCTGCCGCCGAACGGGGCGGAGATCCGCCTCGCGGACGACGGGCCCGACGGCCGGAAGATCGGCTTCGTCACCACGTCCGTACGCCACCACGAGCTGGGCCCGGTCGCCCTCGCCCTGGTCAAGCGGAACGTACCGGTGGACGCCCGGCTGATGGCCGAGGACACGGCGGCCGCGCAGGAGACGGTCGTCGAGCCGTAGGGCCTCCAGGGCCCGTCTCAGACCTCCACGAGGACCGTGAACGGGCCGTCGTTCGTCAGGGACACCCGCATCTGCGCGCCGAAGCGGCCCGTCGCCACCGTCGCGCCCAGCGCGCGCAGCCGGGCGACGACCTCGTCGACCAGGGGTTCGGCGACGTCACCGGGGGCGGCGGCGTTCCAGGTGGGGCGGCGGCCCTTGCGGGCGTCGCCATAAAGAGTGAACTGGCTGATCACCAGCAGCGGGGCGTCGAGGTCGCTGCACGACTTCTCGTCGTGCAGGATCCGCACCGACCAGAGCTTGCGGGCCAGTTGCGCCGCCTTCTCCTCGGTGTCGTCGTGGGTGACACCGACCAGGACGCACAGGCCCTCGCCGTCGATCGCCCCCACGGTCTCGCCGTCCACCACGACGCTCGCGCCGTCCACCCTCTGCACCACTGCACGCATCCCGCAATGATGCCGTGCGCCCCTAGGGTGTGGAGGGGCGGGGCCGTAGGGGGTTTCTTTTCACTGCGAACCCCCCATCTGGGGCCGATCGGGTCCGATCGGGGGCACTCGGTCACATAGCGGCCACTTGGGGTGGCACGATGCTCCCAGACGCCGGGCGAGGGGACGGTTGAGGCGCATGAGCACACCGAGTACGGGGCGGTCGTTCGGGACTGCCGCGTTGACATGTCCGAGTGGGCGGGGCGGTCCGAGCGGTCCGGCCGGCCTGGGTGGTCCGGAGGCGCCCCGGGCGCCCGTGCAGCGCACGGACAGCCCCGAGCTGCCGGCGGACACCCCGGAGGGGGACCTGACCGCGCTGAGCCTGCCGGAGCTGCGCACGCTGCGCCGGGACGCCCAGCGCGAGGAGGCCGACCTCAGTTACGTACGGCGGCTGCTGCAGGGCCGTATCGACATCCTGCGCGCGGAGCTGGCGGGGCGCGGGCCGGCCCCGTCGTCGTCCGTGGTCACCACCGCGGCGACCGGATCGGTGGTGGAGCGGCTCTCCGAGATCCTCGCCGACGCCCCGGCCCGGCAGCGCTCCTCCGCCCGGCACGTGACGCTGGCCACCCCGCGCAGCGAGGAGTGCCGGCAGCTGGCCGCGGAGATGATGGGCGAGGTGGAGCTGTCCGACCTGACGGCCCGCACCGACGTCGAGCTGACCGCCGGGATGGGGCGGCTCGTCCGCTACGAGCAGCAGGTCTCCCGGAGCCGGCAGCGGCTCCAGCGCACGGCGGACGGCTGTAGCGCGGAGATCGCGCGCCGGTACCGTGAGGGGGAAGCACAAGTCGACGACCTGCTCGTGTGACACGGGGCGGCCATCCGCGCCGCCTCTGGAGCCCGGTGATCCCGGGCCGTCGCCGCGGGGGTCGTCCGTTCCGGAAGGCCACCGCCGATGCCCGCGCCCCAGCCGTCGCAACCGATGCAGCCGTCACACCCGTCGCAGCCGTCGCATGCGGACCGGGCCGCGCCCACGTCCGCCCTCTCGCC
The DNA here is from genome assembly GCF_027947575.1 of Streptomyces rubrogriseus. Lineage (NCBI taxonomy): Bacteria > Bacillati > Actinomycetota > Actinomycetes > Kitasatosporales > Streptomycetaceae > Streptomyces > Streptomyces rubrogriseus. The sequence continues at coordinate 8,123,315 of NZ_CP116256.1, read as the reverse complement.
CGTCGTGCCGCCCGTCCTCGCCGAGGTCGTCCGGTCCGGCTTCGTCGAGGGGCGGCACCGGGGCAGCCTGGTGGTCCTGGGCACCGACGGAGCGGTGGAGCTGGCGCTGGGCGAGGTGACGGCGCCGGTCTTCCCGCGCTCCTCGAACAAGCCGATGCAGGCGGCGGGCGTGCTGCGGGCGGGCCTCGACCTCGCGGGGGAGCGGCTGGCGCTGGCCGCCGCGAGCCACTCCGGAGAACCGTTTCACCGTGATCTGGTCCGCAAGATGCTGGCCGAGTACGGCCTGGACCCGGCGCTGCTCCAGTGCCCGCCCGACCTGCCGCTGGACGCCGAGGAGCGGGAGACGTACCTGGCGTCCGGTGCCGAGCCCGACCGCGTCACCATGAACTGCTCCGGCAAGCACACCGCGATGCTGGCGGTCTGCGCGCAGCAGGGCTGGCCGCTGGAGACCTATCTCGACCCGGAGCACCCGCTCCAGCGCGTCATCCACAGGGTTGTGGAGGACGCGGCGGGCGAGCCGGTCGCCGCCGTCGGCACCGACGGGTGCGGGGCGCCGCTGATGGCGATCAGCCTGGTCGGGCTGGCCCGCGCCTTCCGTTCCTTCGTCGCCGCCGAGCCCGGTTCGGCCGAGCGCCGGGTCGCCGACGCGATGCGCGCGCACCCCGAGTACGTCGCCGGCAGCCGGCGGGCCGACACCTGGCTGATGCGCGAGGTGCCGGGCAGCCTCTCCAAGATGGGCGCCGAGGCCGTACAGGCGGTGGCCCTGCCGGACGGCCGCGCCCTCGCCTTCAAGATCGAGGACGGCGCGAGCCGGGCCCTGGGCCCGGTGCTGGCCCGCGCCCTGACGCTGCTCGGCGTGGAGGGCCCGGTCGTCGAACGCATCGGCCGGGCGGCCCTGCTGGGCGGCGGCCGGGAGGTGGGGGAGATCCGGGCGTCCTTCTGACGTCCGGGGCCTTCGGGGGCCGCTCTGTAAATCCCCGCGACGCGGCCGGACCGGCGATCTACGGTGAGCGTATGAGCCGCCGCACCGAGATAGACGTACGTCCCATCACCGAGGCCGAGTTCCCCGACTGGAACCGGGCGCTGAACACGGGATTCCTGCGGCCGCCCGCCGTGGCCGAGGAGCAGTTGGAGGCCCGCCGAAACGAGTTCGTGCCCGGCCGGTCGCTCGGCGCCTTCGACGGCGACCGGTGCGTGGCGACCTTCCGGTCCTTCGACCAGGAGCTGACGGCCGTCGGGGGCGGCCCGGTCCGGGCCGACGCGATCTCCAACGTCACCGTCACCGCGACCCACCGCCGCCGCGGCCTGCTCACCCGGATGATGGCGCAGGACCTGGCCGCGGCGAAGGAGCGCGGGGACGTCGTCGCGACGCTGATCGCGGCGGAGTACCCGATCTACGGCCGGTACGGCTTCGGCCCCGCCACGAGCCTGACCGAGTGGACCGTCGACGTCGCCCGCGCCGGTCTGGACCCGCGCTGGGCCGCCCCGGAGGACGGCGGCCGGATCGACCTCGTGGACGGCGCGGACGTCCGCAAGCTCGGCCCCGCGCTGCACGAGCGGCTGCGCCGGGCCCAGCCGGGCGCGGTCAGCCGGACCGAGCTGTGGTGGCGTTACCGGACCGGTGTCGTCGACTGGAACGGCTCCCCCTGGACCGAGCCCTGCTACGCCCTGTACCGCTCGGCGGACGGCGGGGTCGAGGGACTGGCCTCGTACCGGACCGACGACCACTGGGGCGACGCCAAGCAGCCGCTGAACACCGCGACCGTCGACTGGCTGATCGGGGTGACCCCGGCCGCCGAGCGTGCGCTGTGGCACTACCTGTGCTCGATCGACTGGGTCCAGACGGTGAAGAGCGGCTGGCGCGCCCCGGACGACCTGCTCCCGGACCTCCTGCCGGACCCGCGCGCGGCACGCATCACCACGCAGGCCGACTGGCTGTGGGTGCGGATCCTGGACGTGGCGCGGGCGCTGGAGGCGCGGACGTACGACGGGCAGGGGTCGCTGGTCCTCGAGGTCGTGGACCGGGGAGGCCTCACCGGCGGGCGGTGGCGGCTGGAGGCGGGGCCGGACGGGGCGTCCTGCGCGCCGACCACCGAGAGCGCCGACCTCGTGCTGGAGGTGGGCGAGCTGGCCGCGCTGTGGCTGGGCGACGGGTCGGCGGTGCGGCTGGCCGCGCTCGGCCGGGTGCGGGAAGAACGAGCGGGCGCCGCCCGTGTGGTCGACGCCCTGCTGCGTACGTCCAGGCGGCCTTGGTGCCCGGACATCTTCTGAGGTGACTCCCTTCCTCCGGTGACGGTGGACGTGCGCATCCGTAGCGCGGGTTCTTCGACGTGCTCTTCAGTTGTGGTTGTGGTTGTGGTTGTTGTGCCTGTTGTGCGTGGTGCCTACTGACCGGCCGGGCTCCCGGCTCCCCTCCGGAAGGGGGCCCGGCCGTCAGTACGTCGGTTCAGCCGGACTGGGCGAGCAGCATCACGAGGATCACCGCACCCACACCGCCGATCATGGTGTTCTTCGCCTTGATGCCGATGGACAGCGCGACGAACGCGATGATGCCCATCGGCCCGTACTTCCACTGCACGAGCTGCTCGAACCCGATGGCCAGAGCCGCGACGACGATGGCGATGAGCGGCATGGTGGTCCCCCTGTCACCGTGGTGGCCAACCCCCGTGAGGCTCGACCACGTTGCTCAAGTTGGCTGCCAACTTCACTGTACTTATCTCCGCTTGGAAGCGTCTCATAACCACCTTTCCGCGAACTGCCGGAAGATGGCGAGAAGTTGTAGGGTTTGGTCGTGGAGCCGGAACACGCCCCCGTCAACGGGCGGGAGAGACCGCAGCGGCCACAGGCAACACATCGAGAGGTGGCCGACGAGCTGCGCGCCCGGATCAGGTCCGGTCGACTGCGGCCGGGCCAGCGCATGCCCACGCAGGCCCAGTTGGCCGAGGAGTTCGGCGTGGAGCGGGGCGCCGTCCGCCAGGCCCTGCGCATCCTTCAGTCGGAACGTCTGCTCACCAATGTGTCCAAGGGGAGCCCGGCGACCGTCGCGCCCGACCCGTACGGCCCCCAGGCCGGCCCCGAAGCGCGGCCGATGCCCACCACCGTGGCCCTCGCCTCCCGGATCGCGGCGGCCTTCGCCGCCGAGCACGTCGAGATCGACGCGCTCTGCCTGACCTCCGTCTCCCTCACCCTCGCCCTCGGCGAACCGCTGAGCCAGATCCACGCCGGGCGACTGAAACCGGCCAAGGTCGACGTCCGGGTCCTGCTGCCGAGCGGCGACATCGACCTCGCCTTCCCGGTGGCGGTCTCCGGCGGCGCGGCGGGCGGCCCGGTGCACGAGCGGTGGCTGGCGATGCGCAACGCCCAGGGGCAGGTGCTCCGGCACAACCTGCTGAGCCTGCGCGCCACGCACGGCATAGACGTGCGCGTCACCTTCCGCGCGCTGCCCTTCACCCCGCCCGTGAAGCTGTACGTGCTCAACGGCAGCGAGGCCCTGTTCGCGTACTACACCCTCGGCCGGCGCGAGCAGGAGATCGACCACGAGCAGCTGGAGATGTACGACGCGGAGGGCATCCGCTCGACGCTGTTCGCCTTCGAACAGGGCGGTGGCCTGCGCGACGGCGTGTTCGTGAAGCAGTCCCGGCTGTGGTTCGACGCGCTGTGGGGGACGATCAGCTCGGAGCTGGTGCTCACGGGCTGACCGTCCCCCTCACAGCGCGGGACCCGCGACCAGGAGGGCCAGCAGCACCGCTCCGGCGGAGCTGACGGAGGGGCTCTTGGCCTTGATGCCTATGGTGAGCAGGAGCAGGCCGACGATGCCGGTGGCACCGTACTTCCACTGGACGATCTGCTCGAAGGCGATGACGAAGACCGCGGAGACCAGGGTGAGGACGGGCATGGCCTTCCCCCCTTCGGGAAGATAGACTTTCGCCAACTGGGCGAAGTTGGCAACCAACTCTCCCTAGGTTGTCCCCACTTGGCTACTACCTATAAACAAGTTTCAAACAACTCCCTATAGGTAGGTCGAAGTTGTAGCGTTTGGTCGTGACTCAGGAGAACGTGTCCGTGAACGGCAGCAGAAGGCTCTCGGCCCAGGAGATCGCCGACGTCCTGCGGGAGCGGATCCGCGGGGGAGACCTCAGGGCGGGCGACCGCCTGCCCACCCAGGCCGAACTGGCCGAGGAGTTCGGCGTGGAGCGCGGCACCGTCCGCCAGGCCCTGCGCGCGCTCCAGGAGGACGGCCTGCTCACCAACGTCAGCAAGGGCAGCCCGCCCCGCATCGCCGAGCCCGTCACACCGCGGGCCGAGCCGCAGCCGACGATGGTGGCGCTCGGGCCGCGCCTGGCGGAGGCGTTCGCGGCACCGCACGTGAAGGTCGACGTCGTGTGCCACACCTCGGAGACGCTGATGCTGGCCCTCAGCGAGCCGCTCCGCCTGATCCACGAGGGCCGCATCCACCCGGAGTCGATCGACTTCCGCGTGCTGATGCCCTCCCGCGACATCGAACTCGCCTTCCCCGTCCTGGTCGAGGACGAGGAGGACGACCCGGTCCACCAGCGCTGGCTGCAGATGCGCAACGCCCAGGCCCGCGTCCTCCAGCACAACCTGCACGCCGTGCGCTCCACCCACCGCGTCGACGTGCGCATCGCCTTCCGCGCCCTGCCGTTCACCCCGCCGATGAAGCTGTACCTGCTCAACGGCGAGGAGGCCCTCCTCGGCTACTACATGCTGACCCGGCGCGAGGAGGAGTACGAGAGCCGGACGCTCCAGATGTACGACGCGCTCGGCTCCCAGTCGCTGCTGTTCTCGTTCCTGAAGCGGAGCGGTCACCGCGACGCGGTGTTCGTGGAGGAATCACAGAAGTGGTTCGACGCCCTCTGGGAAACCATCACCACGGACATGACACTCTCCTAGTGACTTCCGATACGGATCAGACGGAACCGGTGAGCGGGCGGGCCGGCCCGGACGAGCAGTCCGAGGCCCTGCGGGACCTGGTCATGGGTGCCCGCTTCGTCCTGTGGGACTTCGACGGCCCCATCTGCAGACTGTTCGCGGGCTACTCGGCCGACCTGGTGGCGGCCGAACTGGTGGACTGGCTGGAGCGGCTGGGCCTCAAGGACCTGCTCACCCAGGAGGAGCAGGTCCACCCGGACCCGCACGCCCTGCTGGCCGCGGTCAACCGCAGACACCGGCAGAGCGACCTGGTCGTCGAGTTCGAGGAACGGCTGACCCGGGAGGAACGGCGCGCCGTGCCCACCGCGTGGCCGACCGCGTACGCGGACGCCCTGATCCGCACCTGGTCCGCCCTCGGCGTGGGCCTCGCGGTCACCACCAACAACTCGCCCCGCGTGGTGAGCGAGTACCTGGAGACCCGGGGCCTGCTGGGCTGCTTCGCCCCCCACATCTACGGCCGCACCGGGGACCCGCACCTGCTCAAACCCGACCCCCACTGCCTCAACCGCGCCCTGAGCGCGATGGGCGCCGCCCCCGCACGGGCCCTGATGGTCGGCGACTCGGCCTCCGACGTGACCGCCGCCCGGCGGGCCGGCGTGCCCTTCCTGGGCTACGGCCACAACGAACGGAAGACCAAGCTCCTCAAACAGGCGGGCGCGGACACGGTCGTCGACTCCCTGGAGCCGGTCCTCAGACTGCTGTGGGAGGCGGCGGGCCCGGGACCCGTACGGGCCTGACCCGCCCCGGCGTCGTACACGTGCCCATCCGTTCGCCGTGCGGAGGGACGGCGCGGCGGCGTTCGCCGGGGTTCCGCGGGGATGAGGGGGACAACAGGAGTACCGTTTTCCCACTCCTGCACCTCCGCAAGGGTCAAGGCGAAAGAAAAACGGTAGATGTCGCCTCAATCGGCCTCCCCCGCCCGGCTCCGTGCCGTCGAGGTGAGCGGTGACGCAAGCGCGGTCGAGGGCCCCCTGCGCGGTTACCACCACGAGACGTACGTGGTTCCGCTGCCCGGAGCCACGGGTGCCGCGGACGGGGCCCGCTGGAAGTGCCGCGAGCCGCGCAGCGGCCTGCTCTGGTTCGACCGCCGGTGCTTCGTCTCGGAGGAGCAGCTGCTGCGCGCCCTTCAGGGCCGGATCACCGGCGTGCCGGACGTCTTCGAGGTCGGCGGGCTGCCCCTTCAACGGTTCGTCGAGGGCCGGACCCTCGGATCGCTGCACGGGGCCGGCCGGGCGGTGCCCGAGGCGTTCACGCGGCAGATCGTGCGGCTCTTCGGCGAGATGGCGGCCGTCACGGCGCGGACGCTGCCGGTGGAGCGGCGGTGCGGTGCCGAGGACCGGCCGGCGGACGGCGACACCGACGGCTTCATGGAACGGCTCGTCTGCTTCACCGAGCAGCGCGTCTACCGGCAGAACCTGCCGCGGTTCGGCTCCCTCTACGCGGCCCTGGGACTGGACGACGACGCGTTCAAGCGCCTGCGCAAGCACGTCGCCGGGCTCCGGGAACGTCCGTTCTGCCTGCTCCACGCCGACCTGCACCGCGAGAACGTCATCGTCGACGCGGACCGGCGGCTGTGGACCATCGACTGGGAACTGGCGATGGTCGGCGATCCGCTCTACGACCTCGCCACTCATCTGCACCTGATGCGCTACCCGTCCCGGCAGGGCCCCCGGATGGCGGAGCAGTGGAGCCGCACGGTCGAGGCCGTGCGCCCCGGCGGCACCCGCGGCTGGCGCGAGGACCTGGAGCGGATCGTCGGCTACAAGAGGGCCCAGTCGGTCTTCACCGACGTCGTCCGCGAAGCCGTCTCGCTGGGGCGGGACGCGCGATCGGCCGGCCCCGGGGTCGGTGCCGCCGCCGCCCGGCTGCACGCCGTCCTCACCGGCGCGGCCCCGCCCCTCGGACTGGAGTCGGTGCCCGGCCCCGCCGAGATCGGTACCGCCCTCGTGCGGTGGGGCCGCGCGCACCCGGACGCGGAGGAGCCCCTGCCGGACACCCCGTAGGGCCTGTCTGACAATTCCCGTCTGCCGCGCGACGCCATGCACGCACTCTCGCCGCACCGGCTCCAGACCCGAGTACGGCCAGTACGCGGGTCTGGGGCCGGCGCACCGAGAGCACGCACCTGACGCCGCGCGGCCGCCCTTCGGGCGACGACGCGAATTGTCAGACAGGCCCTAGGCTCGCCTGCATGAACGCCCCCGGTCTGCGCGAGCGCAAGAGGCAGCGGATGTTCCGGACCCTGTCGGACATCGCCGTCGAACTCTTCCTGGAGAAGGGCTTCGACGCGGTGTCCGTCGCCGAGGTGGCGGCCGCGGCCGAGGTCTCCAAGCCGACGCTCTTCCGGTACTTCCCGGCCAAGGAGGACCTGGTCCTGCACCGGATCGCCGACCACGAGGACGAGGCGGCCCGGGTGGCGGCGGCGGGGCAGCCCGCGCCGGTCGACGCGCTGCGGCGGCACTTCCTGGCGGGCCTTGAGCGGTGCGACCCGGTGACCGGGCTCAACGACCACCCCGCCGTACTCGCCTTCCACCGGCTGCTCTACGGCACCCCCGCCCTGGTCGCCCGGATGCACACCCAGCTGGAGCGGTCCGAGGCCGCGCTCGCCGAGGTGCTCGGCGGTGACCTGGACGCCAGGCTGGCAGCCGGACAGATCATCGCCGTGCAGCGGGTCCTCGCGCTGGACAACTGGCGGCGGATCGCCGCCGGGGAACGGGTGGCGGACGTCCGGGACGACGCGGTCACGGCGGCGGAACGGGCGTTCGCCGGGCTGGCGAGAGGGCTGGCGGCAGGGCGGCCGCGGAGGAGCGCCGGGCCGTTGGAGGGATGACCGGCCGCGGTCGGTTCGGCGGCCGGGTCCCGTCCCTCCGCCCGGTCCCGCCGTCCGGCCCCGGCCCGCTCAGGCGCCCGCGCCGCCGTCGACCGGCACGATCGCGCCGGTCACCCACGAGGCGCGGTCGCTGAGCAGCCACGCGGCGACCTCGGCGACCTCGCGGGGCTCGGCCATCCGGCCGAACGGGGTCGACGCGTTGATGCGGTCGACGACGCCGGGGGTCGCCTCCTCCCACGCGTCGATCATCTCCGTGGCGGTGCCGCCCGGCGTGATGCCGTTCACCCGGATACGGTCGGCGGCCCAGCTCACCGCGGCGGTCTCGGTGAGGCTGTTCAGCGCGCGCTTCATGGCGCCGTACGCGGGCAGGGCCGGGTTCGCGCGGCGGCTGCCGATGCTCGACGTGTTGACGATCGCCCCGCCACCGGTGCGCCGCATGAGCGCGGCCTCGGCGTTCATGGCGGTCCAGTGCGAGCGGAAGTTCACGGCGAACTGCTCGTCGACGTCCTCGTCGCTCGTCGTGTCGAGCGGACCGGGCCGCTGGATCGCCGCGCCGTTGTTGAAGGCGCCGTCGAGTCGGCCGTGCAGGTTCCCCACGTGGTCGACGGCGGCGCGGATGCTCGCGGGGTCGGCCAGGTCCAGGGCGACGGCGTCGGCGACACCGCCGTCGGCGCGGATCTCCTTCACCACGCGGTCCAGGGCGTCGGTACCGCGGGCGGCGAGCACGACGGCGGCGCCCTCGGCGGCGAAGAGCCGGGCCGCGGCCGCCCCGATGCCGCGGCTGGCACCGGTGATGAACAGGACCTTGCCGGTGAGCAGGCCGATGGGTGCGCTGTGGACGGTGTGCGTGCTGTTCGGCGCGTCGGTGTCGTTCGTGTCGCTCGTGTCGTTCGTGTTGTTCGTGTTGTTCGTCATGGTCGACAGCGTCCGGCCGCCCGGCGGGCGGATACAGGCACAGGCTGTACCAGGCACCCGGCGCCGCGCGGCGTGCAGACTCGGGGTATGGACAACAAGAAGGAGCTCGGGGCGTTCCTCCGCAGCCGCCGCGAGCGGCTCCGGCCGGAGGACGTCGGACTCCCCTCGGGCCCGCGGCGCCGGACACCGGGTCTTCGCCGCGAGGAGGTGGCGGTCCTCGCGCACATCTCCACCGAGTACTACGTCCGGCTCGAACAGGGCAGGGCGCCGCGGCCGTCGGGCGAGGTCCTCGCCGGGATCGCGGGCGCCCTGCGGCTCACGGACGCCGAGTCCGACCACCTCCACGTCCTCGCGGGCACCGCGCCGAGCCGCACCGGACTGCACCGGCGCGATGTCCGCCCGAGCATCCTCGCGCTCATCGAGCGGCTCCCGCTGACGGCCGCCTTCGTGGTCTCCGCCGCGTACGACGTGCTCGCGTGGAACGGCCTCGCGGCCGCGCTCATGGAGGACTTCGGCGAACTCGCCCCCAGGGACCGCAACCTGGCGCGCTGGGCGTTCCTCGGCGCCACGCCCACCGGCACCGAGCTGTACGGGACCTCCCACGGCGCGGACTTCCGGCTGCACGTCGTCATGGGACTGCGGTCCGCGCTCGCCCGGTACCCGTCGGACCCGGCGGTGCGGGAACTCGTCGACGAGCTGAGCGACGCCAGTCCCGAGTTCGGGCGGCTCTGGGAGCGGCACGACGTCCAGGCCGCGCCGACGCTCACGAAGACCTTCCGGCACCCGGTCGTCGGGGAGGTCACCGTCGACTGCGACTCGCTCGTCCTCGACGACCGCGACCAGCGCCTCGTCCTCTACTCCGCGCCGGCCGGATCACCGGACGCCGAGGCCCTGGCGCTCCTGGACCTACTGGGGAGCCGGGCGGACGGACACTTCAGCGCGGCGGCCCGGCCTTGAACTGACCGAGTAAAAAATGTAACCCGGTAACGTCATTCCGGTAGGCTTGCCGGAATGACGTCGACCGAACCCGCCCTCCAGCGCGCCCTCGACCGCGAACGCGCCCACCACGAACACTGCCGGACCGTCCTCGCCGCGATGGTCGAGGGCGCCCAGGAACACGTCGTCACCGGCGAGGACGTCTCCGCCTCCGGTGCCGACGCCGAGGTCCTCGGGTACCGGCTGCGCAGCCGGGCCAAGGAGATGCGCGAACTGCCGCCGGGCCCGCTGTTCTTCGGACGGCTCGACTTCGCGGAAGGCGAGGAGACCGGGCGGGCGCTGCACATCGGGCGGCTGCGCATCACCGAGCACCCGGCCGCCCCGCCCCTCGTCGTCGACTGGCGCGCCCCCGTCTCCCGCGCCTTCTACCAGGCCACCGCGGGCGACCCGCGCGGCGTGGCGGTCCGCCGCCGCTTCGGATGGGCGCCCGGCAGCCGCGGCGACGCCGCCGACCTCACCGGCATGGAGGACGAGCACCTCGGGCGGGGCGAGTCCCGGGCGAGCGCCATCGTCGCGCGGGAGATCGAACGGCCCCGCGTCGGACCCATGCGGGACATCGCCGCCACCATCCAGCCCGAGCAGGACGACCTGGTCCGCGCCGCTCTCGGCAGCACCGTCTGCGTCCAGGGCGCCCCGGGCACCGGCAAGACCGCCGTCGGCCTGCACCGGGCCGCGTACCTCCTCTACACCCACCCGCAGCGCATCAGGCGGGGCGGCCTGCTGATCCTCGGCCCGAACCCGACCTTCCTCTCCTACATCGCCGAGGTGCTCCCCGCCCTCGGCGAGAGCGGCGTACGGCAGTCCACGCTGGACCGGGAGATCGCCCGGCACCCGGTCACCCGCACCGACGACGCACCGGCCGCCGCCCTCAAGCACGACGCCCGGACCGCCGAGGTGCTGCGCCGCGCCCTCTACGCGCGCGTGGACCCGGGCGCCGCCGGAGACCTCGCCGTGCCGGACGGCGCCTACCGCTGGCGGGTCCCGGCCGAGGCGCTGGCCCGCATCGTCGCGGAGGTCCGGGAGGAGGAGCCGCCGTACGACGTCGGGCGCGAGCGGGTCAGGGCCCGGATCGTGCGGTACGTCCAGGAGCGGGCCGAGCGGCGCGCCGGGCCGCAGAGCAATGCCTGGCTGCGCCGCGTCGAACGGTGCCGGCCGGTCGGCGCGGCCCTCGACGCCGCATGGCCCCGGGTGCGCCCCGAAGAGGTCGTCGCGCCGCTGCTCGGCGACCCCGGAGTGCTGGCCCGCGCCGCCGCCGGACTGCTGGACCAGGAGGAGCAGCGGGCCCTGCGGTGGACGGGGCGGGCACCGCGGTCGTGGCGGTCGGCGCGCTGGTCCGCCGCCGATCTGCTCCTCCTCGACGAGGTCGCCGGACTCCTCGGACACCCCGAGGGCTACGGCCACATCGTCGTCGACGAGGCCCAGGACCTGTCCCCGATGGAGTGCCGGGCCATCGCCCGCAGGTCGGCCTTCGGTTCGCTCACCGTCCTCGGCGACCTCGCCCAGGGGACCACGCCGTGGGCCGCGCGCTCCTGGCGGACCGTCCTCGCCCACCTGGGCCGCCCGGACGCGGCCGTGGTGCCGCTGACCACCGGATTCCGGGTGCCGCAGGAGGTGGTGGGCCTCGCCAATCGGCTGCTCGCACGGCTCGGCGTGGACGTGCCGCCGGCCCGCTCGCTGCGCGGCGACGGCGAGTTGACGCTGCGCCAGGCCGTCCCCGGCGCCGTGCCGGAGGCGGTCGTGGACGCCGTACGGCACGCGCTCACCCGGGAGGGCTCGGTGGGCGTCGTCGCCGCCGACCCGGACGTGCCGGGACTGCGGGCCGCCCTCGACGCGGCCGGCATCGCGGCGGCCGGACCCGAGGCGCTCTGCTCCCGGGTGGCCGTCGTGCCGGCGAGCGTGGTCAAGGGCCTGGAGTACGACCACGTCGTCGCCGTCGAACCGGCGGCGATCGCGGCGGCGGAGGGCCCCGGCGGGCGGGGCCTGCACCGGCTGTACGTGGTGCTCACCCGCGCGGTGTCGCGGCTGGACGTGGTCCACGCGCGGCCCCTGCCGTTCTGACGTGCTCGCTCCCCCGCCCGGGTCAGCGCCCGGTGATCACCTCCGCGACCCGGGTGTAGCCGTCGGAGCCGTGCCCCCGGGCGACGACCCGGCGGGCCTGTCCCTCGATCACCCGCATCAGGCTCGCGTCGATGCCGTGCGCCTCGGCGGCGTGGACGACGTGCGCCATGGTCGAGACGGCCGAGGTGACCGGGTTGATCGCGCCCGAGTACGTCCCGGCGTCCGTGTCGGCGGCGAACTCCGTGAACAGCGGCGGCAGGATCGCGGCGATGCCGTGCGCGAACGGCGCGAGTTCCGCGCCGGTGACGCCCTCCGCCCGGGCCACCGCGAGGGCGTGCGCGTAACCCGCCATCGCCGTCCAGAAGACGTCGAGCAGCGCGATGTCGTAGGCCGCCGCCCGCCCGGGGTCCTCGCCCAGGTGGGTGTGGGTGCCGCCGAGCGCCGCCAGCACCGGCCGGTGCTCCTCGTACAGCTCCTCGGGGCCGCTGTGCAGGAACACGCCGTCGTCCGTGCCGATGGTCGGGGCGGGGGTCATGATCGCGCCGTCCAGGTAGCGGACGCCGTGCCGGGCGGCCCACTCGGCCGTGTCCCGGGCGCGCCCGGGGGTGTCGGCGCTCAGGTTCACGACCGTCCGGCCCTTGAGCGCGGCGGTGACGGCCTCCTGGCGCAGCACGGCGTCCGAGGCGTCGTAGTTCAC